>JBFFBT010000177.1:0-12297 GCA_041560255.1 Myxococcota bacterium | reverse complement strand
CTGCAAATAAAGCTACCAGCAAAATGAACACCGCGGATCCCAATCCGCAGTAAAAATAAAATTTTAAAAATCGATTTCTTCCCCAAAATGATTCCAGGGAAATCCCGAACATCCATAACATGAGCATGTTCCAAAAAATGTGGCCGATTCCCATGGGATCATGCAGAAACATGTAAGTAAAAGGTTGCCAGATCTCGCCGTGAAAAAACACCCGGCTGAAAGAAATGGCCAAGTGGGTATAGAGAAAATGTAAGCCTTGGTTGATACCCGATGAGGTCGTACCTCCTATTCGCCCGATGATGAGCTCGAGCAGGTAGACGCCGGTATTGATGATCAACAGCCATTTCACGGCTGGTGTCAACCTGAAGCTGGATCCAAATCGATTGAAACCTCGGTTGTAATCATGCGTGTTCATGGTTTCAGGATATGCTGGTCGACGGCTGGAATCAAGGTGATTGGAAGAACAGGTGGCAAAAAAATACTGCTGCGGCAATACCGCTCAAATCGGCCAACAATCCCGCTGCCGGGGCATAGCGCACCCGAAATACGTGGACCGCTCCGAAATACACCGCCAATACATACAAAGTTGTCTCGGTGCTGCCTTGCATGACGGATACCAATTGGCCCAAGAACGAGTCAGGGCCGTGTTGGTTGAACACCGAGCTCATGTAGCCGAAGGCTCCGTTTCCGGAAAGCGGCCGAATGATGGCCATGGGCAACGCTTCGGCCGGCAAACCAAGCCAACCAGTAACGATCCCAAGTGACGACTTGAGAAAGCTCATGGCGCCGGAGGCTTCAAACATGGCAACCGCAACCATGACGGCCACCAGGTAAGGAATGATGCGAACCGCGACCTGAAAGCCTTCCTTGGCGCCTTCGATTAAAGATTCGTACACTTTGATTCGCTTGGTTACACCGAACAACACCAGGCCGCCCATCAAAGCGGGTATGATCCAAAACGAAAAGAAATCCTTGATGATTTCGAGAGGGTTTTGCAATGCGGCCCGAAAGACGTAGTGGTATACCGCGGCCGATAGAAAAGCCGAGCCGATCAACCAGATCAAGATGCGGACACCCATTCCAATCGGCTTGGTTTCGATCCGGCTGGGTTTTGGTCGCTCGGTATGGTCTTCGGCGGCGGTATGCTCGAGCCCGGGTGGGGTTGGTTCAAGCTCCACCCGACCGTCGTTTTCCAGTTGATAGCGAGGCATACGTTTCAGCAGCTTAGCCGCAATCAAAGCCGTGATGGTTGCGGTCATTGAGGCCAGCAAGGATGGCAGCAGGATGGAAGCCGGATCCTGGGAGCCCGCACCGGCTCGAAGACCCATGGTTCCTGTGGGCAGAAGCGCCAAGCTGGAAGTGTTCAGCGCCAAAAAAAGACACATGGCGTCCGAAGCGGTGCCCGGATTGCGGTTTAGTTTATTCAATTCCAACATCGCTTTGATGCCGAAGGGGGTGGCCGCGTTGGCCAGACCGAGCATGTTGGCGCCGAAATTCATGATCATGGCGCTCATGGCCGGGTGATCTTCGGGGATATCCGGAAACAACCATCGCATGGGTTTTCGAAGTCTCCGGGCCAGGATGGCGAGCAGGCCGCCGTCTTCGGCCACCCGCATGAGACCCAGCCAGAAAGCCATGATGCCCACCAGCTTCAGGGCCAACCAGACGGCGTCCTTGGCGGATTCGAATGATCGCAGGGTCACCGCTTGCATGTTGCCGCTAAAAGCGGCGCACAGGATAGATGAAATGATAAGCCCGAACCAGATCCAGTTCATCATGCAAAAGGCCTTTCTGTAAGTTGCCGCATCCGGTTGCGGTTTTTATAACCCGATCACCGGAAATTGTCCAAGATCAATCCAATACGTTTTCAACCGGGGCTTTTTAGAAAAAGTGTATGGAATGTTGATGATTTGGGAGGATAAACATGTTAAAAGACGAACGGTGATGGTGAGGCATACCAAATTCTTTCGGGTGTAAAGACGCATCGATCGCGCGTATGTCTCGAGACCGAATAATGAGCATCAACCTCGATGTAGGAGAGAAATCATGCACAGGCTATTGATTGCATTCATGGTTGTAAGCTTCATCTACGGGCAGATATCTATGGCGCAGGAGGAATCCAGATCCATATATTCGGCTACCTTCGATATGCAGGTGCCGCCTGCGTCGGTCGCCGACAGCCCCGGGCCTTTATCCTTGGTCTACAACCCGGCCGATGTATCATGGGATGATTCCTTTCAGGCGCTTTACCTGCATCAGGAGAATCTGGATGGCGCGGGCGGTGAGGGCTCGATGGATATTTTTTCCGCCGGGCGCGGGAGCGCCGACGGGCTCATGCTCAAATTCCCTTCGTGGGGTTTGGGGATGCAGTGGATTAGATTTGGAGAGGAAAACAGCCGGGCCGATTACCTCAAGTACACCCTGGCGATGCCGTTACTCCGCGAAGGTCGATGGTTTTCTCTGGGATGGGCGGTGGAGGTGCTCGATCCGACTCGGACCAATGAGGGGATGTCGGTGGACTTTATGACCGGTGTGGTGATCCGGCCCTATCGTTATCTGAGCTTTGGGGCTGCCGGTAGAAATCTGGGCCGCGCCAAGCTGGCCGGCTTTCAATCTCATCGCATCATGGACTTGGCAGTGGCCCTCAGACCTTGGTTTCCTGATCCCGAACGCATCACTCTGGCTGCCGATCTGCGCCTGGTCGAGGATGCTCCCGATCCTCAATTGCGGTTTTCAGCTTCGGCCTCGCTGGTTGATGGGTTGAGCTTGTTCGGCAACCTGGATCTGGATGGCAACTTCGGGATCGGGCTTGGAGTAAATTTATTGCGCATGGGCTTGGGTGGATTTGTCAATACAACCAGACATAACGACAGCACCAGGTTTGCCGACTTGGTGCTCACGGCGTCGGTATCATCCGACAACCGGCCGGGATTTATCATACAAACCGGCAAGACCGCCGAGATAGTCATCGATGACGGGCTGGTTTTGGATCACTCTACCTCCTGGAGCTTGTTTGGGACAATGCTGAGCCTTCATGACGTGATTGCAGCCGTTCATAGAGCTTCTCGAGACGAAAGAGTCGACTCGTTGTTGATACGGTTGCGCAATCATGAGCTTCGCTGGACGGATGTTCAAGAATTGCGCGAGGCTGTCTTTGCTTTTCAAAAAACGGGTAAAAAGGTCTACTTCCATCTCGAGCAAGCGGACAACACGTCATATTACCTGGCGGTGATGGGTGACGGTGTGTTCCTCGCCCCGGAGGCTATTTTCGCGGTGGTCGGGCCGGTGGTGGACGCTTTGTTTTTGGGAGGCACCCTGGATTTGGTGGGAGCCAAAGTCGAATACCAACGGGTAGGGAAATACAAGCTGGCGCCCGAGCAACTGACCCAGAGAAAGCCATCGGAAGCGAAGCTCGAATTGATGAATTCACTTTCAGACCAGTATTCGAAGGAGTTGCTCTCGGCCATATCGGCCGGTCGCAAGAAGGATCTATCTCAGGTGGAAGCCTTGATAGACCAGGGGTTGATGCATGCCGAGGATGCGAAAAAGGCCGGCTTGATTGATGATGTTGTGGATTTTGACGAGATTGAAAAACCAGTAGGCAGGCTACTCAACCATCCCATGTACTCGATCCGAAATTATGCCCGGCAGAGTTGGCATCGCAACCGCTGGGGCAATCTTCCAGTTGTGGTGGTTTTGCACGCATCCGGCACCATAGGATCCGGCGGAGGGTTGACCCAGGGCATGAACGCGAACTTGGTGGCTGGATTGTTGGAGGCGCTCTCAAAAAGCTCTCAGGTCGATGCGGTTGTCTTGCGGGTGGATTCTCCCGGTGGATCAGGGTTTGCATCCGATCTTATTTGGCGTAAGGTCTTACGGCTCAAGCAGAAAAAACCCGTGATTGTCTCCATGGGTCCCATGGCCGCCTCGGGCGGATACTACATCTCTTGTGGTGCGGATGCCATCCTGGCCAATCCCGCCACCATCACAGGCTCGATCGGAGTGTTTTCCACGTTTGTTGATCTCAGCAATCTCTACGAGAAGCTGCAGATCGGTCACGCGGTCGTAAAACGCGGTAAAATAGCCGACTTCTCTTCGACGTTTCGGGGTCGGACAGAAGAAGAAAAAGCCTTGATCCAAAAATATGTCGAGACATTCTACCAGCAGTTCATCGGTAAGGTTGCAAAGGGTAGGGGGATGAAGGTTGAAGAGATTGATAAAATCGGGCAGGGTCGCGTATGGACCGGAAGTCAAGCCAAACAGCGAGGACTGGTGGACGAACTGGGTGGGTTGTATGCCGCGGTGATGCTTGCAAAGAGCAAGATCGGTCTCGAGCCTCAGGAAGATGCCTTGGTGGTTCACCTGCCGCGTCCCAAGCTATCCCTTGCGGGTTTGCTCCGTGACTTGGGATTGGATACCCAAAGCGAAAACCATTTGCTGTCTCGGTCCTTGCTGCATGTGGAGAAAATCTTGGAGTTGGTATCTCTCAGCACCGATCCCGCACTCGCGATGCTTCCATTTATTTTTACGGTGCATTAGGCCGAAGATTTCCAAAAAAATCTTATTCGGGTGGAAATCTCCAAAACGGTTAAAAATCAGCTTTGCCGTACGAAACAAAAAAAGGGAGACGCAACCGAGGATGCGGGCGGGGGGGGAAACCCGCGATCACTCTCTAGTGCATCTCCCATCATAGGAGGAGTTCTCGTGCAAGCTACAGGCGGGGGGGGAAACCTTGTATACCCACAGCGATTCACTCCTCTAACTCAGTCATGTCATCACATCAAAGAGCAAAACCATACTATCCCAAAATCCGATTCATCCCTTTTCATTTCAAGTACAATCAGCAATATGAATATGCACTAAGCATGCCAATTGAAGACAGAAGAGATTATATTTCAATATGTGTAATAGTATTGAATTGTTAGATGCGAATTTACCCGAGTGTATTTTTGTTGCATCCTTCGCTCGTATAGGGCAAAATTACCACGGATATGGGGGAATGTTTTTATCCAATTGATTGTTATGGGGATTTGATGTGGTAAAAAGACCTTATTAAGGAGTTGATTTTGAAAATCCTCATCGCTGAAGACGATGCCGATGCCCAGGAGTTGATCAAAGCATATTGCAAGAACGAGTCGTTTCAGTTGGTTTTTGCATCAGATGGAGAAGAAGCCATCGAAATCATACGGCAGGGCGGGATTAACATCGTGATTACCGATATACGCATGCCTTCTATCAGTGGGGAAGTGGTTTTGGACGAGGTGCGCAGGCTCAATCCGGAAATACCTGTCATTATCATGACCTCATACAGCAGTATCGAGGATGCGGTGAGATTTTTACGTGCCGGAGCATATGATTACATTGCCAAGCCCTTTACCAAAGAAGCCTTGATCCACCGGATACAAAAGGCCATCGAGCGATTTACCATGTCGCGCGAGATTGAGAGACTAAGGACCTCACTTACCCGATACTCCAAGGAAAGTAAAGTAGTAGGTAACTCCGATACCATCAGTAAAGTGCTCGAAAAGGTTCAGGCTATCGCCTTGACGGATGCATCCGTGGTGATTTATGGAGAGAGTGGAACGGGAAAAGAGCTCATTGCAAGGGAAATTCATAGGATGTCGCGCCGTGCCAACAAACCTTTCGTGCCGGTCAATTGTGGTGCCTTGCCTGAAAATTTATTGGAAAGCGAGTTGTTTGGATACAAGAAAGGCGCATTCACCGATGCCTCTGCGGATACAGCCGGTTTGGTGCTGGAAGCCAATACCGGCAGCCTGTTTTTGGATGAAATCGGTGATATCAGTCTCAAGGTGCAGGTAAAATTGCTGCGTTTTTTGCAGGAAAAAGAGATCAAACCATTGGGTAGCTCCAAGCGCGTCAAGGCGGATGTACGTATCATCTCGGCCACGAATCGCGATCTTCAATCCGCGGTTTCAGAAGGTGTCTTTCGAGAAGATCTATATTACCGTCTTAATATCGTGCCCATCGTCATTCCGCCCTTGAGAGATAGAAAAGAAGATATACCTCTTTTAGCCAATCATTTCCTCAAGAGGTTCAGCCGGGAGTTCAACAAAGAGATCAAAGAGTTCAGCCCATTGGCGATGCAAAAAATGGTTGGTTATCAATGGCCGGGAAATATTCGAGAGCTGGAGAACAAGATTCAACAAATCGTCGTCATGGTCACCCGGGATATCGTGCAACCCGAGGATGTTGACTTGCCCGGAGGCATGAGCACCTTCAAAGAAGAAAAGCGCAAGTTGATAGCCACGTTTGAGCGAAGTTACCTTGCCAATATCTTGACACTGAACGATGGCAATATCACCCGGGCTTCGAAAGCAGCTGGTATGGATAGAAAGAACTTCTGGCAGTTGATGAAGAAGCACCAAATCTCGGCGGAACAGGATCAAACGGATTGAAACGTTGATGCAGCGAATCGAGGTAAACATAGCATGCCGATATTGGTTCAAAAATATGGTGGAAGCTCTGTTGCGGATGAAAGGAAGATTTTACAGGTGGCCGAACGGGTGGTGCAGGCCAAACGCCGTGGCTATGATGTGGTGGTGGTGGTCAGCGCCATGGGAAAAACCACCGATGAGCTTTTGGGTCTCGCCAGGAGGATTCATTGTACTCCCCATGCCAGGGAACTCGATATGTTGTCGTCGGTTGGAGAACGCATATCCATGGCGTTATTATGCATGGCGATTCACTCCCAAGGCGCCGCGGCCATATCCCTCACCGGCAGCCAGAGTGGTATCATCACCAACGATCGGCATTCAGACGCCAGGATCATCGAAGTGAGGCCATACCGTATTCAGGATGAGCTGGCAGCGGGCAATATCGTGGTGGTAGCCGGCTTTCAGGGTATGTCGTACAAGCGTGAGATTACGACTTTGGGCCGGGGAGGTTCGGATACCACGGCTGTGGCGCTGGCGGCCGCGCTGGATGCGGAAAGCTGCGAGATTTATGGAGATGTGGACGGGGTGTACTCGGCGGATCCCAAACTGGTAAACCAGGCAAGACATCTGTCCGAGCTTCGCTATCCCGAGATGCAGGAGATGTCGGAAAGCGGCGCCCGGGTATTGAACGCCAGTGCGGTGGAGTTTGCCAAGAAAAGTGGGATTGCCCTGTTGGTAAGGCGGGCGGACGGAGAAGGTGGTGTTACTGTGGTTCGCAAGCACGCTCCCAGGCTGCCCGGGGCCGTGGTAGGTGTTGCTCATCAGCAATCCGTCGTGGTGATCACAACCGATGTGCAGAGCCGAGCGGATAGCGACGATTTGCTGACATTTTGTGATGATCGAAATATTCCCGCGAAGCAGTGCTCGATTCGTCAGGCGGGCGAGCATACCACGACCACCGTTGTGGTATCCAAAGAGTTTGTCGCCGACAGTGACGATCTTTCCAAACAACTGTATGAGGCGTTTGGAGAATGGGTTGAATGTCGCGCGGATCTAGGTGCTGTGAGCCTGATTGGTGCCGGCATCAATCAAGACTTCAAAAACTTACGCCGGGCCCGGTCTGCTTTGACGAGCGCAGGGTTGCATCCTGATTGGATTCATACTTCGTCCTTTCGGATCAGCCTGTTGCTCCCAAGCCTGGAAATCCAACGTGCTGTGAAGATTTTACACCGGCAACATATCGAGTCCGGGCCCATATCTGAAGCCCGTGTGGATAAAATCAAAAAGGATTAGGGGTAACCGTTCACCCAAAGTAGCGGCGACTCTTTCGATTTCTGCGAAACTCTTAGGGTGTATAAGCTATCAAAAATCGATTGCTTGTACATCCTGCTCAGACAAGTCCTCGAAATCTCAAGAGCCACTACTTTGCCAGGTGAACGGTTACGACTAGGATTATTTTTGCCAGCTCTCATCCACGGACACATCGACTTCCACCGGTACCTGGTTGATCCAGCGGCTACCCGCCAAGATCATTTCTTCGCGGATCAACTCGGCAATGTCCCAAGCCTGATCGGCTTCGGCCTCGACCAAGATCTCGTCGTGGACGCAGTTGACCATACAGGCATTCAGTTTTTGCCGCAAGAACCGCGATCGAATGCGAGCCATGGCGGTTTTGATCATGTCTGCGTTGGTGCCTTGAATGGGCATGTTTTTGGCGACGCGCCGCATTGCACCAAACGCAGCCCGATCTTCAGATGGGTTTAGATAAAGTCTGCGTCCTGCCAGGGTTTGCGCAAAGCCCCGTTGTATGGCCTGGTCTGCAGAACGATCGAGATACTCTTTGACTTTTGGATAGATCTTGAAATAGCGCGAAAGCAGTTGCTCTGCTTCCTGAATGGGTAAACCGGTGGCCTGTGCCAACCCGCCTGCTCCCATTCCGTATGCCAGTCCGAAGTTGATGGCCTTGGCCCGTTCGCGAAGCTGCGTGTTTTTATTTTTGCTGACCGGGGTTTGAAATATCTCCGAAGCCACGATGGCATGCAGGTCGCCTCCCTGTTGGAATGTGTTGAGAAATGCCGGATCGGAGCTCATCTGAGCCAGGATCCTCAGCTCGCATCCCGCATAATCCGCCGTGATCAAGCGCCGATTTTCGGGCGCGCGAAAGCATTTACGAAAACGGCTTCCACGAGGGATATTCTGCAGATTGGGCCGGCTGCAGGCCACTCGGCCGGTCGGTGCGCCGATTTGTTGGAAATCGGCATGAATTCTTCCGGTGCGGGGGTGAATGAATTCGAGAAAGCTTTCTCCGTAGGTCGAGACGATTTTCGATAGCTCCCGATATCTCAGCAAGGATGGGATGACGGGATGATGTATGTGCTGCAATGTGTGTTTGTTGACCTCCCGCACATTGTTGCCTGTCAGGCGCTGCAGCGCTTCTCTGAGCTCTGCATCACTTTCGTAGTTGAGATCGACATGCCCGAAAAGATCCGGGTTGGCGACCTTTCTCATGTGTTGATCGATTTCAGCGCGAAGGGCCGCACGCTGGTTGTCGGCTTCATGGACAATAGAAGACCAAGCCGCATGATCCAGATAGATGCCATCGTACTTGAGGTCGGCAAAAGCCGGAATGGCGGCACATTCCAGCCGGGCGACTTCTTCCAGCGCATCGCGTTGCAGGGCGGGTAACTGTTCGAGGAAGACGAGAAAGGTTGTCAAGATGTCGTATTTTGCGTACTGGATTTGAGCGGATGTGAAATCTCCGGTTGTCGAGGTAAAGCTCAAGCGTACTTCCTTGGAAAGATTTTTTCCCAGGTATTTGTCGCTCAAGGCCGACAATGATAACGATCCGTTATGGCGTCCGTTGGTGATGAGTTGTTCGAGCAGCATGGTGTCGAGAAGGTGATCGGCCCTCAAACCCAGACCGCGCAGCATGGCTGCGTCGAAAGCCCCATGGTGGGTGATCTTGAGACAATCGCCTTGAAGCAGGTCTTTGAGTACGGTGAGATCTGTTTTTCTGCAATCCACGAGAATTTGGTTGCGATCATCGCCCAAAGCCAGCAAGATGGGTTTGTGGGTATGGGGATCCAGTCCGGTCGTCTCGCAATCCAGTGCCAACAGTTTGTTCCGGGAGAGAAGTGTAACCGCACGCTGTAAATCATGGGTGTTTTGGATGACCTCGGGCGTTTTCATGACGAAGGTTTCCATAGGTTGACTCATGAATACATCATACCGGGCCGCGGCATACAAGTCTTATCGGTCCGGATGGGTTGGATTGACACGAGTGGTCTTCAGGTGATAAAGGGTTGCGGTCTAGTGAAAAATTTTGCATTGAAAACAGCAGGAGGTATGTGAGCATGTATAAAGAAATCAAAGATCGTTTGGAGGATTTGCACACCCGGGTCAACGCGCTTCGGGGGCCTCTTTGACGTATCTCAAAAAATATCAAAAATTACCTCCATCGACAAAGAAATGGAGAAACCTGAGTTTTGGGATCATCCTCAAAAAGCAGCCGCGATGCAAAAAGAACGGGCCGGCTTGCTGGTGACCGTCGAGTTGTTTCAGAATACTGAGAAGAAAATACTGGACGCCAAGGAGCTTTTGGAGCTTGCTGAGCTGGAAAACGACGGCCAGATGGGAGCTGAGCTCGAAACCGATTTGCCCGAGCTGGAAAAACTGGTCAGATCCATGGAGTTGAGCAGAATGTTGTCGGGTCAAAACGATCAACGCAATGCTTTCATGAGCATCAACGCAGGCGCGGGAGGGACCGAATCATGCGATTGGGCCAATATGCTTCTTCGTATGTATTTACGTTATTGTGAATCAAAAGACTGGAAAAGTGAGATTCTCGAAATTCAAGACGGCGATGGGGCCGGAATTAAGTCGGTTACATTTTCGGTGGAGGGGACATATGTTTATGGCTACCTGCGCGCCGAGGTGGGCATTCATCGACTGGTGCGGATTTCGCCGTTTGATGCGGCCAAGCGCAGGCACACTTCGTTCGCCAGTGTCTTCGTTTATCCGGAAGTAGATGATGATATCGAGATCGAAGTGCGGGATGAAGATTTACGCATCGATACCTACCGGGCTTCCGGGGCAGGTGGGCAGCATGTCAACAAAACCGATTCGGCCGTACGCCTCACGCACCTACCTACCGGCATTGCCATAGCCTGCCAGAACGAGCGCAGCCAGCACCGCAACAAAGCCACCGCCATGAAGATCTTGAAGAGTCGCCTATACGAATTGGAGTTGGATAAACGTAGGCAGGAAGAAGATGCCCTGCATGCCCAAAAAAAAGAGATTGCCTGGGGATCTCAGATCCGCTCATATGTTTTACAACCCTACCGGTTGGCGAAGGATCATCGTACCAATTTCGAGGTCGGCAACGTCGAAAAAGTGTTGGACGGTGATCTCGACGATTTTGTAGAATCCTACCTTATTCAAGAAGGTTCGGGTAGCACTTCGAAAAAAGAATCAAAAACAAATTCAAAGTAAAGCATACTTGACATAGATATCAAATCGGTTACAATGTAAAGTGTGCTTTGCAAAGTGTGGCGCAAAGATGTGACGGTATGACTTTCTAACGCCGGAGATTTGCCCGAAAAAGCAAAAAACTCTCTAGGCGTCGTGAACAGGAGGTGTAAAAATGAGTAACGTGAGACCGAAATGGATGAATTACCGGGGCTGGCTGGTTGCGGGGTTGCTTGCATTTGGAGTTGGATTGTCGATCGATCAATGGACCGAGCAGGAATCATTTCTATCCATCTTGTCGATGATCGTATTGTTTCTAGGAGCGGTGTGTATGGGCTTGGCGGCTGTTTTGTGGCGAAAAAGCGCGCCATTGGAGGTGGACGAGCGGTTTGTGTGGTATCGTTACAAAGCCACCCGGTTTGCGCTGATTATGGGCATGCTGGGTATGCTGGGATGGTTTGTCTATCAGGTCTGGGTGCATCGCGTCGTACAGTGGGAATGCATTGCGTTGATTGCTTTGATCGCCCTGTCGAAGGTGGGTGCCATGTTGTATTTTCGCCATACCGGCTAGATGCGGCCCCAATCATAGAGGGTTTTCACATGACGGAAAGAGTGCTCAATACAATCAAGGAGAAGAGAAAACACGCCGGTCTCACCCAAGAAGAGTTGGGTGTGAAGGTAGGCGTCTCCCGCCAGACCATCATATCCATCGAACGCGGTCGCTATATCCCCAGCCTACCCCTGGCGCTCAAAGTGGCCAAGTATTTTCAGTGCCCGGTAGATGAGATTTTCGAGCTGGACGAATTCTGATATGTATTGAAAATGAAAGGTTTTTTAATAGGAAAAGATCGGGAAAAAAACAGGGACGCTTCTTGGAACGGAGCGTCCCTGATTAATACAACAACTTCGAGTAGTTCGCGTTATACGAAAGCTAGTTGCTTTTTAGTAACCGCAAACCTGTTTCTTATCTGCGCAGCAATCTCCGTAATACTCGCACCAACTGTCACACCAACATCCACCGGCTGCCTGCGATCCGCATTTGCCCATGCATGAGTTGGGTCCCGGGTTGGGATCCGGAGTCGGCTGCGGGGTGGGGTTGGGAGTCGGTTGCGGAGTGGGGTTGGGAGTCGGATTGGGGTTGTCGCCACAGAACTGATCATAATCTGCACAGCAATCACCGTACTGTTTGCACAGGTTGTCGCACCAGCAGCTACCCGATTTCTTGCCGCACATACCCTGGCATGAATCCTGGTTCGGTGGAGGGGTCGGGGTCGGGTTGGGCCCCGGAGTCGGGGTCGGGGTCGGGTTGGGACCTGGAGTCGGGGTCGGGGTCGGGTTCGGTCCGCCGCCGGCCTCATTGACCAATACTTCAAATCCCTTGAAAGCGCCTGAAGCGATCGAATCCAGTTGACTGGTGGGAGGCGAGTGGGAGTTG
>JBFFBT010000176.1:0-12322 GCA_041560255.1 Myxococcota bacterium | reverse complement strand
TCGATTTCTGCGGAACTCGCGGGCTTACAAGCAATCAAGTCCAGATTGCTTGTAAGCCCTGCTCAGACAAGTCCTCGAAACCTCATGCGCCGGCGCTACCCCTGGGTGAACGCTCACCCGAAGATGAAATATCATCGGGGTGCGGCAACGGCAAATGATTGGAGTGATGGACATGTATGGGATAGTTTGGCTGGTGATGTTGGCCGCGCAAGTCAATGATACACAATGGTATTATCGATTCGTTGGCGCTTCGTCCGACTATACGGACTGCAGCGCGGCGGCGCGTTCCGAACGGTACATCGCCGCGGGATGCAGACAGGGTGTTTGGTTTGGGACCTCTGACGCCATGCGGCTGGTCTTGCCTTGCGGTCATGATGAAGACATTGCCAACCAAGTGGGTTGGTTGGAGCAGGATCGCTTCATCGCAGCGACTTCCTGTGGTCTTTTTCTGCTGGACTTCGATCGAGGGGTAAGGCGGCTGGATATCCCCGGGGCGCCTTCGGCCTTGGATGCAGATGGAAGCGGGAGGGCGATTGTGGCCACCAGTCAAGGGCTTTGGCTCATCCATCCCCGTCTTGGGGTCAAGGAGCTTTTGATGACGGATCTGGAAGAGTCACCGCCGGGCCGTTTGGAGCTGAGGGACGATTTTGTGTTGATCACAGGAGAACACAGATGGTTGTTGACGCTCGACACCACCACCCGGCGTCGCTTGAGCGATTTTGGAGCCATGGCGCTCCTTGGAAAAGGGCGGATCTTGGCGGTCGATCCACAGGGCAACGCCCGCCTGTACGGCGCGAGCGGTAAGCTCACAGACACTTTCCAGCTCGGATTGGATCCGTTTGAACGGGTCACCCGAGTGACCGGGTTTCGAGATCACGCCCTGATTATGACATCCGGTAAATGGTATCTATCGAGCCCCCAACGTATTGTACAAAGTGGTGTATTGCCGTTCACCATCGATAGATTCGAACCGGTTCGAGGGTTTTCAGATGGTGATTTGCCCTGGCTGTTGGCGGGCGGGCAGGTGATGAAACCCTACCGGGGTGTCGATACGGCGGATCAGGTCTGCCGGAGGCTTGATCTGGGGAGGTTGTTCCAAGCGGCGGTAGTTGTGCAACACCTCACCGAGCCGAACCGGCCTGACTGTACGTCGGCCGGCTGGCTGCCCCGGGTGGAGTTGTCGTATGCAGGCTCAAAAGATACCACCCAGCGATTCGCCGATGGAATGTTACGGGATATACGCTTCGACCATCATGGCGTCATAGGGATTCGACTCAGCTGGAACCCGGAGCTAGCCTTGAGCTGTCCTGCGATGCAAACCTACGGACTGTTGCGGCAAGAGATTATGCGTCAAAGGCAGCAGATCTACGAAATGTTGACCGGTCTGGTGCAGGCCTATCAAACCAGCTGCCGGCAGAGAGATGAGTCGGCGGCGGAGGAGATCCAAGCCCACATTCGGTTGTTGACCGGTGGAGTGGACAAGTATCCATAAAATTGGGCTTGCGTATGCATGGGTGATGCCGTCTGCAGGATGCGGTGACCAAACTACTTGATCGATTCCGGAATTTGAGTCATCATTTTATTTATCGATCAGATGTGCTTCGAAATATGGGGTTGTAGGGGTGGTGTTTCGGGAAGGCTTTTCGATGTATGTAAACCTCTCGACCATGAGTGACGGTAGCTATCGAGACTGCAAGGAGGAAGACCCGATTTGGGGGGGAGATTGAAAGGAAACTTGGGAGCTATGTCAGAATTCAATCTTATCGATGAGCCGTGGATTCCGTGTACTACCCATGATGGTGGGCATATCGAGTACGGTCTTTTCGATACCTTGGTGAAATCCAACCAAATCCGAGAGATCTTTGACGAGTCGCCTCTGGTTGTCGTATCCGTGTTGAGGTTGTTGTTGGCGGTGTTGTACCGAGCGCACAGTGGTATCCAATTGTTTGAAGATTGGAAGAGCCTGTACGCCGATGGAAGCTTTGATACGCATGCGGTGAAGAACTATCTCATAAAGTGGAAAGAAAGATTTTTTCTTCTCGATGCACATCATCCATTTTATCAAATGGCGAGGCTCAAAACAAAATCCGAATCCAAGGTTACGCGTCTTGTATCTGCGGTCCTTGGGAGTAATGCCAAGGATGCATTTGTGCGAGTCGGTGGCGATGAGAATGAGGCCTGGACCCCTGCCCGAACGGCTCTTTGGTTGGTTACCTGTCAGGCATACGCCTCCGGGTTTGGAAAAAGCGCGGAGGCGCAAATTGGTGGAAAGATTGTAACCCGACCCCATTATGCCGATGCGATGGGATTGGGTGGTGTGAACGTTTGGATACAGGGAAGAAATCTGTTTGAAACTCTCATGATGAACTTGTCTCCAAACAAAGAAGATCAATCCCGCCCGCCCTGGGAGATGGATGATGGTCATCAATTCATGGATGTCGTGACCGAGCAAGGCATAAAAAAAGTGCCATCTTTTGGTGTAGTGGATCAATTGACCTGGCAGAGCCGCTTGGTGCGTCTCCTTGGGGAAGCTGGAAAGATCTCCAAAATGTACTTTACTCAGGGTAGAGCTGCCGACAAATCCCGATATGATCCGATGAAAATATACCGGACTTCGAAAAAAGCATACGAAAGTCCCATGGTCTTGAAAAAAAACGAGTCCATCTGGCGGCATGTACCCGAGATATTTGCAACCCAAAAGGGTGGATGCAGACCGGTTTGTTTCGAGGTTTCATCCTGGGCCCTTGCGAACAATCTCGTTCAATCAACCACCCGGTTGGATGTGCATATTCTCAGAGTGGAGCTCGGCAAGGTAAAAACATCCAAGGGTTTGGACTGGCGACACGAGAAGATATCCTTGCCGGTTTTGCTGTTTGGCAACCAAGATATTCTCGATCGACTGGATGTGTCGATACAGAATGCAGAGCATGTGGGCGAGGAGTTGAGAAAGCGGGTTGCTCGAGTCGTAAAACTTTCTTCTAAATCCAATGCCGAGATGTCCGGGAGTGTTTATCCCGGCAAAACCAAGATAGCAAAAATCGTAAAAAACATCGATCCTAGGGCAGATTTCTGGATGAGGTTGGAAAAACACTTTTCTGGATTGGTGGATGGTTTGGTCAGTGAGTGGGATCCCGAAAGCCATGCCTGGGTACCCCCACAACGGCAAACCGCCGCGGACATTTGGCAAAAAAGCGTCATGAAAGAAGCACGTATGGCGTTTGAGCACAGCACCCGGGTACTCGGGAGGAGCCTCGATACGATGAACACCGGCTTGCATGAATCCAACCAGCTGGATGAATTGTAGCCGTTTATCGAAATCTCAAGAGTCACCGATACCCCAGGTGAACGGCTACGATGACTTGGTTGATTTTGATATGCAATCGAGGCGTGGGTGGACGAATCAATAGCTCTTGCTCCTCGACTTGACAGGGTTGCATCCCAATGGGAAGATAGAACCATTCAGGCAAAGATTTTGTTTTTAAGTAAACCCCATCACGAAGGAGTGGTGACATGAAAAAATACGTGGTTGTGATGTTGTGGTCCATGGCGGTTTTGGGGATCTGCATTTCGGGATGCGGCGGCGGGGATTCCGAGGGTGGTTGCAAGCCCTACCAGCAACCCGGTGTGACCCTGTCGGTCAACCCGGCTTCTGTACCGGCGGACGGATCGACGAGCATCACTGCAACCGTGATGGTTTTGGATGAAAAGTGTGAGGCCTATCCCGCCGGAACTCAGGTAGAGCTTTCTTTGAGCGAACAAACTCCGGCAGGGGCGGGCCGCTTTTCCAACACCCAAAACACAATCAGTGTGTCACTGGGAGTCGGAGGGTTTGCCAATACCACGATTGTAAGCACGGTTGCAGGCACGGCCAAGATCAACGCGACCGTCACGGGCACCACGCTTACCGCCACCGCGGTAACCCTGACCTTTACGGGATTGGTGCAAAATCTTTGCGCCATCGAAGTGACTTCGGATCCCGTGTCGATTGTCGGGGATGGTTCGAGCACCAGTACGATTACCGCTACCGTGCTCAACTTTTCGGGAGAACCGGTAAGCAACGGCACCCAGGTGAGCTTTACAACCACTGAAGGGACTTTTACCGACTCTTCGGACACTTCGACAACTGCAACCACGACGGATGGCTCTGCTCAGGTGACCTTGCGAAGCGATGTGGTTGTAGACAATGTGACTGCAGGCATAACCGGAAGCTTTACGTGCAATGACAGCATGCAGACCCAATACTCGGATCAAGCCTCGGTGCGTTTTACTCCCGGAGTGGCATCGGATGATCCCTTTATCATCTTGGCGGCTCCCAAGGACAATGTGCTTGCAGACGGAGAAAGCAGCTTGACACTCACGGCGACCGTGTACGGATCGGATGGCAATGAAGTAGGCGCGGGTGTATCGGTGACGTTTGCAACCAACTTGGGATCATTTGTTGGCGCAAATCCCGTCCAGACAGACGCGAATGGACAAGCGAAGATCTCTTTTGTCGGAGGACAAACCGGAGGCAGCGCCACGGTTACGGCCAGCGCCACCGTCGAGAGCACGCTGGTGGGTGACGAGCTTGTGCTGCGGGTGGTGCAAATTGGCTATGTCGAGTATGTAGGCGCGGATTTTACAAAATTGGGCGTGCGGGGCTCGGGACGAAATGAAACCAGCATGGTCTCATTCCGTGTGCGGGATACCGAAGGCAATGCACTTGCGAATCTATCGGTTGTCTTTACAATCTCTCAAGCGCCCGGGGTGGTGTTGGAGCCGTATCAAACCAAGACGGATGCGGATGGGTATGCTCGGACAATCCTCATGTCGGGCATACATGCAACCACCGTCACGGTTACGGCGACCGCCAAGGTCGGTCAAATCACCCTTCAGGCAGTGTCGCCGGCTTTTGCGGTGGTGGGTGCCAAACCGAACGCCCGCTATCTGACTTTTGCATGCGAACGCAACAACGTGGACGGGTTTATTTGGGTCAATGCCACCACAAAATGTATCGTAATGTTGGCCGACCGCTTCAGTAATAAGATCGGATTTGCAACCGAAGTGGCCTTCATGACCGAGGCGGGTCACATCACGCCCAGTGCTGTGACGGGTGTGGATGGGGATAAAATGGGTCTTGCAGAAACATCTGCCCGAACCGGTATGCCCATGCCGGCGGATGTCGATCCGTTGGTGTCAGCTTTGGAAGACAGCTACACGGTAACAATCGGAGGCAATGTCATCACCCGAAATCCTCGTGATGGATTGGTGACCATGATAGCCTATACGACGGGAGAAGAAGATTTCGTGGATGTTAATGAAAACGGTGTATACGATCCCCCGGCGCTGCCCGATTTTGCGGGCGAGCCGTTTGTGGACTTGGGTGAGCCGTTTGTGGATGTCAACGACAACGGTGTGCATGATGAGGAAGAAAACCTGTTTGTGGATGTCGATGGTGACGGCGAGTATGACGGTCCCAACGGAGTGTGGGATGAAAACACAATCATATGGACGCCGGTATGGATGGTATGGACCGGCCATTTGCTCGAGGCCGTCATCGAACCATGTGATGGATTTGCGGTTCCGTATGGCAGCTCGGTGACATTTGATTGGAGCGTCATAGACATAAACCTCAATCCCCTCAACGTCAGTGCCGACTATGCTGTGACCGTCGAGGGTAAAGGGAAGCTTGCCGGGTCGCAACCCCGGTTGCCTTTGTCTGACGTGGACAAGCTAGGCACAGAGATATTTTTGTTCAAGGTGGCGGATCGATCGACCATGGAACGGTGTCAAGAGTTCGGAGTAGACCGCGATATCATGTGTTACTGGATGCCGGTGGTGTCGGGTTTCAGTTACGGAGTCGGAGGCAGCTTTGCGGTCCGAGGAGCTGATGCGGATCCGGAAAACCCAGAACCGCCCGGGGCAGGAACCATTACGCTGGAGGTCGATTATCAAGATTCGAGTGGCAAACAGTATACCACCGGTACGATGTGTGAGGGCTCCTTCGGTCTGTAGATCATTGGATCTCAACGTAGGCTGTCGGCTTATTTCTCAGTACGCCCCGGATTTTAAAAACCCTAAAAAGATCAAAGGAGTTCAACTCGCCGATCGCGAGCTGAATGATAAGACGGCCTGTGTTTTTCTAGATACTTGCCGCAAACCGCCTCGATGGGAAAATGCTTGTATGCATGCCTATAACGTGTATAGCTCACCCGGTCGTTTTGGGGCGGGTTGTCCGGGTAGGCACGCGCCTTTGGAAGTGGACATCGAGACCGGGTTGATGTTCGTCACTGGGAAAAGAGCCAAGCAGGCGCTGAAAGAACGTGCTTTTGAGTTTGTTCTCAGGTACACTTGCGACAACGATTTCTTGGCTCGGGACCGTCGGATCCCTTCGAAAAGCAATGGGCTCGGAGTAACGTACTTGGTACTTATGTTTCCATTGTACCGTAGTCGGATGAGGTGATCTTCAAGGTGGCCGAGTCTTCCAGTTTCCGGATTGATCAAGGAGAAGACCCATGACCGATTTAAAAGAAAAAATCTATGCCGCGTTACAAAAAAAACCCATTTCGGTGTTGGCTACCCTGACCGAGGATAACCGGCCGTGGTGCCGGTACGTGTCGCCGACGGCGAAACCGGATTTGACTCTGTATGTCGCAACGTTTGCGAGCTCCAGAAAAATCAAGCAAATCGAAAAAAACCCGCAGGTCCATCTGACCTGTGGAGCCAGCACGCCTACAGAGACCGAAGCGTATTTGCAGATCGAAGGCGTGGCCGAAATATCCAACCAAAAAGAGTTGCGTCATGGTGTTTGGAATGACGAAATGAAAGCATATTTCAAGGGACCCGACGATCCCAATTATCGGGTGGTGGTTGTACGACCTTATCGGATTGAGTACAACTCGATGGCGTCGATGACGCCCGAGGTGTGGAACTGCGAGTAAGCCCTGTTTGAGAAAGCAGGTGGATTTTCGCATGGAGTGATTGAAATGAATAAGCTGACCAGACATGTGCTGGATGGTTTGATGTTGCTGATAGGCTCTGCGGTCATGGCATTGTCGTTTAACCTGTTTCTCATTCCCCACAAGGTGGTACCGGGAGGAGTTACCGGTATTTCCATGTTGTTGAACCACGTGTTGGGCACGCCTGTGGGCATCATGACCATGGTTCTCAATGTGCCGCTTTTTATCATCGGGATCAAAGTGTTGGGAAAATCCTACGGCATCAAATCCTTGGCCGGAATGGTAGTAAGCTCTTTGCTGATAGACTTTTTCACCTACATCGTGCCGCTTCAATCGGCCACCGACGATATCATCTTGGCTTGTGTGTTCGGCGGCATCACTTTAGGTGCCGGGCTCGGCTTGGTGTTCAAGGGGGGTGGATCGACCGGCGGATCCGATATCGTGGGCTCCGTTTTGAACCGGGTGACCAACCTCTCGACCGGAAGCGCCATATTGGCGGTGGATTTTTTGATCATTTCGGCTGCCGGCTTGGTCTTTTCCAATTTGGAGTTGTCCTTGTACGGCTTTCTCAACCTTTACTTGGGCACCCGCACCATCGATCTGGTTTTAGAAGGCGTATCGTACACTCGGGCGGTGTTCGTGGTCTCGGAAAAAGTCGAGGAGTTGACCCGCATCATCACCCACGGCATGGGCCGAGGAGCGACGCTGTTACATGGGCAGGGCGCATTCAGCCATATGCCCAAAGAAGTCATCATGTGTGTCATGTCGAAAAAAGAAATCCCGCGCCTGCGTCATATGGTCAGGAGCGCGGATCCGAAAGCCTTTCTCATCATCACGGATGTGTATGAAGTTTTGGGGGAAGGATTCAAACCCAGGGCGGCTTCCTAGGTAAAAGGTTGTGTGCCTGGTAAAGGCAGTAGTACGGATAAAATCCGGGATATTGAGGAGAGGGAATACGGCGTTTGGTGGATGGGAACAGCTGCAGAAAACCCAAGTGGACGACCGTGGAGGTATGTGCGGCGTACACCCAACAGAAAGGAGCAACAGCATGGCAAATCCAACCGCGACCTGTGAGACATCTTTAGGAACATTTAAAGTAGAGCTTTACTTAGACAAAATGCCCAATACTGCGGGTCACTTCATACAACTTGTCAACGACGGGTTTTATGATGGACTGCATTTTCATCGGGTGATCAAAAACTTCATGTGTCAATTCGGTTGCCCCCACAGCCGAGATCCTCAGAGCCCGAGAGCCGGAACCGGCGATTCTCCATATGGACGGATTAAGGACGAGTTTCCCGAAAACGCCAAATTGTCCAATGAGCCGGGAACGCTTTCCATGGCCAACACCGGACAACCAAACAGCGGAGGATCGCAATTTTTTATCAACACGGTCCACAACGCCTACCTGGACTGGTTTACTCCGGGTCCTTCCAAGCATCCGGTATTTGGGCGCATTATCGACGGCATGGATGTGATCAAGGCCATCGAGACGACCCCCACCGCAACCGGTGACCGGCCCAAGACGCCGGTACAAATGAAAAAGATCACCATCGATCAAGCCTGATTTTTGTTCGAAGCCAATCGAATCCATTCCACTTTTACCAACGCTCGACAATCAAAAATTTTCTCGATATGAATCATCCTAATTCCCATGAGCTACATCCTTTGGTTGGAAGG
Organism: Myxococcota bacterium; assembly: GCA_041560255.1. Lineage (GTDB taxonomy): Bacteria > Myxococcota > B64-G9 > B64-G9 > B64-G9 > JBFFBT01. Next base: position 3,704 of record JBFFBT010000176.1, on the reverse strand, counting down.
CTGAAATCCCAAAAACAGCCCATGGTGGGTGTCCCTTGCTCTCCATTTAATTTCGCGATTGACATTTTTTATAATATCTAATATATCACATATTACAAAGGAGGATACTACATGATTCGGTGTTTCCCTATGGTAGTTCGGGGTTGGTGCATCCGATCCAGGGGAAAGAGAAAGGAGGTTTTTGGCCGGCTTATTGATAAGTTTATTGATTTCGAGCTTGAGTGTGGATGTCTGTAGTCCCGTGTGTTTTGGGAGCACGCGCAGGGGGGCGAAAAAAAGGAGACTTTGGAGATGAAAAAAGTTTTATTTAAACCGACCCATTGGGTCGTCTTGCTTGGGGCATTGTTTGCTTTTGTGACCTGTATCGTAAGTTGCGGCATCGACTTGGGTGGCTCGGATGTCCAGGAGAACGTCGAAGAGAATATGCCGCCTCAAGATCGGCCCTCTATGGATGACAGGCTGGGTTATGCTCTGAGTAATCAAAAAATCAAGAAAATCGTAGTCGGGCAACGCGGCGACGAGCCCGAAAGCTATGATGTTGCGCAACAACTCAATACGAATGAAGTTTTGGTGATATATGCCAAAACCAATCCTTCCAGCGGCTACCAGTGGGAAGTCGCAGGCTATGACGAGAGCATATTGAAAGCTTTTCAGATGCCGCAGTCAGACGCCCTCGAGCCTTGTCCTGCTCCGGGAGCATCCGTTTTTGCGCGGTTTGTTTTTACCGGCATTGCCAAAGGGCAATCCGAGATCATGCTTTCATACCAGCGTCCCTGGATGAAAGAAAAGGGTGAAGCCAAAAAATTGTCCATCAAGGTGGAGTCTCGGGGAAAGTATCTAGGTACCTTCGATTTTACCCGGAGTGGTCCAAAGGCTGAAGAGTACCTGACCAAGGATTTTGAGGCTGTAGTTTTGCCGTCCAAATTTGATTGGAGGGATGCAGGCATCATCACTCCGGTAAAGGACCAGGGGACATGCGGCAGCTGTTGGGCTTTTGGTGCAACCGCTGGATTCGAAGCAAAGATCATGAAAAAGGATGGATTGGAGAGAGATCTGGCCGAACAATATTTGGTCTCGTGCAACGATTGGGGTATGAGCTGCGCGTCCGGCGGTTGGTGGGCGCATGACTTGTGGATGGACACAGTACCTCCCGGAGAAACCGGCGCCGGCGCGGTATTGGAAAAAGACTATCCTTATGAGGGCCTCGACACGGACTGCAAATCGCCCAACAATCATTATCAGCAACTGGAAGGCTGGGCCTATACCGATGATGTGGAGGACGATCGTTGGCCCAAAAAGCTCCATATGCCCTCGGTCCAGCAGTTGAAGCAAAAACTGTACGATTGGGGTCCCATACCGACTGCGCTTTGTACGGACAATTGGGGTGCTTATAAGGGCGGCGTACTGGGTGATAGCACCTGTACAACTACCACGCACATCGTTTTGATTACCGGTTGGGATGACGGCAACCAGTGCTGGATTATCAAAAACTCATGGGGCGCCGATTGGGGCGAAAATGGATACATCAGGATTAAGTATGGAAGCCATTTGGTAGGAGAAAACTCCACCTATCTCAAATATGACAAAACCAATCCGCGCCTCGTCTACAAAGGAATAGAATTTTGGGAGTCCCTCGAGAACAATGGAAAGATCCGCATGCCTTTGTACGCGGAGTTGTTCGACGCAGGCAAAGGATTTGAGGTTTTCAACGCCGATATGAAACCGGGCATCCACTATAACATATCGGGACTGCCGTCCGGATTGTCCGCGGTCGTTACGGGGGTCAAGAGCAACTTGGCGCGAATCACCCTTACCGGATCCGCATCGCAGCATGCCAAGAATAACGGCGCCAAGATAACCGTCAACTTTTTAAATGCTGCATTTAGAGATTTCAACGCTTCAGATGTCGAAAATTCGACCTATGCCTTAGACATCATATTCATGGATCCATACAAAATCGTATATGAGGATATTCCAGACGAGACCGTCACGACTTCGAACACCTGGGAGTTTTTTGAGCTTCAAAACGGTCAACCCTACGGGTTGTGGTACAGTTACTACGATTTTGAAGACCAACCCGGCACGATGACGTTTTTCTTGGAGACCTATGGGAAAAAAGCCCTTTGCACAACTCCAGGGATTGATATCGCCAAGGATCGTAAGATCAGGGCGCTGTCTCAAGGCGCCGTCATAGACGGGGCCGAAAACTATATGGTAACCGGGGGCAGCTATGGGGAGCAGCACAAGATTACCTGCGCAGCCTATCCGGATTGGAACGGAAGAACCGCCTATGCCGGAATCGCGTTCAATCAGTATGGCGGCACCTGCTATGGGTGGCTCAGATTGCAGGTAGACTCGATCGGCTCATCGGTTACGGTCTTGGATTATGCCTACAACGAAAAGCCCTATGCCCCCATCTCGGCCGGCACTACCACGGAACCCGTGTTGAAACCGATCGCTGATTTTGCTTGCGGTGAGACCGAGATCTATACCGGTCAAGGAGTGCCACTTTTTGACAAATCGGGGCGCGTCCCGACCCAATGGTCTTGGAAATTCCCAGGCGGAACACCTTCTTCCAGTTCTGAAAGAAATCCCACCGTGGTGTATAACTCACCAGGGACATACGACATGTCTTTGACCGTAAGCAACTCGAAAGGCAGTGATACGATTACCCGCAACTCGTATATTACGGTGTATCAAGCCTCGCCTCCGAAAGCCGCTTTTGTGGCCGACAGCTCGACCATTCCGGTCGGGGCTACCGTGAGATTTTCGGATCTCAGCACCAACAACCCGGATACATGGCTGTGGTCGTTCCCGGGCGGCAGTCCTTCATCCAGCATAGATGAGTTCGGCAAGTCGACTTACAAGCAGGCCGGGAGCTATGATGTATCCCTGGAAGTATCAAATAGCTTCGGCTCGGACAAGGCTACCAAAAATGGATATATTCAAGCCCTCATCCCGCCGGGTGGATATTGCAGCGCATCCTATGATGAAAACTATGATTGGTTCGTAGCCAGGGTGCAGCTCAACCCGATGGATTGTGCTTCTGCCCGAGGCGCGAATGGATACCAAGACAATACCACTTGTTTTGCCTCTCTGAATCCAGGTCAGCAATATACCGTAAAAATAAGCACCAATGCGGATCATTGGGACGGTATTTCTATTGGTGTATGGGTCGACTGGAACCAAGACCGGGATTTTGACGACGGCGGCGAGCAAATCATGAAGACCAACCAGGAAAAGGTTTATGAAAAAACATTCACGGTGCCTTCTTCGGCTGCGCCCGGAATGACCAGGATGAGAACCCGGATCTATCTTGGTAAAGAAGTAGGCTCGCCTTGTGGGGTGGAGTCATATATAGGAGAGGCAGAAGATCACTCCATCGTGGTCACCGGAGGAGGTCCTACCCCGACACCCACGCCTGGTCCGGATCCCGACTCCTGCGTGGGGTATTGTGGAAAAAAGGCTCCAGGAGGTTGCTGGTGTGACGCTCAGTGCGAGTCATATGGTGATTGCTGCAAAGACAAAAAAGCGGTTTGCGACGATCCTCAGCCGACGCCGACACCCACGCCTGGTCCGACTCCGACCCCGACGCCTGGTCCGACTCCGACCCCGACGCCTGGTCCGACTCCGACCCCGACGCCTGGTCCGACTCCGACCCCGACGCCTGGTCCGACTCCGACCCCGACGCCTGGTCCGACTCC
>JBFFBT010000175.1:0-12368 GCA_041560255.1 Myxococcota bacterium | reverse complement strand
GCAGCAGCTGGAAAATAATCTGATACCCGTGCAGATAAACAGTATCGATGTTCCTTTGACCAAAGGCTTCTTGCGGCATATTGGGACATACGACGATCATTTCGATTGTGGCGATGTGGACGATCGTTTGGGGGCGGCCGATCCACTCAGCGATCGATTGGCGGTGTTCGTCAATCAACCGGCGTGCTGGCGTTGTTTTGCGGACAATCCGGCCACCATGCACGTTGACGAAGCCTGCCCCAATCCTCCTTGTTGCAAAAAAGCACCCTGTGATTGCAACCCGCCTGGATCCTGCTCCGAGATGAGGGAGATCACCCGTCTGGTACTGGTGGATTCCGATATGCAAACCATGGGAGGCTGGTTTTTGGATCAGCGTCCCCAAGACGTCGAGCTTTTTGGTGATTGGCTGGTTTGGGTAGAAAAAAAGAATGGTTTGAGAGAAGTAGTGGTGCGCAATCTTTCAAGCGGCTTGGAGCAGAGGCGCACTTTTGACGCGTGGGATCAGCAATTTATCACCTTGGGCTGGCTCCCGGCGAACGGTATTGTGGAGGCCGGTGCCCATTTGGTATGGGTCGACAGCCGGCTGGGTGCCTTACAGTTGTTTCACACCCGGCTCGGGAATTGAGAGGTATGCCTGATGAGAAAGATTTGGTGCGTGGGAGCTTGGCTTTTGGCCTCGATGATTGCGATCCCGGCGGTGCTCGGATCCGGAAAGGTCACTTTGATCGGGGACTACGAGACAAAGCAATGTAGAGAAAACAAAGAAAAAATGCCATATATCGATTTGCCCGCAAAACAGCGCATGTTTTTCGATGTCGAGGGTCCATTGAACCTGGTGCTATTGGTCCGTGGGGTGCGGGACGAACAGGTTGATTTTTTATTGCAGTTGGATGGCGACATGCAGGCCGAAACCCGGCTTTGGGTTTCACCCAAGGTATCCAAGGGTATATTTATTCAAACACCTGAAGGGAAGCATCGTTATGTTTTTCGGGCTTTCTCCGATATCTATATCCGCACCAAGATCTTGAGGCGAAGACCCAAAGCAAATCACTCCATTGTAGCGTTTGTCAAATCCACACCGACATTGCCGAATCCGCGCAAAGAACAATTGCATAAGATACCTCCTGCCGAGACCGTCGTTGAAAACCCGAGAACCAAAATGGTATCCGATTCGATTGTGCCTGATAAAGCTCTACCCAACCCCAAACCAACTCCTGGACTGGAAACGTATGAGGATCGCCCGATCGAGATACGCTTGCGCATGCTGGCAGACGGCATGGCGGAAGCCTTCAAGAAAATGCCGGGCCAAGGGCGGTATGAAAGATTGTTGGTAGCCCGCTTCGATCAGCGCGGACCCACCGCCGAGGACAAAGATTTGGGGGCGCTCGTCTCGGCTCAGCTCAATACTTATCTGAAGCGGGATCATGGTTTCTATCTCATCGAACGGGAACGCTTGGGAGACGTTTTGCGGGAAATCGAGATGTCCATGACCGGTCTTGTAGACCCTGGCAAGGTGGCCGAGCTTGGAAAGATGGCCGGTGCGCAGGCCATGGTGGTCGGAAGTGTTTCAGAGATGGGGGAGGATTTTGCGGTCAACGCCAGGGTTATTTCGGTCGAGACCGCTGAGATTTTGGTCGCACAATCCATAACCCTACCCAGAAAAGGCATGATCGCTTTGAGTGAAGATTCGGTGGTATTGCGCACCAAAAACGGCGCGGTGTTTCGATCCCTTTTGGTGCCGGGTTGGGGTCAGTATTACAACCAGCAGCCGGTCAAGGCAGCGGTGTTGATAAGTTTAGAAGCAGCGCTGGCAGGCACGGCCGTGGCATTGCATTTGTTGGGACAGAAGGACGAAGACGCCTACTCGTCGCCGAACTTCGTTGAGAATTATCCTGATCTCACTCCGGATCAATTGGCTGAAAAAGCTTCCGATTTGAAGGCAAGTGCTGAAAATTACTATCAGGCGCGAAACATTTTTATCTACACCGCAGTGGGAGTGTGGTTGTACAACATCCTGGATTCGTATGTATTCGGGGTCGACGGCGCCGCGAGCCATATGTTGGAGCTCAACCCCGTTGCGGGTGTCGGCAGGGGAAAAAACCGCGCATTGGGGCTTGCGCTTGGATGGAGGTTTTAGCGTATATGCCAAAAATCGTTGCTTAGAAGCGGGCGGAAAATGCCAAAAAGGGAAAGCCCATTACGAATTCCGTGTCAACGTCGGGGTGAACCGGGCGAATGAAGGTCAGATCGACCGAAATTGATGCGCTGCAAAAGCGGACTCCATAGGCGAGCAACAAGCCTTCTTCGACCAGCTTGAACTCGCCGTTATAATGACCACCAGGGAGTGTGAGCTCAAAAAGCAGCTTGACGTACTTGTGCACGCGATAGCTCATACCTGTGTTGAGCATAAAAAGACCTCCGTCGAGAAACTCTACATCTTTGTCGTCGGCTCCTCCCCACGCCCAAAGGATGTTGCCTCCGCCGTGCAATACGAAATGACCCCTTTGATCCAGGATCAAATCTGCAGCCATACCCACACCCAAAGAGCCTGCGGTGACATCGTCTTTGGATACAATGCTTCCGCTGGGTATGACGCTCAGGATGAATCTCTCCGAGTGCCAGAGACGATATTTTCCGTTGAACACCAAAACCAATGGAACATCTTCGGTAATCGGCAGCAAACCGGATAGAGATAACTGAAGATTGTCGGTAAAACCATACGTCAAACCGGCCAGAAACAGCTCGTAGCTGTTGAAAGAAAGCTTGCCCTGACCGATGGTTTCTGCCGACGGCAAAATAATGTTCCGGTCGACCGATGCATCTGAGGCGCGCCGCATCTCGGCCGGAGTGTTGGATTCGAGGGTTTGTGAGAAAGAAGCATCGGGTGATGTCACCATGAGTAAAGTAGCGGCCATGGTTATGCGATACATTGATAATTTGAGCATTATGGATCCTTTCCGGCGTAGGGTCGATGCGTTCGGTTCATCAGTACTGTACAGTTTCCACATGATTCGATCCTATCGGTAGGGATGAAATCTTGTCAAGGATGGGCTTGCTTCGAATGGGCAGATTATTCTAAAATTTCAGACAGCTTGGCCCGCAGCACATAGCTCAGGATGGTTTTTCCCGCTCGGAAAGACCCTTTTATCGTACCGGAGATTTTAGATTTCCCTCCCCGGCGGATCTGATACCCGACGGGAATTTCGATCACTTGAAGTTTTTGTTGGGCTGCTTTGACCTGCATCTCGATGGTCCAACCGAAGTCCGGATCGTTCATGTTGAGTTTTTTCAATACTGACGAACGAATCGCTCTGAATGGTCCCAGATCGGTGTATTTGACTCCCCAGAACCAATCCACCAAGTTACACGTAAGCGCGTTGCCGAAGATCTGCAATGGGCTCAAGGAGCCCTTTTGGGCGGACCCCAGCACCCTCGAGCCGATGACCAAATCGGCCTGGTTGATCTCCAACGTGTCCAAAAGCATTCCGATCTCGTGCGGATTGTCGCTTCCGTCGGCATCCATGAACACCAAGATGTCTGCTTCCGGCGCCGCTCGAATTCCTCGCAGGCATGCGCTGCCGTATCCCTTTCGGGTTTCGAGAAACACTTCGGCGCCTGCCTCGAGGGCCCGATCCGCGGTCGCATCCAGTGAGCCGTTGTCGATCACGATGACCCGATGGACGAGTTGTCGGTCGATGCCGGAGATTACCTCTTGGATGGTGTCTTGTTCATCGAGCGCCGGGATGATGACGGCGATTTGGTGGGAGGGTTTACTTGTCATGGTTGTCGATTGGTATTAGTTTTGAAAGAGCAGCTTGGTTTGAAACTCGTGGGTAAAGGAGACAAATCATGGCAAAAGCATACAATATTTTGATGATGGTTGGAATCGTGTTTTTCATGAGCGTCCAATGTTCGGAAGCTGAGGAAAACAAGTTTTGGGATACTTGGGGGGATGCGCAAGCCGAAGTTTCGGTCTATGATCTTGTACAAAAACGCTACGGCGAGCTACGCCGGGGAGAGGCGGTCTTGATTTTTGTCGCAGAGCCGCATACCCGCAAAACCCGGGTCAAACCCGATCCCGGAAATCATCCAAAAAAAGACATTTTTTATGTACTCAAGCTCAACCATCTGCGTACATTTCAAACCGGGGTGTATCCATATCGCATCATGTCCAGTATCTTTACTCAGGTCGATCCCGAGGGAGACCGTCCCCGGGGCTCGCCCAGCAAGGTGACTTTCTCGAGTCAAGAATGGTGCGGGCAGGTTTTTCATCAACTGCGGTTCGATCAAAAATCCTTACAGAGTAATAGCTTCAGTTATTTTGATAAAGAAGCCGATCAATCAGTCCGGTTGCCGTATCCCCCAAATGCACTGGTAGGCGACAACCTCTACGTCGCGCTTCGAGGCATCTTAGGCGTGAGGATCAAGCCGGGTGAACGAAAAAGCTTTGATTTTCTCCCAACACTTGCCGAAGTCCGCCTGGATCACAAACCTCTGGCATGGAGTAAAGCCCGGGTGCATCGAGCGGCCTTGCAGACAAACATCGATGTTCCGGCAGGCAGGTATGGGGTGGATCTCTTTACCCTCACGTCTGCCGGAAGACCCACCTTGAAGTTCTGGATAGAATCCGGTCCACCCCATCGGGTGATTGCCTGGGAAGGCAGCGATGGTGAAAAAGCCGAGCTTAAAGGCAGTGAGCGCATGAAATATTGGCAGCTGAACAAAAAAGTACATGAAAGCCGCTTGAAAGATCTAGGAATACGGTGATTATCGCCATACCCGGATAAGTTGGGCTCCCGTCTGCATGATGCAGATTTGCCCGAAGCAATATCCAGTCGACCCTCGAGCCCGGGCTGTCCTTTCGAGCTGCCCCCCGGGGGGATAAACTGGCCTGAGGTAGAAAGCGGGCTCATTCGTCAAGCTCTTGTACGCTGCAACTACAACCGAAAATCCGCTGCCGAACTCTCGGGTATGAGTTACACGACGCTCATCTATCGAATCGAGAAGTACCAAATTGAGTAATCCAGAAACCTACTGGGTGTTTACAAAAATCCTCATTTGAGAAATATCGATCCTCAAATGGGTTCCATGCAGGCTGAAGCAGCCGGCGCCTTTCGGGGTTTTGTCAGGGTTATCTCATGATATCATTTAGATAATTGCGTGGCATGAAGATTGCCTCATTGCGTAGGCAGGCAAGTTTGCAGGTTTTCGAAAGGCTTGACCCGGGAAAGCGTGGCGCGGACCTTGCAGGCCGGCTTGATACCAAACCCAATGACAGGAGATACTCGAAATGAAAAGAGTTGTTACGCAATTGTCTATTTTTGTCTTGCTTTGCCTTCCGTGTATGGCCCAGGTGGATTTGGACGAACCTCTGGCGGTGATTGAGCAGGGGGATAAGACCACTCAGCTTCGTCTCAGTGAAAGTGGATGGAGAAGAGATATCTTTCGACTCCCTATCTTACGTCAAAAGATTCATTGTTCGGGACAAAGAAGGATCGCAATTGAAATTGACGATCTTGGGGCCTTCCAAGTAGCTTGCGGTCGATGATTTTTGGGTTTGATTTTTGATAAGCAACTCTGCATGCCGACGGATCGAAATCCAAATGCTTCGACTCGACCCGGCAACAAAGTTGGGTGAGAAAAGTCAGGCAATCAGCATGTGGCACCACATGACGAAACTATATACCAACACCAGAAAAAACGTTGGAACGGCCACCATATAAACCTTTCGAAGGCGCCACAGCAACAGGGCGCCCAAGTTGACCAAAGCCAGTTTGACCAGCATGAAAAGCAACGGGTGGGTTTGGATGAGCACGTCCATGAGCGGGTTGGCTTCACCGGCGCGGTTGGACAAAACCCAACAAAGCGTAAGCACTCCATCGATGCCGTTGAGCACCACCAGGGTGGCGATCCACATCTGAGTCCAGTCGATTGAAAGAAAAGGATTTGACCTCAGGGGTATGGAAGCGGTTATGGTTCCATCTCGGCCCGAACAATCACATGCCATCATTCCTATCTCGCTTCTTTCATTTTCGGCTACATGCCATCATTTTTTTCTAAAACATAAACATATCAATGAAATACTACAAATACGCCATCCTCCTACTCTATCTTGCGCCATCCTAGCATGGGGATAAATTTCATGGCAATCCCAAAAATGCGGCCCTTCATCATGAGATTGTCATGCAGATTATAGGTAAGCGCTCAGAACGCTGAGAATTGTATGACACAAGGAAGGGTTTTTTTAAGGGGGGTGACACTATCTTGATAGGGCAAAGCTTTGCGGAGTTGTGTGCAACTATTTGTCATTGTTGAATATAATTGATGGGATCTTGGTATTGTCCGTGGAGGAGCACCTCATAATGGACATGTGGACCGGTGCTTTTGCCACTCATTCCGATACGGCCGATAATTTGGCCCGGTTGTACGGTTTGACCGGTTTTCACTTCGAGATTGCCTAGGTGACAGTAGCGGGTAGTAAATCCGTTTCCATGATCGATCTCGACCACAAGACCCATGGTACCTTCGTCTGCGGCCAGGGTTACGCTGCCCGCGGCGGTGGCCACCACCGGTTCGCCGGTTTGATTGGCGATGTCGATGCCTCGATGACGCTCGTGTGCTTGGGTATAAGGGTTGACGCGCCGTCCGAACGGACTGGTGATACGCGCATGGGTCGGCCAAATGGTCGGGATGTTTGCGGGTCGGTTATGCAACGAAAGGTAGTCCATCGGGTTTTGTGGCCGGCCTTGCGTGATAATTTCATAGTGCAAGTGGGAGGGTGAAGTATCGACGCCGGTGTTGCCGACGGTGCCGATCTGATCACCGCGCTGGACTGTCTGTCCGACGCGTACCATCAAGTTTTCCAAATGGCAATAGCGGGTGGTGATATTGTTACCATGGTCGATATCGACAGTGTGACCTTGGATGCCCTTATGATCTGCCAGGATAATTTTTCCGTCCGCCGTTGCCAGGACCGGTAAGCCGGCTCGGTTTATGATGTCGATTCCGCGATGAAAGTATTCGGTTTTAAGCACTGGATGCACGCCCAAGCCATATGGTTGCGCTACTCGTGCCTGCGTAGGCCAAATGGAGGGGATTGATGGAGAGGCGGGTTTTTGCTCGGACGCTTTCAGTCGCAATGATGCCGTCAGGCTCGTGAGCGCAATGAGAGAAACCAGGCATACAGAAACTGGACTCAACTTGTTCGAAAAGATGTGTTTTGCATGTAGCATGGATTTGATCCTTTCTTCCAGTTGTTTGGTGGATCCAACACTCGATAGGATGCAAGTCTCCGGAGCGGGCCGAATCGATTTTTCTATGGTGTTGACAACTGCAAGACAGTATTGCTTTGCAGTGATGCGGCTTCGGGCGATGGCAATCTCATCACAACATTTTTCTCTTTCGATGCGTATCCGGCTGTTGAGCCACCAAACAACCGGGTTGAACCAAAATACCGCTTGGACAAGCAGTTGCATCAAATTGAGTCCGGCATCCCATCGGGAGACATGCGCAAGCTCATGGTTGACAACGATCGGATCCACATTCGACTTGGTTGGTAAATACAGTTGGCCTCGCAACCATCCCCAAACGAAAGGTTGGGTAAGCAAATCGATTTGCCAAAATACAGTATATCTTTTGAGACCAAATTGAAGCGCTTGCTCGTTGAGTCGACGAAGGTGTTCGGGTTGGGGGGGGTGCGGTGGAAACGAAGCCATCGCTCGGTTCGAACGATTTTGAAGATCGCCATGCCAAGATAACTCGACATACCCAGCAACCAAACCAATAGCAACCATTGCGATACATCGAGACGGGTAAGATAATCCATCCAAGCTGTATCGACTTGCACGCTTGGGTCTGGGACCGATGACGCGGTAGGTACAATCGTCATGGTATCCAAATTTACAGTCGATAGGTTTTGCGTGCTTGCAGAAAATTCTGACGGTTTGATGTCGACTGGGATCATAGCGGGTAGGGGCGTTTTGACGAGCACTACCATCCAAAGAGCATAGCGTATATGTGCGCTTTGTCGGCGTAGCAACCAACAAATGGCCGATATTGGGACGATAACCAATAGCAACTGAAGACCACTATTAATGTGATACCACAAAATCGGCTCGGTCCAATTGTTCATGACCTACTCCCAATCAGTCTGCGTCGATCAATTTTTTGAGCCTATTGATATCTTTGGTGCTCAAGCGTCCGTGTTTGGCCAGATGATGCACCAGAGGGATCGGATCTCCTGCGAACAGCCGATCGACAAAATCCATGACCGATCGTTTTATGACGGCCTCCTTCTCTATGGCGGCAGAGAATACGTGTGCGCGGCTTTTGCATTGATGTTTGAGGTAGCCTTTTTTTTCCAAGCGGCGAAGTAGTGTTTGGACCGTGGCGTAGGTGATATGACGGTTGTGAGGAAGAGCATCAGTGACTTGTTGTACCGTGGCTCGACCGAGCTGCCAAACCAAACGCAGGATTTCGGTCTCTGCTGGGCTGATGGCCGGAAGGTCTTTTTTCGGCATGAGTTGCTCCTTGGTGGTATGAGCGTTAAAGTATTTCGTACATCTGTAAAAGTTAATACGTACAAATGTACGACTTGTCAAACATAAAATCCATCCAATTCCGATCAAATGGGTTATGTTGAAACCACAGGTATATATTCTATGTGTAACCACGAGTGTCCAACACATCCAACTATCAGAGAGTGTATGTCTGAAATGATTGGACAATTTGGTCATTCCCGCGCGGGCGGGAATCGAGTACTAGATTCCTGCTTTCGCAGGAATGACAGGTGTTTTCAGATGAATGATCATTTTATTTTGGACAAGAGTGATGTGTAACCTTTATTTTTTCTTCTCTGCGGGTGGTACGAGGGGAGGGACTTCGGGTGAAAGTATGGTGCTGATTTCGGATTGGATCTTTAGCGCATGGCGTTTTTGGCAAACAAGGCTGCCTGGGTTCGTGAAGTGCATTCCAGTTTTGACAGGACTTGGCTGATATGTGCCTTGACGGTGTGGAGGGTGACGTGTCGTTCTTGAGCGATTTCTTTGTTGGAAAGTCCTCGAGTCAGGCATTCGAGTATCTCGATCTCGGTTTGGGTAAGGCCGTATTTTGAGGCGGCTTTGGTCAATAGATCCATGGGATTGCGCGCGGGTGGGGCTGCCGTTTTCAGAGTTTCGACCACCGGGGATTTGATTTGGTTTTTTCTTTTCAATAAGATCATTCCGATCGAAGCGCCCGCGAGCAAAACCAAGCCAGCCAGGTAGGCCCACCATGATTTCCACCAGGGTGGGAGAATGATCAGGTCGACACTGGTGTGGTTGTTATCGGAAAATTGGTTTCCCAAAGACGCCTTGACATGAAAGACATAACGACCGCTGGATAGGTTGTTGTAGGTAGCCCGGCGGTTTTTGTAATCGGTGTAAATCCACTTGTTGTCGAGCTTGGACAACATAAACGCGTAGTGAATGCGTTGAGCTTTTCGAAAATCGGGGGATACGAACTCGAAGGTGAAAGAATTGTAGGTCTGATCGAGAACGATCTTGCGGGTATGCTGGACATGTTTTTCAAGCCGAAACCCATTTCCGGGTGTAACCGAGCCGACATTTCCGGAATTGTGACTCAATACTTGAAAGCCCGAGATGATCACCGGAGCGATATTTTCTTCTGGCTCGATTTGGTTGGGGTCAAATTCATTAAATCCGTTGATGCCTCCAAAGTACATCCGGCCCGTGCTGTCTTTGTAGTAGGAGGTTCCATTGAACTCGTTGTCTTGAAGCCCGTCCTCTTTGGTAAATTGGGTGTTGGTGTCTGTTTTGGGATTGAATTTGCATAAACCCTGGTTGGTGCTCAGCCATAGAAAGCCGTGATCGTCTTGGAGGATCCCATAAATGATATTGTTGGGCAGCCCATCGGTTTGGCGAAAGCAACGAAACGTATTGGTGCGCCGATCCAGTTGAGCCAGGCCGTTTCTGGTTCCTACCCATAAAATCCCTGCGGTATCCTCGAAGATGGATAGGACAAAATTATGGCATAAGCCTTCTGGATGATCGGGTTGGACTGGATAGCGAATGAAGCTTTCCTTTTCGGGATCAAATCGGTTGAGCCCGCCTCCGACCGTCCCGATCCAAAGGTTTGCTTGCCGATCTTTGTACAGCACGAAGATTTTGTCGTGGGAGATGCTGGTGTCGTCCCCGGGAATATACCGGTAGTGCTTGAATACTTTGGATCGGATATCAAAACGGTTCAGCCCTTGTCCGAGGGTGCCTACCCAGAGGGATGTGTCGGTGTCTTGGGCGAGCGCCACCACGTTGTTGTCGGACAGGCTTTGCGGATTGCCGGGATCGTGTCTGAAACGCTCAAATGTTTGGCTTCGACGATCGAATCGGTTGAGCCCGCCTCCTTTTGTACCGATCCAAAGATCGTTGTTACGATCCAGGTGAAGGATGCGCGCATTGCTGCAGCTGATACTTTTGGGATTGTTTTTATCATATTTGTAATGGGTAAAACGTCCGGTGGCGCGATCCAGACGGTTGAGTCCGTCGTAGGTGCCCACCCAGAGGTCTTGGTCTGCGTCCTCAATGATGGAAAAAGCCGATTCCTGACTCAGGCTGAATGGGTCGGAGGCATCGTGTTTGTAATGCTTGAAATAATCTGGTTTGAGCTCGAGTCGATACGCGCCTTTTTTCGTGCCTACCCAAAGATCGGAGTTTCGATCCACCAGCAGGTTTTTGATATATTGATTGTGGATTCGGTCTTCATCGCCCGCTTTTACTGTGGTGTTTGGGATAGAAAAAGTTTTGGTAACCCGGTCGAATACAAAAAGCCCGTTTGCGCTGCCGATCCATAATACCCCTCGGTTGTCTTCCGTGATGGCTTCGATACCGCGAGCGTGCAGCTTGTCGTCGCCGGACTGTAAATAACACTCGAAGGTTTTTTTGGTCGGATCGTACATGCAAAGTCCGTAGGGTGTGCCGATCCACAATGCTCCATGCCGGTCTTCGAAAAGAGCGCCGATCCAGTTTCCGGGTAAACCTCGCGGATCGGAAGCATTATGTGCATATCTAACAAATCGAGACCTTTTTTGATCCAGCTGGTACAACCCGTCATCAGCAGTGCCGATCCACAAGGCGCCTTGTTTGTCTTCCAGCAAGGCATTGACGTCGTGGTTGCATTGACATAGACGTTTGTCGTTACATGCCGTAAACCGGGAGAATGAGGTTCGGTATGGGTCGACCCGAGCCAGGCCGGTTTTTGTACCGATCCATAGCTCTCCCTGGCGGTCACGTAAAATTTCTTTGACGGTGTTGTTGTCCCATTGGTTGCCGGTATCGGAAGGATTGAAAAGATGCCTAAACCGACCCGAACCGGGATTGTAGATGTTGAGTCCCCGTATTGTACCGATCCAGAGATTGTGTTGATCATCTTCGATGATCTTTTGGGTGTAATTTTCAGACAGGCTGTTTGCATCGGTCTTGTGAGTATAGCGGGTAAAATTATACGCATCGTATCGATTGAGCCCTTCTTGGGTGCCGAACCAGATATAACCCAGGCTGTCTTGGTACATGCACTCGATGGTGGCCTGAGAGAGACCGTTATCAGTGGAAATCCATTCGATCAGAAAGCTTTTGGCAGCGATCCCGCGGGTGGCGCCACAGATAAGTAAGACATAAATCAGAGCCTTGCCGGCCTTGGTTGATGTGCATTTTTCCCGCATCCCGTCCATGACATTGTTTTCCTGTAATCTCTCCTTCTTCGTCAACGCCATCATATCATATTTTTTATGCTTCAATGCCCGAAGTAAATAACATAAGTTCAATAAATTGATAATTAAAAAAATGATTATTGGAAATCTATCATATTTTTTCAGGAAATATCGTTTTGGTACGCATTGTTGGAATCTGGTGATCGGTACATGGCGATGATGCTGATAAGTACGCTGATCATTGCACGCCGTTTTTCTCAACGTGGCGAACCGAACGCCCGGATGGGTATGTGTGAGCAATGCAGAGACGGTTGTCCGGTCAAAAAAGCTAGCTGTGGTTCGACCAGGGATGTAAAAAAAAGAGCTTCACCCATCAAGAGGCCGTATGCCTCCTCAAATAAAATTGTACTTCTAAACAAATTTTAGGAAATCACTACTCATAGACGTATGGTCTGAGTGATCTATACTCGCCAGTTGCATAAAATGCCGTCATCCTGGATCGATTCTATCCAGGATCCGTTGTTAAAATTATAGATTCCGGCTTAAAGCATGCCAGAATGACATTGTTTCCCAAAGCCACAAAAAGTTAAATCCCGGCTCAATCAAATATATGCACACATTTTGTTGTAGTCAGCGAATTTCGTGCGCTCTCAATACATCGTTATAT
>JBFFBT010000174.1:0-12384 GCA_041560255.1 Myxococcota bacterium | reverse complement strand
GCCACACCAAATTCATTCTAGTGCTTGCCATACTCCAACTTGATTCCGGCTCGCTGGCTATATATGTAGGCTTCCATGGCACGCATACGAGGATCATCAGCATCCATTTTGGGCGCCCGCAGGGGATTTTCGAGACACCAATTGATCATATCCCGCAACAGCACGGTTTGCCCCAACTGGGTTTGATACTTCGGGTAAGTCTCCGGATGCGTGTTGGCGGCATTGGGATGACACATGTCACAAGAAACCTCGTTCGTGCTGCCAAGCTCTTTGGCAGAATGAAAAACCTTGGAGCCCGCCGCCACCAAACGTTCGGTCTCTCGTTGCCATACCAACAACTCTTGCTCAGTGACTTTTCGGTAGGGATGTCCATCTGCCTGGGTATGTTTTTCAAGCAAATTCCGGTTGTCGGCCGGCGGTATGAATGTCCGGCTTTTTCGTTCTTCAGCTTCCCAATCTACTTCTGGGTTTTCCTTTTTCCATCTTTGCATGATTGAATCAGCCAATTGCCACCCTGTAAGGCTCATTTGCTCCGGTGATACACCGCATGCGGCGTGTGGTGCATCTGGTTTTACTTCAGCCGACTCCGATTTTTTGGGCTCCATCGCGCTACATGTACTCAAAATAAGAGATCCGGAAACTAGAACGACCACGATGGTACAACTCGTCGAAATATATCTTTGCAGGTTCATGAGGAATGCTCCTTTTCTAATAGCTGGCTGCATTGGGCCGAGGTGGTGGATCTTTTTTTCCTCTGGATCGCATGTAGGCCGCGCTCACCTTGATGGGGTTGCGGTTCCACAACCGGTACAATTTATCCACCAATCCATCCGGGTGCACCCAAACTTCGCCGTCGCCACAACCGTCGTTGACGTTGAATGGATCCGGCCGGTTCATTTGAATGGTAAGCTCCGGCATGCCTTCGGGCGCATACGGCCAAGGCCAAGCGGTTGAAAGCAAACCATGAAAATGAATATTGCCGATCCGGTTGGTAAGCAATTGGTGGGTATGACCATGAATAACAGTCACTTTCCGAAATGGTTGCAGCAGCTTCTGCACCGACTCGGCGTCATCGGTCCAAAAATTCCAGGGTTTGTACAACTTGTACAACGGCGAATGCGAAAACACCACCAGTGGTGTATTTTGAGAGATTTTTTGTAGATCTTTCTGAAGCCATTTTCGTTGTTTATCGCCAACCGTAAAAGGTTTCTGTTTTCCATTGTCCAAACCGGCCACGGTCTGCATACGTTCCATAGGTGTCATCCCGGCTGGAGTCCAAAAATCTTCCTCGATGACACTGTTGAGCACTACGAAATGAACTCCATGAAGATCAAAAGAATAGGTAGGTTGTCCAAATAGCTCTCGCCATTTTTCACCCATATCCAAATACCAATCGTGCTCACCTACCATGATACGCAAAGGAGCCTTGAGGTTTTTCAATATCTGGGCGCCGAGCTCGAGTTCCTCCGGCCTTCCCAACTGGGCCAAATCACCGCCATAGAATACAAACTCGGGTTGAGGATCCATGGCGTTGACATCGTCGACCGCCCGCATGAGAGATCGAACGAACCGATCGTTGGTTTTCTTCACATACAAATGAGAATCCGATATATATGCGAATCGAAACGATTTTCCACTGGTGGTCATACCTTTTGCATCGGCCACGCCCAACCTTACCGGAGTGAAAGAGTGCGGATTGACATCTACGCCACTGGCAACCGCAGCACCCATCGCACCAAGGGCAACCTTCATAAAGCTCCTTCTGTCCAGGTTTCTCAATGCCCTAAAAAAAAGATCACGCTCTTGATTGTAGCGGTGTTCCACATCCAGCCCCGCTTTGGATGACACGGTCCAGGTACTTTTTTTATCTTTCATCGGGCACCTCCTGGAAGCAATCTCTGCTCGAACAACAAGACCTTTCGATGCGAAAGATCATCATCCCGAAAAGGACGTGACTTTCTCGACAATTGATATTGACGCTCTTGTTCTCGGCTGTTCAACTCAGAAAACCGACTATCTGTAAGCGTAAAAAGAAACGCCACCAACTGATCGATCTCCGGTTCGGTCAAGGCCAACTGATCCATGCCTCCATCTAGGTAAGGGTTGGCTTCTCCTCCCTTGTTATAATGATCGATGGTATCCCAGAGACTTTCCATCGATCCGTCATGCATATATGGAGCGGTGATGCCTACGTTACGTAGCTGAGAAGTACGAAAAGACCCGATATCGGCGGTATTGTGGGTTACCATAAATCTTCCCAGCTCGGACAAATCGGTACCTACCGCCAAGGCATCCAATTTTGACTCCGAAGGATCTTCTCGGAGCAACTTCAAAGCCTGTTTGGCAAGCAACTCGAAATTTTGGGTGCGGGCCGATACACCAATGTTGTGAAAGCGGTTATCGGTTCCCAGCGGGTTTGAAAAGCTCAAGGGGTGACAGCTCATACACCGGGCCTTTCCATTGAACAACACCCAACCCTTTTGGGCTTCGTTGGATATGGCGCCTTCATCCCCTGACAGAAACCGATCAAATGGAGCATCTAAAAAAATCAAGGTTCTTTCAAAAGCCGCGATGGCTCGTTCCAGATCGTCATAGTTGATGTCACGACCGTAAGCTTTTTGAAACATCATACGATATCCCGGGATATCTTTTATGGCTGAAAGCGCAGCTCTGCGATCCGCCATTCCCATTTCCACGGGATTCAAAATCGGTTGGCCGGCTTGTTCTTCCAAGGTGGCTGCACGCCCATCCAGGAACTGAGTATGCAACAATGCCGCATTCAGCGTCGTCGGCGCGTTGCGCTTTCCAAGCTGGCCGTCGACGCCCTCCGAGGTTTTGCGCCGATCGGTGAAGCTGCGGGTTACATCATGGCAGGTAGCGCACGAGACCGTACCGTCTCTGGAAAGCGCGGTTTCAAAATACAATTTTCGACCAAGCGTAATACGGGCAGTAGTGATTTGGTTGTCACGAGGAACACTGGAATTCCATATACGGCGATCCACCCTCTTGGTTGGCAGCGGGGCGTTTTTCAACAATGCGTCCAACGCTTTCAACTGAACCTGCGTGGCTGCGGCCCCGTGAAGATCCTTTTCGGTTTCCAAGGTATCGGCCCACACAGGTCGGCATAAAAGAAGTATCCCGATCGCCATGGCCTGAATTCCTTTGCTTTCACCTCCTATTGACTTCCAACACGACATGATCACCTCCCGGGCGAGAATTTCGCTTCCTATTCTTGTACATATGAAAACCGATAATGTCGGCTTCACGACCAATAAACTTTCGCTCGAAACAACGAATGTATGTAATGAACGGATTATCTCATGATATAAAGGCTTTAAGGTGTATGCCTCCTTTCAACTGCATTGTCAAACCTGGAAAAAGATTCTTCATGACATGGAGGGTTAGAGCTTGTTCGAGGCATCGAAAATTTTGGATTGAAAAAATCATAATACTACCCCGGCAACGTTGCTAAACAGACCACCCGGAGATATCATACCTTTGTGATCACGCAACCGCTCGATATTCGCCGTCATGATGATCGAGACCGACCCAAGTACCCCTCGACCGCCCACCTGGCGGCCGGGATATCCACAGCCGTGCTGCTCGGCAGCATACAGCTTTTCATTGAAGAGCCTACCCTGCTTCTTTTCGAGCGGTTTTTCAAAGGCGGGGGTTGGATTGAGATAGTCGGCCTTTCAGGGTACGCAAGCTTTGTTGCCCGCAAGCTTTTGAATCCAAAAACTCAAAAAATATGGCGCAGTAGGATTTGGCTTCTTTTCTCGGGGGTGTTTTTCGCTCAATTGCTCATCGGTTTGACCCTAAACAGCCGTTTTTTGATGACCGGTGCGTTGCACCTACCCGTTCCGGCGCTCATTATCGCAGGACCGATCTACCGGGGTGAAGGGTTTTTCATGCTGTTTTTGTATCTTTCGACTTTGCTTTTGGCAGGACCCGCCTGGTGTAGTTATCTTTGTTATATCGGATCTTTCGACGATCGAGCGGCAAAACGCAAAAAATCTCCTAAACCACTGCCTGCGTATACCGAAGGCGTGCGCCTATTAATCGTTATTTCGGTGATATCGGCCGCCTTTATGCTTCACATCCAGCAAGCTGCAGGATACATCGCTGCGTACACCGCTTCTGCATTTGGAATCGGCGGATTGGCGATTATGTTTTTTGGATCTCGAAAAACCGGATGTATGATCCATTGCACCGTCTATTGCCCCATAGGATGGTTTTCCAATCTCATAGGCAGGCTCTCGCCCTTTAGAGTTCGAATCAAGTCAGGCTGTAACGACTGCAAGGCGTGCATACAGGTCTGCAGGTACAACGCTTTGACCGAGGCCGACCTGCTGCGGCGTAAACCGGGTCTGCGTTGTACGTTGTGTGGAGATTGTGTGGGCCGGTGCCGGACGAGACAAATGGAATATAGCTTTTGGTTTTTGAATGCGGATCGATCACGGACGGTTTTTCTTGTTTTACTTTCGGTATTACACTGCGTTTTTCTCGGAGTTGCCCGGTTGTGATCTCACAACCCGGCGTCTTGATGTCATTCGCAAACGTTCAACGGTGATCCATATAACGAGACAACGAGACAGGATTTGCGTCTCAGTCTCATACACCGGGGACAACCCAAATAAAAAGCTCTTTATAAATCCCTTGATCTGTAAGAACAATGATGCGATCTGATTGGTATGAAGTTTGCTTATTTTCAAAAACTGTATTCAATCGTAAGCGTTCAAATCAAAGGAGACATAACCATGCCGACAAGAAATGCCAGTGCGATCTGGAGGGGTAATCTACAAAAGGGAGGCGGATCGGTCCGCCTGGGTAGTGGAGCATTCGAAGGAAGTTATTCGTTTCTTTCTCGATTTCAAGACGGAGTAGGCACCAACCCGGAGGAGCTCATAGGAGCAGCCCATGCTGGATGTTTTTCCATGGCGTTGGCCCATGCACTGAGCGAAGTCGGCTATATCCCCGATAAAGTCGAGACCCAAGCCAAAGTACATCTTGAAAAAGACGATCGAGGTTTCAAGATCTCGCGTATCGAGCTCATCTGCAAAGCCGTGGTCGCAAACATCGACGAAGCGACGTTCAAGCAGCACGCCGACCAGGCAAAGTCGGGATGCCCGGTATCGAGAGCGCTCGCCGGGGTGGAGATAATTCTGGATGCAAGCCTTGGATAACACCCGAGATCATACCGTATCCGTCAGGGCTGTTGCTCGAATATCTCTTTTTTGATGAACTGTGCCCGATTGTTGGTTTTGGGACCGCCTTGTTCTGCTTTCTCCAAAATAGGTATCAGTTTTTCACGATTTGCCCTAAGGCGTTTGCGGGGCAAGTTGCTCATGACCGAGGTCACATTATGAATCACAGTGTTGTCGTTTTCGTTTTTCTTAAAATATTCGACAATTTCATTGGGCAGCTCAGGATCGTCCCTCCATGAGGTGGCAAGCTCCTCTACCGCATCTTGTCGTGTCTCGCGATGGTTGGCCCCGAGTTGCTCCACCAACATTTTACGCCGGCGATCGATGGATCTTTCGGCATGCATTCTGACATGTTCGTCCGGATCTGTTTCGGCCACCGAATGGACGATGATGCGGCCGGACTCGCCGCAGGCATACAGCACGATGTTGACCGCCAACATACGCTCACGGGGATCATGGCTCAAAAGCGGCCCCAATAACTTCGAAATAAGCTGGGCTTGATTCACCTTGTTATGCTCTCTTTGCCGTTCGGTTTTCATGATCTCCAGTTGCTCGCTCAAGGCATGCTCTTGGGAGGCCAGGTTGCTTTGAATGAAGTAGCCAATGACCACCACCGTAATGGGTGTAAGAATCGTACCAATGGTCTTCGCTTTTTCCCAACCGCTCGATTTGGGATCCTCCAGCTTATCCAATCGCTTGGAAAGCCGACGATTGGTATCACCCTCTTTGACCTCGACAGTCATCGAACACCTCCCATTTCGTTGCCGGCATACCCTCTCACCATACTTCGGTTCGATCCGGTTTTCAACATATGCGCCTTTTCGCATTGAGGCTGCCTGCCCGCGCACACAGATCATGCAACTCGATATTGTATGAGAAATCCCGGTACAAAAAACCCATTCCATATTCAAATCGAAGCTCCCACAAGTTGGGTTGTGCTTGACAGTGAGGCCGAGTATCAATAAGCTCGACTCCACTTTTTTATACCCCGGTAAACCGGCGTTCGCCCGATTCCAGCCAAGCGTTACTGTCCGGGTCAACCGCTTTGCGTTGCAGCCGTGGGTTTGGTAATTGGATCTGGAAATTGGAATGACATGGGAGGCTCAATGCAAAACCATCGTGACAATTGGAGCTCGAAAATCACGTTTGTCTTCGCAGCCGCAGGCTCAGCCGTAGGTCTAGGTAATCTCTGGAGGTTTTCCTACGAAGCAGGCAACAATGGCGGAGGATTGTTTGTTTTGATTTATCTTATCGCCATCGTTTTTGTGGCTTCACCCGTCCTGTTGGCCGAGCTTTGCATGGGACGCCATACCAGCAAGGACGCCATTGGGTCTTTCATCTCCATCAAGCCGGGCACCAAATTCCGATATATCGGTCATATGGGCTACATTGCAGCCATCATGATTTTGTCATTCTACTCGGCCATCGCCGGAGTTTCGGTTGGATATCTTTACAAAGCCATATCCGGAGAGTTTTCAATTTTGTCACAGACAGAAAGCGTCGAGACCCTGGTAAAGCAATCCCAAAACATGTACAACGCTTTGGCTGCGGACCATCTATCCATGTCCATATTGATCGTCATTTTCATGCTGATGACCGTGTACATCGTCTCAAAGGGTATCGCGGGTGGGATTGAAAAATTCACCAAGATTTTTATGCCGATCTTGTTTGTCATACTCGGTATCATGATCATACGATCCCTCACCCTGCCCAATGCTTCGGACGGGGTCGCGTTTTACCTGCAGCCGAAAATCTCGTCACTCAACATTGATTTGGTGATCTCCGCCATCGGACAGGCTTTTTTCAGCTTGAGCCTCGGCATGGGAACCATGATCACCTATGGATCCTATCTCAGCAAGAAAGAAAACCTGCCCCAATCAGCCGGAATGATTGCTTTGTTCGATACATCCATCGCTGTGCTGGCCGGCTTCATGGTGTTTCCGGTGTTATTCTCTTTGGGCATGAGCCCCGAACAAGGTGCCGGGGGCATGTTCGTGGTGCTTCCCATCCTCTTTTCCAAAATACCCTTGGGTCAAATCTTCGCCATTTTGTTTTTCGGCTTGCTGGCTATCGCGGCCCTTACTTCCACGATATCGCTGCTGGAAGTACCTGTAGCCATCATGGTGGATAACCGCAATTGGAATCGGAAAAAGGCCTCTTGGATGCTGGGCGCCGTCACCCTGTTGTTTGCCATACCGGCTGCCATTTTCGAAGATTTCTTCAGTCTATGGAACCAGATATGGGGTACGGTGGCTCTGACCGTGGGTGGATTGTTGATATCGATCTTCGTCGGATGGGTGTGGAAACCCGAAAATGCACTACGGGAAATGGATCCCAACTCCAAACTATTAAAAATAGGTAGAATATGGGCGTTTTTGATAAAATATTTCATTCCGGTGCTTATACTCATCATATTGATCAGCTCGGTCATCAATCTATTTTGAAATCCAACGGTCTCGGTAGCAGTGAAATGAATTTCTTTTTGAAAACACATCAGATGCATGCTATATGGTTTGTGATTGGGCACACACCTTGGCGATTTTACCATAAAATGAGCCAACATTATGAGGGAGTGGAAAGCTTGTGCCTACCAAGAAGGATCTCGAGGCGAGTATCGCCAAGCTCGAAAAACAACTCGATACCCAATCACATATCGAGAAATTGCTGAGGCTCCAACGCGATCTGGCCGTTGGATTGGTCACCCGGGGGGACCTTCAAGAAGCCTTTCAACTCATATTGGATACGGCCCTCCAAATCGAAGGTATTGACGCAGGAGGTATATACCTCATCGATCGCGCCACCGGTTGCTTGAAACTGATTCGGCATGCGGGTTTGGCGCAAGATCTCTACCAGGAATTATCCCATCATCATCCCCATTCTCCCCAAACCAGGCTGGCGGCAGAAGGCAAACCCATCTATGCAAACCATTTAAAACCGCACCTCACAAGCACAGATCCTCAACCAGACCAAGATATCTCGACGTACGCCATGATCCCGATACGACAAGAACAAGAAATTATGGCGGTGCTTTTTCTGGCATCGCATACCCAAAACGAAATTCCCAGGCATTCGCGCAACGTCATCGAAGGTATCGCCGCCCAACTCGGAGCAGTCATCAGCCGCATAGAAACCCAAGAAGAGCTTGGCTACCGGGAAGGCGAGCTGATGTGCATCAACCGTGAGCTGCAACAAGAAATCGTAAAACACAAACAGGTCCGAGAAGCGCTCGAACAAAACGAAGCCAAGTACCGAGCTTTGGTTGAACAATCCATCCTGGGCATCGTTGTACTACAAGGTATGCGGGTGGTTTTCGCCAACCAGGCATTCGCGAGACTTTCGGGTTACAGTATCGAGGAGCTTAAAAACCTCACAGAAGAACAAATTGCGACCGTGATTCATCCCGAAGATCGGGATTTGGTATGGTCGCGTTTCCGAAAGCGCCTGGAAGGAAAAGAAGTACCCGACCTCTACGAGTTTAGAGCCATACGAAAAGACGGATCGGCCCGGTTGCTCGAAATGCATTCGAGCCTCATTCAGTTTAACCAAAACCCTGCCGTGCAGGCAGCCATCATTGACATCACCGAGCGTAAACAACATGAAAAAGCCCTGACAGAAAGTGAAAACAGATTCCGTATGCTGGCAGACACCCTTCCGGAAGTGGTTTTTGAGACCGATCACAACAATCGAATCACGTACATGAACAAAAAAGCGTTCGAGCTTACACTTTATACCCAAAAGGATTTCGATCAGGGACTTATGGCCGAAAAGTTGGTCATCGAAAAGGATCGTGAAAAAGTTCGGCAACAGATTCAAAACATATTCGAGGGTCAATCCATCGGGTTGAGCGAATACACAGCTCTTCGAAAAGACGGCTCTACATACCCGGTATTGGTGCACTCAAGCCTGATCCTGCACAACGGCCGGCCGGCCGGTTTGAGAGGATTCGTTATCGATTTGAGCGAAAGAAAAAAAACCGAACAAGAACTCTTACGCTCTCAAAAGCTCGAGTCCATCGGACAGTTGGCCGGCGGCATCGCCCATGATTTCAATAATTACCTCACTCTCATTTTAGGATGTTGCTCTTTGATGGAACAAGAAGTCACCGGCAGTCCTTTTGTCGACGAAATGCTCAAAGACATCGAAAAGGCGACCAAGAGAGCCCGCGGCTTGACCAAACAATTGCTGACCTTTTCACGCGGCGGAGCTCCGGTAAAAAAAGAAGTATCCATCAACCAAATTTTGATCGATTCGTTTCAGCTCGCATTGAGTGGTTCGAGTGTGCGTTGTGATTTTACTCCCGACGAATCTCTATGGACCACCCACTTAGATGAAGATCTCATCAAACAAGCTATGAGCAACATCATCATCAATGCGAAACAATCCATGCCCCAGGGAGGCATCGTAGGCGCGAGCGCTAAAAACATGATACTCAAATCCACTCCCAGCATACCGCTGGAATCCGGAGAGTACGTCATGATTCGTATCGAAGATCAGGGATCGGGTATCGAACCGGAAATCCTGCCCATGATCTTCGATCCATACTTTACCACCAAAACCACCTCGAGCGGTCTCGGTTTGGCAGTATCACACTCCATCATCAAACACCATGCGGGGCACATCAGTGTCGACTCTACTCCCGGAAAGGGCACCGTGTTCAACATCTACCTGCCCGCCGCCGCGCGAGCCGCCGACTCTGATGCATCCAAAAACCAAAATGTTTTCCCCCACACCAAAGGTAAAATCCTGATCATGGATGATGATCCCATGATTCGAAACACCGTACGGCGCATGTTGACCCAAATCGGCTACCGATCGGATGTCGCAGCAGACGGCCGAGAAGCCATTAAAATGTACCAACAGGCGCATAAAAGCCCTGATCCGTTTGATCTGGTCATGCTGGATCTCACTGTCCCGGGCGGCCTGGGTGGTAAAGAAACCATCGAAAAACTCATCGAATTCGATCCCGAAATCATCGCCATCGTCTCCAGCGGATATTACAACGATCCGGTCATGTCGGATTACAGTGTCCACGGATTCAAAGGCGTATTGGCCAAACCTTACGGGGTGGCAGAGCTTGCGGATTTACTTGTCAAACTCCACAAAAAAAATCACTCTCAATAAGACATTCGCCAAATAGATTCTGCGGAGAAAGTCTCTAAAGATCGTGTTTTTCGGCAGAATCTAATATGTAACCCCTTGTTTTTGTTCACCCCGCACTTTGCGCGGGGTGAACTTAGGCTTAGACATTCGGGAAGCGCTCTCTTGAGAAAACCTTTAAGCTGTGTGAATGGGAGAGCGCATTCCCTGCTGTCAACCTAACTGCGTAAAACATGAAAGAGAGAGAGGGTCCTGCCTAGGTGCAACAATATGATAACCACACAAATTACGGACGTGTCGGACAGAGCGGGTCGTGGTTTGCAGGCTGTCTATGACAATCATAGCAGTTGCAATCCGGTACCGGGGTCGGCTCGGGCGTCGGCTCGGGCGTCGGCTCGGGCGTCGGCTCGGGCGTCGGCTCGGGCGTCGGCTCGGGCGTCGGATTGGGTCCACCCGAGCAGGTGGCCACCAACGAGACGTTGCTAAACGCGCTGTAACCATAAACCGTCACATACACCCGGCCTGCTGCGCCGTTGACCGTGCAGCTTTCGGTGGTGCCGGGACTGTCGGATTTGCAATCATAAATCGTACTGGACGGTTGGGCGCCCTCACGGATGTACAAATCAGGATCTCCGGATCCTCTCGAGAGGCTGCCGGTCAAATCGCCACGGCAATCGATATAGTACCTTTTAACTTCTCTCAAGCTTCCACTGATGGTGATCGGCCGGCCGCTTATCAACTCTCCGTCGTTGGGATCTGGATTGGGGGTCGGGGTCGGATTGGGGCCCGGCGTCGGGGTCGGGTTGGGACCGCTTCCGGGGGCCGGAATGACCGTATTGGGTCCTCCACAGCCATGCTGCCCGGCTCCGGACTGCACACATTGATTGAGCGATGTACACACATCGTTCTGGGAAAGCGCTTTTTCCATGGTGCAATCAAACGTTCTTTCGGATGGACCGATGGCGAGGTTGGTGATACCGGAGACATACCATTCGGCACCTGCATTCATCACCCTGCTTTTAAACGGGTCGTTGTAGGCCAAACAGGAGTTGGCATACACTCCATGACCGTCCAGGCTCATTGAAAAGCTCGACAAAAACCCCCCACCGGTAAGCTGCAGTCCTCCGGTATATCCGTGACCGATACGACCCCAGACCTTCAAGCCGGAGCAAGACAGGTAATTGTTGACATTGGTCAAGCTCTCACCGCTTCCGATGGCTGATAAAGTCTTGTATCCGCGGTTTTGAGCGTATCCGTTGATGTTACGAATCGCGCTGGTCGAGGTCGAAATGGTCGAGCATTCGGTGGTCCAATAGGTCTCCATCGAGCTGTCCGGACAGCTGGGATAGAAATCCTTGCTCTGGACGAACTCGGGATAATAGTTTTCATATCCTACTGAGGTAACATTGTAGTCCTGATTGTAATACACCTGTTGGAACGAAAGACCCCAGGTATCGGCAGAGCTCAGCGACATGTACATCACGCCGGGCTGCACATTGACAACAATGCCGGCCCAATTGTCCGAATCGACCACTGAAGTTACAATGCCTTTTACGATATCCGTATCAATTTCCACCGAAGAATCCGGACTGATGATGATGTTTTGACCAAAATCCGACCCCTGGTTATCAAAATCTCCCACGGGTTGACAACTCTGCATCCAGGCCAGCGCCACAAAACATAAAACCACACATTTTAACAATTTCATTCCTCGTACCCTCCTTGGTTTGAACGTTACTTTTTCCATTTACATTCTCCATCCGCAAACCCACCTGCTGTCCTAGCTCTTCCTCCTTTCCTTAAAATATTAATGCTTCGTATATTACCATATTATATTAGTCATAAAAAAATATGATAAAATACATATATATAAATAAAATAATACTATTTACTTGTCAACTAACATTATATTAGATCTAAAGTAATTATACCTAATAACGTTAATATGAATATTGTTCGGTATTAGCTGAATATTTACGAGACAAACCGAATATGCCGACATTTTTATTATTTATTATGTATTTCAATCAATACCACCAGTAAACTGGTGGTTTAGTTGATGGCAATACAAACGGCGGGG
>JBFFBT010000173.1:0-12386 GCA_041560255.1 Myxococcota bacterium | reverse complement strand
GAGAAACAGCAGGGTTCCGTCGTTTTTCACCCCAAGCCCCATTTTGTGCAAAAACTGATGCCGGGCTCGGGACCGCAAAAACACCTGTTCTCTCGAGAATATACTCTTTACCGGAAATCCGGTGCGTTTGGCCAGCAGGCATACTGCCAACTCCATATTCGAGGCCGAGGCTTTGGGCCCGAAACCACCACCGACACTGGGTTTGACCACCCTTACTTTGTGCAACGGCAGCTGCAAAACCATGGCAATCGTGCGTTGTACATAATGCGGGGTTTGGGTCGAGCTCTGTAAGGTCAAAACACCGTTTTGATCCATCCAGGCGATACACCCGTTGGGCTCCAAAAAAGCCCCATCCTGCATTTTACTGAGTAAATGATCGGTAAATATTCTATCCGCCTGGCGGCGGGCCTCATCGACATCCCCGAAACTCTGCATTACTTCCGCAGTGATGTTGTTGGGGTATTCTTCAAACAATTCCACGGCACCGGGTGTCAAGGCGGCTTCAGTATCCAAGATGAGAGGCATCGGCTCAATTTCGAGGTCAATGAGTTGGAGCGCCTTCAGGGCGGTTTCTTGATCATATGCCGCCACTGCAGCAATCTCTTCTCCAATATACCTGACCTTGTCCAACGCAAAAACGGTTTCATCATATCGAGCCGGGCTGACACCGAAGCGTATCATGCCTGCTTCTTTGGCTGTAACCACATCGACAACTCCGGGAAGCTCCTTCGCCCGGCGGGTGTCCAGCTTGACGATCCGGCCATGGGCTACCGGACTTTGCAAAATCGCCGCCCAAAGCATATTGGGATAGGTGATATCGTCGATATACTGCGCTCGGCCGGTCACCTTGGTGATCGCATCGACACGAGGGGCTCGGGAGTTGATGATGGTATGTTGTGCCATGATCCCTATTCCTTATTCTGTTGCAAGGCCGATGCCGCTGCCGACACCGCCTCGACAATCTTTTGGTATCCGGTGCACCGACACAGGTTTCCGGATAAGGCGGATCTGATTTCCTGCTCGGTCGGATTGGGATTTTGATCCAAAAGAGCCTTGGCGCTAAGCACCATGCCGGGTGTGCAAAACCCACATTGAACGGCCCCATGATCCACAAAGGCTTTTTGTACCGGATGGAGCCGGTTGGGTTTGGCCAAGCCCTCGATGGTGGTCACTTCATGACCCTGGGCCTCCAATGCCAACATGCAACAGGAGGCTACCGGTAATCCGTCCAACAACACCGTGCAAGCTCCACACTCGCCTTCGCCGCAACCCTGTTTCGTTCCGGTAAGACCAAGATTCTCTCGTAGAAACTCTGCCAAGGTTATCCTGGCATCCACAACACTATGGAATGTTCTTCCATTGACCCTGAGACTGATCTGATACGGCATCATAGATCTCCCGAAACACCCGCTCTGCGGGCGGCTTCCTCAATGGCTCGCCTGGTCAAAACCTCTACCAAATCGACACGATACGCCGCCGATCCACGAAAATCATCGATCGGGGCAGCCTCTTTTCCTGCGGTTTTTGCGCAAAGGTCAAACAGCTTGGAGGAAGGTTTTTGGCCAATCAGGCTTTGCGCCGCCTTCCCCGCCATAATCGGCGTGGGACCCACCGCCCCAAGGCAAATCCGGGCATCCCGAACGACTTGTTTTTGAGCATCGATCTCAATCCAAGCTGCCGCTCCAACCAAAGCGATCTCCAATTGTTTTCTTACCCCTTGACGAAGATAAGCACTACCGGTAAGGGGTCGAAGCGGTATTTTGATATAATGTATGATTTCATGGGGCTCCTTTATGGTTTTTCCAGGAGAAGTGATAAACCCCGCAACGTCCACTATTCGACTTCGATCCTTGCTCATGAGCCCGATTTCGGCGCCTAGGGCGATCAAGGCCACCGCTGTGTCCGCAGCGGGCCGTGCATTGACCAGATTACCCCCGATGGTGGCGCGATTTCGAATCAATGGCGAGCCCATGATGGCGCAGGCATCCTGCAAACCCATGACCGATTCGGGCAGATTGGACATATTTGCAAACCGGGTCATGGTAATGAGAGGACCTATGACCAAAGCGCCATCTTCGATTCTACACTCATACAGCTCCTCAATTGCAGTCAAAGATACCAACACCCGGGGCTCATCCATCGGCGGAACCCGGCCCGCAGCCTTGAAACCCGCATCCCGAGTACCAGCGCCTTGAAAAAGCTGCAACATGCTGCGGTACTTCATGTTGACCACCACATCGGTACCACCAGCAAGCGGTCGGGCTGATTCTCGATGTTGATCCAAAAGCACCAAGGCATCCATAAGAGTTCTCGGTTGCTCGTATTCGAAATCGTTTAGAATTCTCATTATCTCTCCCTAAACCCGCAAATCATATTCCAGGTAAAGCCCTACTGAACATCTATCATCCAGGACCCGCGATGTCTAGAAAATAATACCCAATAATAACTTTAAATGACATCAAATTACCATTTAGCCCATATCCGGCATGATGTCAATGGAATGACTTCGGAAGGTTGGACAGAAGCACACAGCTTGGAGCATCCCACCCACATATTGTAATATATTGTCATATTTGGTTATTTTTTTCTCGACTTTTTATTCCTTATCATTTAAGAACGATTATCAATCGATTAATATCACCTGGCGGGTTGCCGGGTAGGGAAAGGGCAAGCCCATGATCGCAACGCTGAACTTAAATGGCAAGCCGGTAGAATTCAAAGAAGGTCAAAGCATCCTGGAGGTCGCATCCGATCACGCAGTGCGCATACCGACTCTCTGCCATATGAAAGACCAAAACCCAACCGCTGCATGCCGTATTTGTCTCGTCGATGTCAAGGGTATGCGCAATCCGATCGCAGCATGTGCAACCCAAGCTCAAAACGGTATGGAAATCTGGACGGACACAGAAGAGATCCGCACACTGCGCCGTATCAACATCGAGTTGCTCTTGGCCGACGGCCAGCATGACTGCCTATTGTGCGAATGTTCCGGGCAATGTGCTCTGCAAGATCTTGCCTATGAGTACCAAGTCGATCAACGGAAATTCGAAGGGCGCAAGCAGAGACGTCCCATAGATGAAAGCAATCCTTTCATCGTTCGGGATCATGACAAATGCATACTATGTGGTCGTTGCGTACACGCTTGTCAAGATGTGCAGGTCAACGGTACCATACACTTCGGATTCCGGGGCGCCGATGCAAAGATCATCACCGCGTTCGACCAGCCGCTTGGAAACTCCAACTGCGTATTCTGCGGAGAATGCGTCCAGGCTTGCCCGACCGGAGCTCTGACCGAAAAGAAAAGCCGACACACGGGCCGTAGCTGGGAAATCAAAAAGGTTCGCACAACCTGTCCATATTGTGGAGTCGGTTGCCAACAGTGGCTGCATGTAAGAGACGGAAAGATCATCAAAGTCACCGGAGTCGAAGACGCCGAGCCCAACCAAGGGCGCTTGTGTGTCAAGGGACGATTCGGATACGATTTTATCAATTCGCCCGAGCGTCTCACCACTCCGCTGATCCGCGAAGGTGAAAACTTTCGAGAAGCTTCCTGGGACGAAGCCCTCGATTTGGTGGCCGATCGCTTCAAAGAGATCATCCAGGCTCACGGTCCCGATGCCTTGGCAGGAGTCAGTTGCGCGCGCAGTTTTAACGAAGACTCATACCAAATGCAAAAACTCTTTCGAGCCGCGCTGCAAACCAACAACATAGACCACTGCGCACGTACTTGACACGCTCCCACCGTCGCCGGTCTGGCGGCATCATTTGGTTCTGGAGCAATGACCAATTCGTTTGGAGAGTTTCGGCATGCCAAGATGTTTATGGTCATCGGGTCAAACATGGCGGAGGCCCATCCGGTCGCCGCGTCTTTTCTGAAAAACGCCGTGACCGACGGCGCGGAGTTGATCGTCGTAGATCCCCGGGCCCATCAACTGGTCGACTACGCCGACATTCACGTGCAGCTGAAAGTGGGAAGCGACATTGCTTTTCTCAACGCTCTGGCCCACGTTTTGATTTCCGAAAATCTATATGATCGGGACTTTGTTCAATCCTGCACCGAAGGACTGGAGGCCCTGAAAGAAAAAGTTCGCGACTACCCCCCCGAAAGGGCGGCGCAAATATGCGGAATCGACGCCGAGACAATCACGAAGGTAGCCCGGCGTCTTGCGGCGGTAAAACCCGCCATGGTGTGCTATACCCTCGGCATCACCGAGCATACCTGCGGGAAGAACAACGTGTTGTCGATCGCCAATCTTCAAATGTTGCTCGGAAGCATGGGTAAAGAGTATGGCGGTGTCAATCCGTTGCGGGGGCAGAACAACGTACAAGGCGCCTGCGACATGGGCGCTTTGCCCAACGTCTACCATGGCTACCAAAAAGTGATTGATCCGGCGGCCCGGGAAAAATTCAAGCAAGCCTGGGGAGTCAACCACCTGCCGGATCAAAACGGCCTGATGATTCCGGCCATGCTGGAAGGATTGCTCGATGGCAAGATCCGAGGATTGTATGTATTCGGAGAAAATTTGGCCAACACCGAACCCGATATCAGACACATCGAAAAGTGTCTCGAATCGGCCGAGTTTTTGGTATGCCAAGATATTTTCCCAACCGAGACCACCCGCTTCGCCCACGTCATCCTCCCGGCCACCGCATGGGGTGAAGCCGAGGGCACCTTCACCAACAGCGAAAGACGAGTAAACCGCGTACGCAAAGCTTGTGAGCCCCCCGGCCAAGCCAGACACAGCTGGTGGATCTTCAAAGAGATTGCCAAAAGGTTCGGGCAACATTGGGAGTCCGACTCCGCTCAAGATATCTGGGACCACGAGATTTCAGAGCTGGCCAACCAGTTTGCCGGGATCAAATACGACCGAATCGAAAACGACGGGCTCCAGTGGCCCTGCAGCAATCGATCCCACCCCGGAACATGCTTTTTGCACAAAGACGGCGAGTTTGTATGCGGCCTCGGGAAGTTCCACCCGGTGGATTGGACCCCGCCGGCCGAAGTCGCCGACGAGGAATATCCGCTCGTCTTGAGCACCGGTCGCAGGTTGTATCACTACCACACCCGCACCCAAACGGGCCGCTGCGCCGGGCTCAATGATATGCTGGGTGAGGAGACTGCGGACATCTCCAGGGAAGACGCCGTAAAATACGGTGTATGCCATGGGGAAAAAATCCGGGTTAAGTCGCGCCGGGGCGAAGTTCTGGTGCGCGCCAATGTAACCGAAAGAATCCCTCCCGGATTGGTTTGGATGGCTTTTCACTTTCGGGAGGCCTGCGCCAATTGGTTGACCAATCCCGCATATGATCCCGACACGATGACGGCCGAGTACAAGGCCTGCGCGGTGGCGTTGGAGAAAATCTAACCGCACTTCTTGTCACTTCGTTTCTTGTTTGTCGTTGGGGAATATCCGTGTAGCTGAAACTCAGAGGTTCTGCCCGCATGAGCCTGGATGATCGCCTTGATGATGGCGGGATAGGAGGTTACTCAATGCAATTGACCATCATCACCAGGTGGACCTCGAACGGCGCGGTCCATCGACGTCAGTACCCCATATCATCCAACATCCTGCCCAGTACGATCAACCGCTCACCAATGAGCTCGTCGTCTTGACTCAAGGCTCGATAAAACAGCTGGATATCTTCGTCGATATGATCGTTTTTTGTACATATTTCGACCGTCATGGCATCACCCTGTAGGCCGACTCGATCGATGCGCGGGTTGTCCGGCTCATAGAGTTTTTTTTGACGGTATGCCTCTTTGAAATATTGCTTTACCCGGCAGATAAGAATAGCGAGATCGAGCACCCGGTGCAACGGCAGCTCTTCTGATTGGCGTGACCACTTACCGCCGGTATGTCGCCAAACTTTCGCCGAAATCTCTACTTTTCCCCGGTCGTTCCACTGCGCCAATCCCAGAGACAATCCCTTTGCATCTGATTTGTACGCATACCGGCCATCCACATTTTCGTAGTTCGCAACCATAACCACCGGTTTATGCTTGAGTGAGCTTGGAATTTCCATGTCGTTTTCCTTGCTTCCATTAATTTACTAACATAGTAAATTACTAAATAAGTAATGTCAAGCCTGATCGACGGGATTGTACCTACATGTTCGGAAAGATTAAATTCATCACCACGCAGAGCTCGTCTCCGTCGCAAAACATCCGTTTTGCAATGGAGACCGGGATCAAATCTAAAGAAATACAGCAGATCGGCCTGATTCAAAAAAGCCACCCAACTCTAAAAAAATATGTATACCGCTTTATAAAGGTAACACATGTATGGTTGTTCGTTGTTACATGCTTGAGGATCAACAACGAGTCTGGTATCCCAATGTTGAAACCAAGAAAATCACTTTGGAAGATACCCTTCGAAAATGGTCTTGTAGTGAGTTTTAATCTAGAATACATTCCTGTCTGTGCTTGGACCATTGTGAGAGTGTTTTATCAACTTCATTTTGGAGGAAACTTTATGAATCACCACGTCATTACAAAAAAAACATGGGATAAGGTTCTATGGATTGCATGGATCTTTCTATCGTTCGGTTGGCTATTATCCTGCGGGGAGGAAAATGTTTACTTTGATGAAAATACAAACGGAATAACCAACAAAGCATTAAGCCAGCCGCTACTTTTTGATGATTTCTCCAACGGATTAGGAAAGTGGACCGAGACAGGTGAAGGAGATTGGAATACAGAGACGCTCCATTCGACCAATGGATATCCTGCCTCCGGAAGCGGCTCGCCAGCCGCCCACGTAGACAACTGCTACACAGAATGTACGCTGACCTCGCCCGAGATCGATCTACGGAATTTGGACAATGCCAAGATCGAATTTTTGCGGTTTATCGATTATAATCTCGACTACACTGACTACTTCCGAGTCGAAGTCTATAACGGCAGCAGCTGGGTCAGGATCTATTCTTGGTACGGTGGCAATGGGGACGACAATACTTGGCGCGCCGAATCCTATAACTTGAATAGTTACTTGGGTATACCCAATTTCAAGGTGCGTTTTGTCGTTCGAGCAAGCGATCCCTACGAGCATGTTCATGTGGATGATGTCATAATCACCGGAGAACATCACACCACAGCCAACCCCTCGTGGCGCATTCAGGCACTTATTTACACCAACACTGATTTCAGCTTTGTGGACAGCAACGGCATCCAACGTCGGATTGTGGGTGCATTGACAGCGCAAGAGCAGGATATTGCGGAGAATACCGTCCGGCGCTTCGTTGCCGAGCAAATCCCGCAGCTTTCCTCCGGGATGCAAGTGCCTACGGTGGATGTCGTCCGGATTACACCCGCCATCACCAAGCTTGACACCTATTCGGGATGTTCAGACGGCTTTTGGTTGAGCTATGAAAACGCACGACCTGAGATCTCACCGGAGTATGACTCGGTCATGACTTTCTGGAAATCAATCGGTATCGATCAGTATACAGGAGATCAAATCAATCTCACGTGTGCAGCGGGCTTGACTCCCAACCAAGGGACTGGTCAGATGTATTCGAATTTGCAGGTCAATTATTATGACACCAGCTACTTCGAAAATGCACTCAAACATGAGTGGGGTCATGGTATCACTTTTTATCACGATGCGTTAGGAGTTGCGGCGAAGCCCGCAGTAGACAACCACGCAATTGCGGATTATGTACAATGCGGTACGAATCAACCGTACAACAACACCGATGATCTTTCCATACCAGGCTCGAATTACTATCCGACCTCCGGCTTCACGCATGATTATTATTCAGGCGAGATCGCGCTTGCCAGCAATCCTTCTGTCTGTCTCGGTATCGGACAGAACGCTTGGGCATCAGGAGGTCCTTACACAAAGAACCTTGGAGATCCCCTTTATATCGCAAACCCGCAATTCGAGAGCACTGCTGGTCTACCACCGATGCCCACGGATTGGACTACAGAACAATGGGGAAATCCTACGTATGCTGCAGACTCGAATGTGTTTTATAGCGGCAATTACTCGGGTCGTATTTCCGCAAGCAACTCCGTGGATGGACGCTTTGTGCAGACAGTTGCCGTCAACCCCGATACGTTGTATCGCCTCGAAGGGTACATCCGAACGGACAATGTGGTAATAGATTCCCCTGGCAATGTCGGTGCAAACCTCACCGTTGTTGTGGGAGGAAATTATATGTATTCACGCGTTTCTTTGTCGGGCACAAATGACTGGACTCGTGTTTGGGTGGACTTCAATTCAGGCACCCAAACATCTATTCAATTGGAGGCGAGGCTGGGTCACTTCTCCTCGACTTGCACTGGTACAGCCTGGTTTGATGATATAAGCCTTCGGCCTGCCCTGACTCCTTAGATGGACACTTTTCGGATTGGCGATACGACCACAAGAACTCTTTCTGGTTCGTATTTGACTAATATTCTTACATAAATTCACGAGACAATCTGAGCTGAACGTACAACCCACTGTTTTTCAGTGCGTTGTACGCTGCGTGTTGTTCTGCTTGAGAAGCCATTTCAAATCAAAACACGATCTTTAGAGACTTTTTCAGCAGAATCGAGCTCGTCTCCGTCGCAAAACATCCGTTTTGCTATGGAGACCGGGATCAAATCTAATGATATACAGCAGGAACCAATTTCTTGGTTTTCATAAAACGGAGTTTCTATACGGGAACGAGCTAGTCTTTCAGGATGTCTTCTGCCAAAACAAGCGAGGTGATGGTGGTGAGCTTCTGCTGTTTTTCCAGGATGTCTCCGGGATCGCCTTTGGTCACGGCCGCATCCAGATCTTTACAGGCTCTCAGGTACCGCCTGGCGTGACGGGGAGATATTTTTTGCATGAATTCGCCCAAGGCGCACTCGAGTTTTGAAATCTCCCCCATGATCTCTCTGAATGCATCCATATTTCTACATTCCCGGCTCTCGACCAGTTTGGCAGCCAGCTTTGCCACGTAGCGTGCCTCGTCCAAACCAAACCTTTCTGCTACCGCATCAAATACGTGCATCTTGGTACTCAACACCTGGCACACCACTTGCTCGGGTTTGCCTGCCCGGCGTACAATACGGATGCCGCCTTTGGTCCTGCCTCGAACTTGCTCCGTAAACATGACCTCGAGCCATTGTTTTGTATTGGACGTAGGCGGTAGTACGGTAGTCATAAACACCCTATGTTTTTCCATAGAAGCCAAAGGCACACCGAACACCATCACTCTTTTTTGACTGGGAACAAAGTGCAACACGGTCCAACCGTCCGGGTTTTTACTGATTTCTGCTCCGATCACTTTCTCGAAGCGAATCTCGGGCGGCAGCTCCAGGCTGATTTGAGCATCTTTCGGCACGAACCTCAACTCGAACGCCAGATCCACGGAAGTTGGTTTTTTGCTTGCGTTTTCAACAAAGAAAAAGTGCATCCAACCGGCGCCCGCCCAGGTATCTTTCACCTCGACATTGATCTGGACCTTGTTGTTGTCGCGGTATGCTTCCCCGTAGGCGTTCTCCAAGTCCCCGGCGGTGTTCAATCTGGTGTGCATGCAATAGGTCCCGGGCACCGGAACCGTGGACCAGGGCACCACCACGCTGGTAGACGCCAGCGACGGCAATAAGGGAATATTGGCGGTCGCAATCGGGTTCCATGCGGCCGGGTTGTTCCAGCCCGATTGTTGTACCCAGCTGAACTCCACCGAGATGTTTCCGGCGGTACCACAACCTATATTGTGCACATTGCCGTATACGTAGTTGGTCTGACCAAACTCGGGATCCAGATGAACCGGTATCCCATCGTTGAAGTGACGCACCCACAAATCCGGCCCATGAAACCAGGTAGAGTAGTTGGACGGAACGGTCCCGTCATCAAACCCGTGATCCCGACTGTATATCTCGATATCATCCCCTGGCAGCTTGGATTTGAGAAACACACAAGGGGCGATCGCACCCAGATCGCTCAATTGGGGAGTGGAGCCCATGGGTTGACTCGAAGCCCAATTGAATGTCTCCTGCAACGACACCAACAAGTTGCCGTCCGCATCGCTGGTCACGCCCGTCGTGTCGGGAAGCATTTTTCTCAGTGCGGCTGCAACCAGATAAGTCCATTCTCCATGCACCACATCGTAGCTATCCGAATACGAGGACTGCGCACAAGTACAAGAAGGCATGGATACCGTTACCACATCCTGCAGGTTGTCCATGGCGCCCCCGCTGTGACAAGTCATGAAAACAAAAGCTCTTTTATCATGCGCGATGGGCGCGGTCCAGGCGGCCAGCTCGGTGTCGGTAACCGCCTGGGAAGGTATGCCCATGACGTCGAACGTAGTATTGCAGGCCGCGCCTCCACTGCCATGCCCCATCCACCATACGAACAAAAAATCATTTGACGTCATGGCGGAGATACCTTGGGCTGCGTTGCCCACCGCCAACCAATTGAAGATGTTTTGGATATTTGTCCGACTGACGGCGTAGTCGGTCATGGCAGAAGCATACGGGTTTTGATAATATGTATGCGTGCTCGCAAAGTCGCTTCCATTGCCGTACAATACATGAATGTTATCATGGGTAAATCCGTTTTCAATCAACATGCGGTACATGAGCATGAGATCATACCAATACTCCGAATGATAGTACGTATCGTCCGAGGTCGTGTTGCCGGTGCTGATCAGCACAGCTACCTTCTCTTGGGCTATGGCTTCCTCTGCCGTGGCGATCTGTAACCCAGCCAACACAGCCAACAAAAGAGCCACTTTTTTTCCAGATTGTATCCTCATGGCAATTCTCCTGTCCTTATGCATTCAACCATTATTGAGCTTGAAGCTGCAGAATTCGGCCTGACTGCCGGTCTACGATCCAAAGCCCGTTGTCGCCCATGACCATATCGGTAGGATCGGCGACCCACAGATCTTGCACGAACCGATGTTTGGAGGTCTGGTTGACATCCCTGACATTCAACTTCGCCGGCAGCTTGCTCGTGTTGTATGCCAAAATCCACAACCGAGAGCCATCCGATGCAAGTCCTCTCGGATCGCACTGAGGAAAAAAGTCCTTTCGTATTTTTCCCGTCTCGAGATCCATACAATAGATTTTTGAGCACCAACCAGCGCTTACGGCGATGTAGAGATCCGAGTCCACGACGGCCATGCCGCCATAGGACCACTTCGACTCGATGTCTGGGCGGGGTGCCTGGATAAAATCCAAGATCTTTCCGTTTTCCGGATCGAACCGATAGACAACCTGCTTTTCAGCATCCAAAATACGTAAAAAGGATCCATCCCAAGCAACTGCGGTCGGTCCGGCGATGGACAACTCCCAGGTGTGTTCCATTTTTCCGCTCTCCGGATGCACTCGGGCAAGCAGGCGGCTCTTGCCGTCGATCACCCAAAGACGGTCTTTAGCCCACGTAAGGCCTCTAGGATCCAAGACCGGGGATGCAAGCACATGCAAGACGTTCTGATCCATCCTGGAGGTTTTCTGTAAGTACTCTGGACCGTCTTGCGAGCCGAGGCAACCAACACCTGCCCACAATACAACCCAAACAACTCCTAACAACTTTGTTTTGTTACACATCTTTACTACTTTCATGCTTCCTCCTCCCTGAGAGTATTTCGAGTTTGTCTGGGTATTCGATCTGAAGGTAGAAAACCTTACATAAAATAAATTGAAAGCATGCGAGAATGCGGGATTGTAAACTCGCCAGTTGCATAAAATGCCATAATCGCCGTGGTCTGTTTCAGCTCATCGATGTATTCCATCAATTCCTTGGAATCAGCGTCTGGATCTCGTAAAAAATGTTCAGAGCTTCGCTCGGTATGAATAACACATGCTAGGTAACACACCCCCAACAATTGGGCTTACAACTTCAAATTCTTAAGAATCTGCTGACGTTTCTCCTCTTTTTCCCGAGCTAAAACCAACTCCTTCTGTTCTCGGTCAAGCTTTTTTGCAAGCTGACTCTCTTTTTCTTTTCTATATTCATCATTCGCTTTGATTACCCACTGTTTGAACTTATTCTGAACATTTGACGTTTCATTATCATAAGATTGAATTGAAGCTTTGCCTGCCTGGAATTCCACTGTACTAGGTCCCCTGCCCCAGGAAAATGATACTCCTGAAATTTGGGCGAAAACTCTTTGCCATTCATTCGTGGGCTCTGGTCTTAATGCATAAATCAGCTTTCCATTCCTGTAATCTACGGACTCTATTTTGACAGGGTTTAGAACTAAATAAGAATCAGTAATTCTCGTACACATTATTTTCATGCAACCTTTTTGATTTGTATGACAGGAGTTTAAGAGTAAAAAGACAAAAAACATCCTAATGACGAGTAAAATAAATAGATTATCGGTCAACTTGGTGTAAGACCCCACGGTCATCAATACGATATCCCAAAGCAGATAGGACTTCGGACTGGGTCTTCGAG
>JBFFBT010000172.1:0-12440 GCA_041560255.1 Myxococcota bacterium | reverse complement strand
TGATTGAGCCGGGATTTAACTTTTTGTGGCTTTTGGAAACAATGTCATTCTGGCATGCTTTAAGCCGGAATCTATAATTTTAACAATGGATCCTGGATAGAATCTATCCAGGATGACGGCATTTTATGCAACTGGCGAGTTATCTTTTGGGAGGCGGTATGCGGTATGTATTTGTGGTGAATGTTTATCTATCATTATTAGGGATATTGTTTTCGAGCAACGTCGAAGGAGAAGAAATGTCTAACACTCGAAGTACAATTGCTCCCGTAGCCGATAAGATCATTCATATCTCGAGGCTATTTGCTATGCAACCCGGCGAAATGTTCAAATACTTTACAAACAAAAGTTGCTTGCAGTCATGGTTGGCGACAGCAGCAGAAGTTGAGCCACGGGTCGGAGGAAAGTATGAGTTGTTTTGGCAACCAAAGGATCGCGAAAACAACAGCACAATCGGGTGTCGTATCACCGCGTTCACGTCCGGTCAGTTAATAGCATTTCAGTGGCGGAGTCCTACACAGTTTAAGTCGTTCGCCAATTCTGCTGATCCATTGACGCATGTCGTCGTTACGTTCGTGTCGGAGAGCGGTGGTACGCGCGTCCATCTGCTTCACTCGGGTTGGCGAAGCAGCGCTCTATGGGAGGTAGCGCGTTTATGGCAGGAGAAAGCGTGGATCGGTGCATTCAAACAGTTGGAGAAAGTGATCAACGAAAAGCACAGGGACAGAGAGAAGAGTTGATCCGTGATTCACGACTCATCCGACTCGATCTATTTTATCTACGAAATAAAATTACACGATGCAATATAACGAGAGGATCATACTGTGCATAGTAGTCATCAACGCTCGATGGGAAGAAGGGTGTTTTGGCAAGGGTTTCATTTCCTGCTTATCTTGCTCGTTTTTTGGATATTGATTGGCGGCGGATTACGCACAATATCTTCCTGGTTCGGGACATCCTGGATACCTGGTGACCTTACGAGAAGAATACTTGTGTTCTTGACCTCGTTG
Source organism: Myxococcota bacterium (assembly GCA_041560255.1). GTDB lineage: Bacteria > Myxococcota > B64-G9 > B64-G9 > B64-G9 > JBFFBT01. The sequence goes on along the minus strand of JBFFBT010000172.1, from coordinate 11,433 downwards.
ATACTGTTTCTTCGATGGGGGCTGACAAATTTCTATTTGCTGAAACGAACAATGCCCTGGGTTGAGATCATCGTCGTATGTGTCGAGCTTTCTCTGATCCACACAACCTATGCTGTTTTGGGCGGTCAGGTTGCAGAGCCTCTTGGCATACTCGAGCTCATCGGGATCGGTTTGTTTGTCATCGGTTCGTATCTCAACACCGGATCAGAGCTCATGCGTGCCCAATGGAAAAAAGACCCCAATCATAAAGGAAAGATTTATGATCAAGGATTGTTTCAATATTCCATGCATATCAACTATTTTGGCGATGTTGTCTGGTCGACCGGGATGGCCCTGATCTCAGGGAGCATCTGGATCTTTCTTATACCGCTCTATATGAGTTGTGGATTTATTTTCATACATATTCCCCGGTTGGATAAACACCTGAAAGAACGATACGGTCATCAGTATGAAAACTATGCGAGAAAGACCAAAAAATTTATCCCCTTTATCTATTGAAAGGAAAAGTATTGTAAAGCTGTATCGAAAGAAAATTTCGGACACTAGTGTATCGTCATTTGAAATTGGCTATGGTAAAACTGTAGCCTGTTTATCGTCAGTGCGTTTCCAAAGCTCAGCATGTGTGGTGATATAGCCGTCTCGCTTCGAACCTGGGGTTACTGATATCATGTTGCCGATTTTTGCTAGACACGGGTACACGAGTGATTACCTTGTGCCTGGTAAGGAAGAAAAACATAATCGACCAATTATAAAATACACATCTCGGTTTCCGAGAATAGACGGAGGTAGATAACATGGCTTCGACCAATTCAAATATTTGTAAAACTTTCGATATAATAAGTATCGTGTTGCTGATCGTAGGCGGTCTCAATTGGGGCCTGGTGGGCTTGTTTGGATTCGATCTGGTGGCGTTCGTCTTCGGACCCATGAGTATCTTGGGTCGGGTGGTCTACGGTTTGGTGGGACTAAGCGCCCTGTACCAGGCGGTTTCCTTTAAATCCATCCAACAACGCTGGGAATGCGGTCGTTTGTCGCCTAGCTCTTCGTGATGTCGCAGACCCGTAAGGCTTCTCTTTTTTCTTGCGACGACCTATCCCGACACAGCACGGCTCGGCCGCTTCTCGGGTTGTCTTTCAAAAGTCATGCATGGCAGTTTATTATGGACATCAATGGCTCTGGATGTATTCGGATACGACCGAGGCCAGCGTGCCGAGAGGCATGCGGCCTGATTGCAGAACAACCCGATGGAATTCTTTTAAATCAAATTGTTGGCCTAATTGATCTTGGGCCTGTTTTCGAAGCTTCAACAGCTCGAGCATGCCGATTTTGTAGGCCGTGGCCTGACCCGGGATGACCAGATAACGAGCTACCTGCCCCTGGGCGGTATTGTGTGAAAAGCCCAGGTTTTGCACCATATAGGAGACGGCTTGCTCGAAGCCCCAGCCTTTTGCGTGCAATCCGGTGTCCACCACCAAGCGTACCGCCCGGTACAACTCGTACTGCAAGCGACCCAGATCGGCATAGATATCCGTGTCGTACCAGCCCAATTCTTTCACCAGGTATTCGGCATACAGGGCCCAGCCTTCTACATAGGCCGTAAATGCGCCGCCCAACCGTCGAAAGAGGGGCAGATTCAGGGCTTGGTTGATGGAGATTTGTAGGTGATGTCCGGGGATGGTTTCATGATAGGCCAGTGTAGGCATATCGTAACGGGGCAGATCGCTGCCGGCATAGGCGTAGAAAGCGCCCAGGCGTGAGCCGTCCAAGGTCCCTTCGAGGTAAAAACCCCCGTAGGGATGTTCGATGACCTCGACATCGAAAGGGGGGAGGATGTCGAAGGCTTCGTCCAGCTTTCCCCGGGCGTTTGCGATGATTTGCTCATAGGTTGCAATGACCTGGTCTTTGGGTATGGTGTCTCCATCGACCGCCGCTCTCGAAAAAAGCTCGGGCAGAGTTTCATCTTGGGGATACCCGAGTTGGTCGAACAAAACCCGAAGTTGATTTTGGATACGCTCTACCTCATCAAGCCCCAACGTATGGATCTCTTCGGAGCTGAGCTGGGTGGTGGTGTGATGGTTGAGCAAGTAGGCATAGTAGTTGAGACCGTCCGGCAGTCTCGAGCATCCGCCGTCCAGGGGAGCCTGCGGAATCAAATCCTGCAGGGTTTCATAAAGCCGCTGGTAGGCCGGGATCACGGATTGTTCGAGGATGGCGAGTGCTTTGTTGAGAAAATATTGTCGTCTGGATGCGTCGAGCTCTTTGATCGATTCGAGCTTGATCTCGAGCTCGGTGTAAAACGCAAGGGATCGGGCTGCGCCCGGCTCGATCGCCCGGATTTGGTCGGCGGCGATCTCGAGCATGAACCGCAACGGCAGGACGCCTGTCTGTCGGCCCAATGTGATGTTTTCGCGCAGACAGGCCAATTTGTTTTCGATTTGTGAAAGTCGGCTGATGTAGTTGGTTGCGTCCCGTTCGGTTTTCAAAGGGTGAATGTCTTTGAAGAACAAAAATAGATCATTTTGAGGACTTGACATCCAATGGGAAACCGCAAACCGATGACGCCTGAATTCGCGTCCGGCCAGTGCGTCCTCGAGCATCCAATGGAAAACATCATACGAACGTTGCTGTTGCTGGGTGAGAGAATTTCGATCGTAGGATTCGAGCAATGTTAAAATGTCGGCCTGCAAGTCAAACGTTTGGTTTTGGTAGGCATCCGAGATATCATCGAGTTGGTCTTCAGGCATTGAAAGCATAGCGGCAAGGCCGTATGCGGTTACGGTTTCGGGGCTTCTGAGCAGAAGTTGCTCATACGATCTTTCAAAAAATTCGTCCGGCTCCAGATCTCTCAAGCCGGCCGAAATCGTGTCGATCGACACCAGTCTGGGCACACATTGTACGATCTGTGGTTCGGATTGACCGCATGCCCACAATACACCCGCTGAGACAGCGACCATGACCAAGGCTTTGACCCAGGTTGACAGTGTATGCATTGGATCTCCTTTTCAAGAGCTTGAGATGGGTACGAGCAAATCATGAACGCGAAAAAAGCTCAAGGTTCAAATCATGAGGTTTGCACCAAGCACCCTCGGATTGTATGCTCATGATACCAAACAACCACGTACATGGCTGTTTGGATCGGCTCGTTCACGTGCCGACACGCTCACCTGTATATTTGTAATTGATTGTTTTTGTTGAATTATATCTTTGTATGGGAGGGGTGATCCGGCTCAAGAGAAGAAAAAATTAATTTTCTAACAATTCTACTCAAAAGACTTGTTTTTTTAAAAACAAGATGTATGTAGTACCTGATTTGTGAATGGTTCTACAAATATTACTAGTCTATATAGGAAGAACTTGTAACAAAAAGGAGGTAATACATGTTAATATCTGAACCTTATAAGATAAAAGAGGTTAAACATATACCATTGTTAGAGTCGTTCGCGCGTTGGAATATTCTGAAAAACGTGGATTTCAATGTGTTGAGGTTGAGCTCGGACGCGGTTACCTTTGATCTGGTGGCTCGGGGCATGTCTTCCTGGTCGCATTTTCAGAAAGCCGGTTTCATGATCGGGGATGAGGCATAAGCCGGCAGCCAAAACCACATAAATCTGCAAAAGAGCGCGGGCGAGGTACTGGGGATCGAACGGTTGGTGCCCACCCACAACGGGATTGGAGCGGAAAAGCTTTTGGTCACCAGCCTGTGCAAACCCGGGCAGAAGGTGTTGCACAATCGGGGACGCACGGATGGATTGGTGGAGAAAACCGGGGGCATCAGTGTGGATGTCACCGGGGTTGCGGCCCTCGACTATGCGGATCCCGGGCATTTCGGGGCGGATCTGGATCTCGCAGTCGTTGAAAGCCATCTAAAAAAGGATGTCTCACAGGTGGCCTATATTCAGGTGACTTTGTGTCCCAGTCCTTGGAACGCCCAGCCGGTTTCCATGGGTAACTTGGAAGCTACGTCCAAGTTGGCGAAGCAGTTTGGGGTGCCGTTGGTGGTAGACATTTCCAACGTCATGGAAAACGCGTTATGGAACAACCGAGCCGCAGGCAAAGAAGACGGTATATTGGAGACCGCGCGTCGGATCATATCGTCGGCCGATATCGTATTCATGGATGCCGCCCAGGATTGCAGGGCCGATGTGGGTGGTTTCATTGCCAGCAAACATGACGAATATTTTGAAAAATTCAGCAACCAAGTGGTGGTGTACGAAGGTTTGCATACGTATGGTGGTATGACCGGCCGGGCCATGGAGGTTTTCAGCATCGGCATACGGGAAATGTGCAGGGAAGATTATACCCTGTGGTATGACTCGCAGGTCGAGTTGCTGTGTAAGCTGATTCGGGATAAAGGCATCGCGGCTTTTCGGGGAGCAAAATCGGTAGGATTGAACGTAGCCGATTTCCTGCCTCATTTGCGTGCGGATGATAATCCCAAATTTACCCTGTCGGCCGGCTTGTATATTGCGGGCGGCATCCGGGCCCGGATTATCGGCAATGCCAAGTTTCATTTAACCGGAAACGGAAGGCGTTTTTTGGGAATGCAGCTTCCGCGCCACGCCTATACCTGCAATCATCTCGAAGCCATCGCGGATACGGTGGCGACCATATTTGAAAATCGTGATAGAATTACGGGACTTAGGCTTTGCAATCCCGAGGCCGAGTTCAGCGACGAGCTCATGTTCGAGCCCAAAAATCATCGCTTGTTCGCCGTGTTGACTCCCAGCTCCAAAGCCGCCGGTAAGATTTTCGAACCGCACAAAATAGCCATTTTCGAGCCCATCAAGGTGTTGAACAAAGAGCAGCGCCGCATTGCCATGCAGCAGGCCGGCTACAATACTTTTTTACTCGATTCCGAAGACGTGTACATTGATTTGCTGACCGACAGCGGCACCACCGCGATGAGCTCGTACCAGTGGGAAGGCATGACCAACTCTTCTGATACGGCCTATTGCAGCCGTAATTTCAGTCAGTTCATTGAAGAGTTTCAACACATATTGGGTTTCGAGCATATTATACCCACCCATCAGGGCCGGGCCGCCGAGCACATCATGTCCCAGGTGATGATCAAAAAAGGGCAGAGCGTGCCGGGCAACATGTATTTTACCACGACCAAGCTGCATCAGGAAATGGCCGGGGGTGTATTCGTGGATGTGATCGTCGATGAGGCGCATGATCCTGAAAGCACCTATCCCTGGAAAGGCAATATCGATCTCGACAAGCTGCAAGCGGAAATCGATCGGGTAGGAGCCCAAAATATTGCTTATGTGAGCTTCGAAATGTCTGTAAACATGGCCGGCGGACAGCCTTTTTCGATGCAAAACGCAAAAGAGGTCTCCGCGCTGTGCCAAAAACACGGTATTGCTTTGATGTACGACGCAACTCGGTGTGTCGAAAACGCGCGCATGATTCAGGTCAAGGATCCGGACTACCGGAAGGCGCATGTCGAAGACATCGTAAGAGAGATGATGAGTTATGGAGACGGTTGCACCATAAGTTGTAAAAAGGACTTCATGGTCAACATGGGAGGTCTGCTGGCTTGTAACAATGCATCGCTTGCTCGGGAGTTTCGAGCAATGTTGCGGATCTGGGAGGGTGATTTGACCACCGGAGGCTTGGATCCGAAAGATCTCGAAGCACTGCGCCGGGGATTGTTGGACTCGCTGGATGATGCCTACATCGCATCTCGGGTAGAGCAAACCCAAGAGCTGGGCCGTAAGCTGGAAGCCGCCGGGATTCCGATTGTAGAGCCACCCGGATCACATGCAATTTTTATCAACGCCAAAAAATTTCTGCCTCATTTGGACCAGGATCAATTTCCCGCTCAAGCTCTGGCGGCGGCCATTTATATCGAGACGGGCGTACGGGTCATGGAGCGCGGCAATGTATCCAAAGGGCGCAATCCCATGACCGGTGAAAACTATCGTCCGGCTTTGGAGCTGGTGCGACTGACCATCCCCCGGAGAGTATACTCCAACTCCCATTTCGATTTCGTGGTGGCAGGCATCAAGCGTTTGTGGGACGAACGTGAAAAAATAAGCGGGCTCAAGTTTACCTACGAGCCCGCCCTGCTGCGCTTTTTCCAAAGCAGATTCGAACCCATCCAACCCTGGAATTTTTGATGGTGAGGTCGTAGTTTTTCCGGCAAGGCGTTTTTATGCAAATCTAAAAGATACAAAAAGTATAAAAAATCTATCTTAAGATGGATACCATCGTCTTGATGTCTTTCCTACAATCTGGGGAGTGTTTGGTTTTTTTCGATCCATTCGAAAATCAAGGAAAGAGAAAAAGCGTTGGTTCATATGGAGTATGTACCGAAAACCAGGTGGGTATATCACGCCTTTGCCTTGATCGTCGTGGTGCTTTTGTTTGTTTTTCGCCTAGCTGATTTGGGTGACAACCCCAAAGGATTTTACTGTGATGAGGCCTCTATTGCGTACAATGCAAGATGTCTCATCGATACCGGCCGGGATGAGCACGGAGCGTGGTTTCCGATTTTTCCCAAAGCGTTCGGCGAGTACAAATCCGGGCCGTTCATTTATGTAACCGCTTTGTCCGTCAAAGTGTTTGGCAATACCCATTTTGCGGCTCGACTTCCGTCGGCGGTCTTGTTGAGCCTGGCGCTCATATTCGGATACCTGCTCATGGCCAGGAAGTTTCATCCTTTGTGTGGAGTTGTCACGGTTGTGCTCATGGGTTGCCAACCCTGGTTCAATCATTTTTCGCATGTCAGCTTCGAGCTGGTGATTGTGCCGCTTTGGTTGTCTGCCGCTTTTCTGTGTTGGATCCAGGCCGTGAACGGTCGGCCGGCCAATTTGATGCCGTCGGCCTTGTTTTTTGGATTCGCTTTTTACAGTTATCCGCCAGCGAGGGTTTTTGTGGTGTTGTTGGTCGTTGCTTTGGTTTTCATCTACCGAAAAAATTTGTTCGGTGATACCAGGCAACGTAAAGCTTTCAAACACTTTGTCATGATAGCTATGGTCATGGCGGTGCCGTTTTGCTTGGTGTATTTTACCCAGGAAGATTTCACCAGCCGGCTGGCATATCTGAGTATCTTTGAAACTCCATTTTATACCCTATCGTCCGGTTACAAATGGTTGCAGGGATCATTTCCAAATACTTCGTTCGAAGACAGTTGGCAGACCAGATTGGCTATCGTGTTGTATAACTATTTTGCTTATCTCGAACCGGGCTATTTGTTTTTCAACGGGGATTACAACTTACAGTACGGTACAAATCGTTACGGTAACATGAATATCATCAGTATGGTCGGGATGTTGCTATGGCTCATCTCGCTATGGGTACACAGAAGCAGGTTTGATCTTTCTCTCCTGGCATGGCTGCTTTTGTATCCGGTTGCGGCTGCTTTCACTTGGGAGGCGATACCTCACTCCGGAAGAGGCATCGTGGGTCATCCCGGGTTGGATTTGATTGCCGCATCGGGGTTATGGAAGTTCGGCCGGTTTCTTCGCTACAATCTATTGGTCGACAGTCTATGGATTAAGAGAATCGCACCGGCAGTGTTTGCAACCCTGGCGTTTGGACTGTTCGGCCTGGATGCCTATGGGTATCACTTGTATCATCGCTCGGAGTACAGTCGGGATGCGGCCCAATGGATGCAATACGGGGTTCAGGATGTCATGCAGCTCATCCGGGATCGACATCATCGGTATGACGAAGTCGTCATGATCAACAACTATCTTCACTATATGAATTACGTGTTCGCGCTTTACTATGCCGAGCATCCCCCGGCCGATTGGCAGACTATGAAGAGTGTGCCTTGGAAGATCAGAGAAATCAAAACATCCCTGGAGAATTACCCCTTTCAAGAAAAAACCCTGTATGTAATCAGCGCCCAAAATCCATATATTCGGCATGACGATCTCAGGCTCGTCGGAAAGGTAAATTGGGAGGATAGGGAGTCGGCGGCCTTTGTCCTCTATGAATACCATCCTCAAACAGGTTTTGATGGTCGTGAAAAAGCGCTCGAGATTACCGAAAGAAATCTCGATCCCAGGGGCAGGGGTGCAGGTAGGACGCCTTGAGGGATACGATAAAAATGAGATGGTCTAAGATATTGTCCGGATTGAAAATAAAAAACAAATCGGGGTTCGATCGTCTGGCGGTTTCGGCCGCACTGTTGTTCAGCGTGGTTTTTTCGCTTTCTTTTGCGCTTACTCATTGTTAGATGATCTTTGTCGTAAATTTACGTTTTGCTGTAAAAACTGAAAACCATGCTTATGAAATACAAAGGGTTACGATTTTTGAAGTTTCAAATAACTGTGTATTGGACCGAGCTGGATCACGCTTTCTTTTCGAATCAATCCATATAAAAATAAAGCCTTAGGCTTTCGATTGATCTCCTTGTCGTATTTTTGATCAAGAAAGCGCCCAAGAGCGTTGATTCTCTAGGGTTGAACCTTGACTGGGGAGCATCTCTTCTTAAATTGAAAATGCCACGAGATGAATTGCGGGCAAGCCGTAACCCGGGGATGGAATGTTTGTGCAAACGGCACGACATGGGAGGAGTGTGCATATGCCGATTGAAAAAATGACGGACTTCAGCATAACCAGCATGCAGGTGTTGGACGAGCACGGAAATCTGGACCAAGAATTGGAGCCCAAAATCGAGCCGAGCCGACTCGTCGAGATGTACCGGGTCATGAAGCTGGCCCGGCAGGTTGACGAACGGGCTTTGAAGCTTCAGCGCCAAGGTCGTATCGGGACGTTTGCGCCCTCTATCGGCCAAGAGGCGGCTTCGGCGGGCGCGGTGTTCGCCATGGAGCCGAAGGATTGGCTCGTGAGCGCCTTTCGGGAACTGGCCGGATGGCTGGCGCGCGGCATGCCGGTGGAAAGCTTTTTTTTGTATTACAACGGGTATGAAGAGGCCAATTTGTATGCCAAAGAGAGAAGAATCCTGCCCATTTCCATTATCGTGGGATCGCAGCTCCCGCACGCGGTGGGGTTGGGTTACGCCCTGCAATATCGAAATGAGGAGAATACCGCGGTGGTGGCGTTTATGGGCGATGGGGCTACTTCCCAGGGAGATTTTCACGAGGCGCTGAACCTGGCGGGCTTGTGGAAGGCTCCGGTGGTATTTGTCTGCCAAAACAACCATTGGGCCATATCGATCCCGGTAAGCAAACAATCGGCGTCCCGTACACTGGCGCAAAAAGCGATTGCCTATGACATAACCGGAGTACAAGTGGACGGAAACGATATCTTGGGTATGTATGTCGCCACTCGACAAGCGCTCGAGCGGGCCAAAAACGGGGAGGGTCCGACCTTCATCGAAGCGGTGACCTATCGTACCATGATGCATACCACCTCGGATGACCCCAACCGATACCGGAGTGAGAAAGAAGTCACGAGCTGGTGGAACCGAGATCCCATCCCCCGGTTCAGGAAATACCTGCAAGGGAAAGGCTTGTGGGATGAAGCCCAGGAGACCCGGTTGGGACAGGAACTGGACGGACAAATCGAACAGGCGGTTGGTAGGTTCGAAGCTTTTCGACCCGAGATGCCGGATGCGCCTTTCGAACATGTTTTCGGAACCCGGCATGCCGTTATCGAAGCCCAGCGTCGCGAGTTTTTGCGTCAGCTCAATCCGGAGGACAGTGATGGCTAAGCTCAACATGGTGCAGGCAATCAATCTGGCGCTCAGTCAGGAGATGCAAAGCGACCCCGACGTGTTGCTCATGGGTGAGGACGTAGGAGTCGACGGGGGCGTATTTCGCGTGACGGATGGATTGCTCGAAAAGTTTGGGGAAAAGAGGATTTTGGACACACCCATTGCCGAGTCCGCCATGGTGGGTACGGCCGTCGGCATGGCGTTGGCGGGTCTCAAACCTATTGTGGAAATTCAGTTTTCGGGTTTCTCCTATTTGATTTTCGGTCAGCTCGAGGGGCATGCCTCCCGCTACCGGTCACGCACCCATGGCCGGTATCATGTCCCGATGGTGGTGCGGATGCCCTACGGTGGGGGTGTAAGAGCCCTCGAGCATCATTCGGAAAGTCGAGAGGCTTTGTACGGGCATTTGCCGGGAGTCAAAACCGTGATTCCATCCACTCCCAGAAATGCCCGCAGCCTGATGGTAAGCGCCATTCGGGATCCGGACCCGGTGGTTTTCATGGAGCCCAAACGCTCTTACCGGGCATTTCGAGAAGAGGTCCCCGACGATCCCGAGTCGTATCCGATTGGAAAGGTCATGCTCGTAAAACCGGGAGACGCGTTGAGTGTGATCTGCTGGGGAGCCATGCTGCGTCCCACCCTGCAGGCGGTCGAACGGGTGGAGGCCGCAAGAAAGCTTGCCATCGAAGTCATCGATTTGTTGACCATCGCTCCCATGGATCAACCGGCCTTGATAGAATCGGTGAAAAAAACCGGTCGGGCGGTGGTGGTTCAGGAAGCTCCCAGGACGTTGGGTGTGGCTTCCGAAATCATCGCCGGTATCAATGATCATGCCTTGCTGTACCTGGAAGCGCCTATAAAGAGAGTGACCAATTTCGATGTGGTGACGCCGTTTTTTGCAAGAGAGCTTCAATATATTCCCACGATCGAACGTATCCAGGCGGGCATCGAAGAGACCTTGGACTTTTGAGAGGTGCGAACGTGTATGCCTTTAAACTTCCAGATTTGGGTGAGGGAATTCACGAAGCCGAAATACTCAAGTGGTATGTCGGCCCGTCGGATATGATTGGGGAGGACGATCCGCTGGTCGATGTGGAGACCGACAAGGCTTCGGTAACCATACCCAGCCCTAGAGGAGGGCGGGTTGTGCGCGTCGTCGGCGATGTCGGAGACACCATCACGGTCGGGCAGGTGATTGCCGAGATTGAAGATGGTGCGCCCGAAGATCGGCAGCCCGAAGCAAGCTCCAACAAAAAACCGGATACGGCGCCCAAGGAACAACCATCCAAAGAAAGTATTCCTCCCAACAATTCTGATGAAATCCAAAATAGGCCCGTGATTGCCGCGCCTGCCACCCGCAGGTTGGCCCGGGAGCTGGGGGTGGACATTCGGATGGTTGCGGCTTCGGGACCTGCGAATCGCGTGACCGCCGAAGACGTAAAGGCTTTTGTCGACAAAACGCCGGGGGATATCCACAACCGGCTCAAGCCCGATCGAGCAGATGAGGATCTTTCGGCGGTCGGGCCAGAAAGTATCGAGCCGCCCGGACAAGCTTGGACGCAGATTCCATTTTTCAAGATTGAGCCGCTCGCGGATTTTTCCAAAGAAGGCCGGGTAGAGATCGAGCCCTTGCGATCCATCCGGCGCAAGGTGGCCAGAAAGATGGTGACATCGGCTTTGCTGGCTGCGCATGTGGCGCATATGGATGAAGCCGATGTAACCGATCTGGAGGCGTTTCGAAAAAAATACAATCAAGGGCATCAAGAGCGTGTAACCCTGTTGGCGTTTGTCATCAAAGCCGT
>JBFFBT010000171.1:0-12562 GCA_041560255.1 Myxococcota bacterium | reverse complement strand
TTAAAGCATGCCAGAATGACATTGTTTCCAAAAGCCACAAAAAGTTAAATCCCGGCTCAATCAAATATATGCACACATTTTGTTGTAGTCAGCTAATTTCGTGCGCTCTCAATACATCGTTATATGCAACGTTGGGGTAAACTCAGGTTGTCTCGTATGGGCGCGGATCCCGGCTCGATGCGTGATTGGATGACAAAAGTGGGTTCATTGTGAAAATCCAGCTCGGACAGGAGTGCAACCTTTTGTATTGGCTGCATTGAATGTTGTTTGAAAATATTTTTTGTAACGAAAATACCCCGACCGTCACAATAGGGTATGAGCAGCACAGGTTACGATGATACGGCCAAAGACGGCAATTCATGTTTGATTGATGATCTTTTTTCCTTATAAATCCATACATGATTCTGATGGTATGAGTTTCCCTTTCCTCCGCTGGTTCCGTGGGTGGAACCAGCGGAGAAAAGTGCGAAATCCATGCTTTCGCCGATTTTCGACCCAGATTTTTTCGGCGGAAAAAGATGGAGTGGATTTTATTTGTTGAGGTGGAATTGCCTTCCGGTTTTATGGTAGACCATCTAAAGTGCCAATTTGTCCATCAGAGGAAGGCATGTCAACATTTGGTATCGGCAATACAACCACGGCGCAAACCGCAGATATCGTCACCAATGAATCTTTGCATGATATATTGAATCGGCGTTTCGGTTTTTCCGACTTTCGACCGTTCCAGCTGGATGCCTGTAGAGCTGCCGCTGAAGGACGCGATGTATTGTTGGTCATGCCTACCGGAGCGGGCAAGTCACTTTGTTACCAGTTGCCCGGGATTGCTCGAAGCGGTACTACTTTGGTGGTAAGCCCACTCATCGCGCTGATGGAAGATCAGGTAGCCGCGCTGAATCGGCGTGGATTTCGGGCCGAGAGAATCCACTCAGGCAGAGATCGTGAGTCTTCCCGTTGGGTCTGCCACCGATACCTGAGAAAAGAATTGGATTTTCTATTTATTGCGCCGGAGCGGTTGAGGGTGCCGGGATTTCCCGAAATGCTGGCCAAGCGCAAGCCGGTTTTGATCGCGGTGGACGAAGCCCATTGTATATCCCACTGGGGACATGACTTTCGGCCGGATTACCGTATGCTCAAAGATCGCCTACCCTTGTTACGCCCCACACCCATCGTGGCTTTGACTGCAACCGCAACCCCGGTTGTACAGCGAGATATCATCGAGCAACTCGATATTCCGAACGCCGATCGATGTATCCATGGCTTTCGAAGACACAACATCGCTGTCGAGGTGGTGGAATTGAAGCCCGGACATCGCATCGAAAGAGCCTGCGAGATATTGGAGGATTCAAGCCGCAGACCGGCCATTGTGTATGCTCCGACCAGAAAAACAGCCGAACAAGCCGCCGAGATGTTTCAACCCAAATACCCCTCGGCGGCGTATCACGCCGGGATGATCTCGAGAGAAAGAGATCGGGTTCAATCGGAGTTTTTAGCGGGAAATATCGAGGTCATTGTCGCCACGATTGCATTCGGAATGGGGATTGATAAACCCGATGTGCGCACCATCGTGCATTTGGCTCTGCCTGGAAGTGTCGAGGGTTATTATCAGGAAATCGGCCGAGCCGGCCGGGATGGTAAACCGGCTCGTGCGGTTCTGATGCATTCCTATGCGGACAATCGCACCCACGAATTTTTTTTCGAACGAGATTATCCGGATATTCAACTGCTTGAAAATTTATATGCATTGCTCGACGGAACCAAAAGGAGCAAAACGCAGCTCACGCAGGCCGGCCAAATGGATCCGGAAATTTTTGATACGGTTTTGGAAAAGCTCTGGATACACGGAGGTGCGGTGGTCGACCCCGAAGAAAATGTCTCCAAGGGAAAGGTTGCTTGGCAGGTGCCGTATTTGGAACAACGCAGGTTCAAGCTCGAGCAACTTGCCGATGTGACCGGTTTCGTAAGATCCATTCGATGTCGAATGCTCAGCCTGGTGGAGTATTTCGGCGATCTCAAGGACTCGGGAGAAACTTGCGGTCGGTGTGATGTCTGCGCACCCAAAAGCTGTCTTTCCAGGATTACCCGCAGACCCAGTAAAGACGAGTTGCATTGGCTGGAGCATCTGCTCCGGGTCGTGTACATCGAGGGCTCAATCGCCAAAGGTAAATTGTTTCGACAAGATTTTGAAAAGGTTATGGGACGTAATGAGTTTGAATCCTTGATAGAAGCCTTGGCAAGAGCGAAACTGTTGGAGATTCGATCCGCGTCGTTTGTCAAAGAAGGACAAGAAATATCTTACGAGCGCTTGGAGCTGACCGGAGAAGCCGAAGGCATAGTCGAAAATAAGATCGAAATTGTCGACCGGGTGGATATAGATGCCTCGGATCGGGTGGTTTCGGCGAAGAAATCGTCGAAAAAGAATACCGGTACCGGTAAAAATAAGTCGGTTCGTTTGAGAAAGAGAAAAACGCGCGGAACCGAAACAACCATGGGATTGGGCCCCAAAAGTGAAGATCTTGTGGATAAGCTCAAGGCGTGGAGATTGCGAATTGCGAAGACCCGCCGAGTGCCTGCGTTTCGGATTTTGACCGATAGGGTGATTGCTCAAATCGCCGAATCATTACCTCGTGTCGAGGAGGATCTTTTGTCGATTTCGGGTATTGGACCGACCACCGTCAAAAAGTATGGGGTTGAGATTTTAGAAATGTGTTCCTGTGAATCAGCTCAACATTATGTCAAAGTAAATCCTGATTGAGGCAGGAATCCCGGTATAGATTCGGGAAGAAACGAATACCACGTAACTGTATGTATTTGATTCGAAATCAGTAGTCGGTAAAAAGCTCGTTTTTTGTAATTACCCTGTATACGTATTTGGCAAACTTTGCTTCAACAAACCGGGCGACATCTTCCTGGGTGGCTCCGTTGGCGTCGAGTGTTTTCTGGTCGAGGCATCTAAAGGGCTTTCCTTGGTCGGGGTCATTGAAGACGACACCTTTCATCGAGAGTTGATCGTTTTCAGCTCCCTCTGTGCACTCACATATTGATTATTGCCTGCTTTGGTGAAAGATGGCCTTACGAAATTCTTTGGGGGTTCCTGCAAAGAAAGTCACGTTGTGAAAGGCATGACCGGAAATAGCATCGGCCAGAGCCTTGGCCTGCTCGGCTGATTCACCGAAACAGATGATACGTGTGTTGTGATCATTCATGGGCAGACGTCCATCTTTCTTGGCCGTTTTTACATCGTCTATGGGTAGTACGATGGATCGAGGTATGTGCGGTCCATGGCACCGCTTATCATGTGGACGAGCATCAAATATTTTTGCGGTCCAATCTTTCAGCCATACTTCTCGTACCGCTGGTGCTTCGATTTGCATGGTTCCCACCAAGGCACGCCATACGGGGGAGCCTGCCTGATAACGCTTCACATTGACAAAACCTGCGTCTATGAGTTCCAGTGCGAGGCGTTTGGTCTTTCCGCAATATGGTCCATTACAATATAGAATGATTTCAGCATGCTTGTCATGATCAACAATACGGGCGATCTCATCAGGGTCTGGAATGTACTCGTCAATAGGTGTTCCAGGCTTTTGAGATACATTGAGTGCATTTGGGATATGGCTCATTGCATATTCAGCCTTGGGTCTGGCATCAAATACCCAAGCACCGTTGGTGTCGAGAATTTCTTTGAGCTCATTCGTGGAGATTTCCGGGGTCGGATCAGATGAAGAAGAGACCACTCCGTCGTTGAGCTCAATCACATCCTTTGCGGTCGCTCCAAAGGATACATTGATGATAAATATGTACATCATAATAATGATTTTCTTTTGCATGGGTCTACTCTCCTATGTGGATGGTTTTACACTTTATTTTGTTTTAGCTCTCCGGATATAATTGGTAATGGCTATATGTTGTATCGTTTATTTCTATCAATTGGACAGAAAACTAGTATACATTGCCCTAGGTGTCAACACCCTTTCGTTTTACTAAAATAAGAGCACTTTTGAGATGGGAAGGCAGTCGACTATCCTTGACAAGCGAAAAGCCACTGGATAGCCTGGCAACATGGTGTGACAGACATGCTACGGGGAACACATCAGCCACGAGTGAGAGAAGATTCGACGGGATCGATCGCATATGATCTGGTTCGGGGCGCCTTTTTCTTGTTTGGGTTTCCTCACAATGCCTTCGGTTCGTTTGATATCACTTCCAAGTGTAATTTGAGATGTCGGCATTGTTACTATTTCACGCAATCACATCCGGACGATCTTGCGGATCAACAGTGGTTGGATCTCATGGCGGGCTTGAAGTCAAAATCTTGGTTTCGCTTTCCTTTTCTACAGGCATCCTGGGTAGGTGGTGAACCTCTTTTGAGAAAGGATCTCATAGAGAAATTACGTGGCTATTTTAGATTCAATACAATCGTAACCAACGGAACCTTGCCGCTTCCCGATTGGCCGGATGTACGCTTTTATGTTTCGGTGGATGGACCGGCCGAAGTCCATGACGAGATTCGGGGTAAGCCCGGATTGCACGCCCGAATCAAGAAAAACATTGCTCGAAGCGACTTGGATATTACGATTGCTTGTTGCATCAACCGGTTGAATGCGCGGCATATAGAAGACATGGTTCGTGAGTGGGACCGAAGCACTGTGTCCCATATGGTTTTTGATTTCTATACACCCATGTTGGGACAAGAGGATGATTTGTACCTGACGCCTCCTGAAAAAGATACGATCTGTGATCTGCTCATTGAGCTTCGCCGGATATATGGTGATTTCATCGTTGTACCGGAAAGCACTTTTCGCTTGATGAAGTCGGATATTTCACAAAAGGTGACGTCCCGATGTGTTTTTCGAGACAAAGGATTTGCCTACGCCGCAAACGGAGAGCCCAAACCCAAATGCACTCTGGGAAAGCGGGCGGATTGCAGTCGCTGCGGGTGTGTGGTGCCATACTATATTGCATCTCTGACCTGGCGGCGGTTTGTTCTTGCGGATTGGTACCGACAGATTGTCCATCGAAATAGAGCCCGACCGGTTTGAAGTAAAGTCGGTCCCTGCTGCAAAACCATGTTTTTACCAAGCAGGACGGGAGTATTTTGTATGAAAACCAATTGATTGTATGATAGGGGTGTGTCGAATCGGGTTGGTGCAACCGCAATGAAATGAAACTCATGATGGAGCGCATCCGTGACAGCTTTGATAAGTTGCCGCAGTCTCAAAAGGGCTTTTGGCGTCAAACCTCTTTTTTGTGAGCTCGACCTGCATATCGACTCGAAGGATCGGATTGGGCTCATCGGGGCCAACGGATCCGGCAAGACGACTCTGATGAAAATACTTGCCGGTGTTGAAGAGTCCGATGAGGGTCAATGTATACGAAAACGCGCCCTTAGAGTGGGATATGTTCCCCAGGACCCGACATTCGGCGGGGCATTGAGGGTGCATGAGGCCTTGTCGACCGGCCTGGATACAAACCGCGTGGATCACCTTGCGGATGAATTGTGTATCAACACCATGCTAACAAAGTTGGGTTTTTTCGATCCAGGGCAGGAGATCGAACAGTTGTCGGGTGGACTGAAAAAGCGTTTGGCAATCGGTCGTGCATTGATAGCGGATCCGGATTTGTTGCTGATGGATGAACCGACCAACCATTTGGACCTTCCGGGTATTGTGTGGTTGGAGAGGCTGCTTTCGAGCTCCGGTATTGCCTTTGTGGTCGTGAGTCACGACAGGATCTTTTTGGATAAAGTGGCCGATACCGTAATGGAGTTGGATCCGCGGCATCCGGGCGGGCTTCTCAGGGTGGAGGGTGGCTACCGGGCTTTTTTGCAGAAACGCTCGGAGTATTTGAGCGCCAGGGCGCAAAGTGAGCAATCTTTGGCCAACAAGGTACGAAGAGAGATCGCATGGCTCAATCGAGGACCCAAAGCCCGCACCACCAAAGCATCTTTCAGAATTCAAGCCGCCAAAGAGAGCATGGACGAGCTCAATCGTATGCGCGAACAAGACATCATGGAATCCGCAGACATCTCACTCAGCTCTACCGGCAGAAAAAGCAAACGTTTCATGGAGCTTCGAGGGGTTGAGAAATCCATTGGCGAGCACAAGGTATTTCGCGGACTCGATATGTTGTTGCAACCCGGTGTGAAGTTGGGCGTGTTGGGAGCCAACGGCTCTGGTAAGACCACTTTATTGCGAATCGTTGCAGGCGAAATCCCACCCGATGCGGGTGAAATCAAGGTGTTGGACGGCCTGAGCGTTTTGCACTTCGCTCAAAACCGAGAGGATCTCGATCCCGACACGAGCCTACGGCGCACATTGGCGCCCCAAGGAGATTCCGTCATTTTTCGAGGTCAACCCCAGCATGTGGCGGGCTGGGCCAGAAGGTTTGGATTTGACGAGAGCCAACTGCAACAGCCGGTTGGAAGATTGTCGGGAGGAGAAAAGGCCAAGGTCGCCATCGCCGCGCTCATGCTGCGACCCGCGGATGTACTTCTTATGGATGAGCCTACCAATGATTTGGACATACCGACGTTGGAAGTTCTGGAAGAAAGCCTGCTGGACTTTCCGGGCGCCTTGGTGTTGGTCAGTCACGATCGAATGTTGTTAGATCGGGTTTGTACTCACATTTTGGGATTGGATGGAAAGGGAGGTGTCGAGATGGTTGCAGACACCTCTCAATGGGAGTCTGTTCTCGGTACATCTCAATCCGTAGATACAAAAAAAAGCGATACCAAGATAAAGACGAGGCCGCGGCGCAAAAAGGACATGAGCTATTTGGAAAAACGCGAGTTGGAAAACATGGAAAAGAGCATCTTGGATGCAGAGCAACGCCTGTCGGAAGCAAAAAAACTACTTGAGGATCCTGCCATCGCCACCTCGGCCGACAAATTGAAGGACGCTCACGAAGGCTATATAGAGGCCGAAAGCCAGGTGCAAGGACTGTATGATCGTTGGGCCGAGTTGGATGCCAAGAGAAGAGATCGATAAATTTTCGCAATACAAAAATCGTAAGCGTTCACCCCGGAGTAACGCCGACGCATTCGATTTCTGCGGAACTCGCGAACTTACAAGCAATCAAACCCAGACTGCATGTAAGTCCTGCTCAAACAAGTCCTCGAAAACTCATGCGTCGGCGCTACCCCGGGGTGAACGCTTACCAAGAATCCAACCAAGCCAACGCCGACTGCGCCCGGCATCCCCGTGCGGTGACGCATGTCTATTTTGGATGAGAGCGCTCCTAGGTTTTTTTCCCCTATGAGAGTAGAGCGGAGAGCCGCCTAGTTTGTCACCAATTTGCCTTCGTGACGAATATCCAAACCGTGTACCATGAAAATCACCGTTTCGGCCAGATTGGTGCAATGGTCGGCGATCCTCTCCAGTACTTTGGCGACGGACTGCACGTGAATGCAAGCCGGAATCTTGGACTCGTTTTTCATCATGATTGCGATGAGATCCTTGAAAATTCGGATGTACAAGCCATCGACCTCGTCGTCCCGTCGAATGACTTCTTTGGCTTTTTCCACGTCGTTGTCGACCAGAGAGTCGACCGCATCTCGGATCATGGCTTGTACGATGGAGGCCATTTTGGGAATGTCTCGGTAAGGTTTCGGTGGTGGTTGGTCGGCCAAATCCAAGACCCGCTCACATATGTTCACTGCCAGATCTCCGATTCGTTCGAGGTCGGTCACCATCTTGAGCGCTTGGGTGATAAAACGCAAATCTTTGGCCATGGGTTGACGCTTTGCGAGGATCAGCAGGCATAGCTCGTCGGTTTCCACTTCGTCCTGGTTGACGAGTCGATCTTGGCGAATGGTGGATTCGGCCAAGGGGAGATTCTGCTCTACCAAGGCCTCGATGGAGCGCTCCAGCATGCTCTCGACCCGTCCCGCCATGATGAGCAGGCGCTCGCGTACTTGTCTCAGCTCGTTTTCATAACTTCGATCGGTGCGTTTGGATTGCATAGGGTACCTACCTTGTCGACCGAATCAGCCGAATTTGCCGGTGATGTAGTCTTCGGTCCGGGTGTCTTTGGGTGAGGTGAAAATTTGATTCGTGTCGCCGAACTCGATCAACTCTCCCATGAGAAAAAACGCGGTTCGGTCGGAAACCCGGGCCGCTTGTTGCATGTTGTGGGTGACGATGACGATTGTATAGGTTTGTTTGAGATCATGGATCAAATCTTCAATTCGGGCCGTGGCGATGGGATCCAAAGCCGAACAGGGTTCGTCCATGAGCAAAACCTCGGGTTGAACCGCCAAGGCTCGGGCGATGCACAGGCGTTGTTGTTGACCTCCGGACAAGCTGCTTCCGGCTTCATCCAATCGGTCGGATACCTCTTCCCACAAAGCCGCCCGACGGAGCGCTTGTCGTACGATTCGATGCGCTTCGGTCCGAGCCAACCTGTGGGTAAGTTTCAGACCCGCCAAAACGTTTTCCCGGATGGACATGGTCGGAAAGGGATTTGGTTTCTGAAACACCATGCCGATACGCCTTCGAAGCAGCACCGGATCGACCGACCGAGAGTATATCTCTTGGTTGTCCAAACGTACACACCCGCTCATCCCGGCTTGCGGATCGATCTCGTGCATTCGGTTCAGGCAACGAATGAAGGTAGATTTACCACAACCCGAAGGTCCGATGACCGCAGTCACCCGGCGGGGCGCGATCGCCATGTTGATATCTCTCAGGACCCGGTGACTCCCAAACCAAGCACAGAGCTTTTCGATGGAGAGCTTGGCGGTAGTATCGGGGGTTTTCGGCTTGCGGGATGTTTGTCTTGGAGACTCTAGACATATCTTTGCAGGGCTTACGATATTTTCGTCGATCAACATTACCAGCTTCTCCTTTTTTGTAGCCGGTTTCTCAAGATTATCGCCAAACCGTTGACAACCAAAAGGGTTGCCATGAGCACCAGTCCGCCTGCGGCAGCATTGGCCAGAAAAGCCTCCTGCGGTCTCGACACCCAATTGAAAATCTGGATGGGGAGTACGGTAAAGGGTGACTGCAACCCTTCAGGTAAAAACGTGATGTAGGCCAACGCACCAACCACGATAAGGGGTGCGGCCTCACCGATGGCCCGGGATACCGAGAGAATGGCGCCGGTGAGGATACCCGGCAATGCCATGGGCAGCACCACTCGGCGTATGGTTTGTAGACGGGTTGCTCCCAGCGCATAGGCGCCCTCGCGGAGTACCGAAGGTACGGTACGCAAGGCCTCACGAGAGGACATGATGACAATCGGAAGAACCAGCAACGCCATTGTGCAGGCACCGGCCAACAAAGATCGGCCCAATCCAATGGTGCGGACAAATATCTCCAAACCCAACAATCCATAGATGATCGAGGGCACTCCGGCCAAATTGGCGATGTTCAGCTCGATGAAGTTGCTGAGCCGGCCGCGTCCGGCGTACTCTTCGAGGTACAGCGCAGAAGCGACTCCGACGGGCAGCGCAATGCCGGCTGTCAAAATCACCAAATAAAAGCTGCCTACCATGCCTGAAAGGATGCCGGCTTGTTCGGGTTTGCGGGATGCATGTGAAGTAAGGAAATCCCAGGAAATTCTGCCGCTCGCATCGATAGCCATGTCGGTAAGCAGCACGAGCAGAACACCGAGCGGCAGCAACGCGGCCGAAAGACACAGCCATCTAAACAAGGATTCAATCCATTTTCCTTTTCGTTCAAAAGAGCTCATGACTTGTTCCGGTATCGTTTGGCCAGCCGTTGACTCAGCATGTTCATTCCGAAGGTCATGACGAACAAGCTGGCTCCCACCACGAAGATGGTTTTGTAGGCCAGCGTGCCCGCCGGGGTATCCCCGAGGCTGATTTGTACGATGTATGCGGTCATGGTTTCGATGGGTACTCGCGGATCGAGAGTGAGCCGAGGCTGCTGCCCGGCGGCGATAGCCACGATCATGGTCTCGCCGAGCGCGCGTGACACCGCCAGGATAACCGAGGCGGTGATGCCCGAAAAGGCTGTAGGAATGACGATCCGGAAGATGGTTTGAAGCTTGTCCGCACCCAATGCATAGGCTCCTTCTTTGAGACTTATGGGTACCGCGTGCAAGGCGTCATCCGCGAGCGACGAGATCATGGGGATGATCATGATGCCCATGACGATACCCGGGCTGAGTGCGTTGAATGCCGCCAGGCCGGGCAAAATGTGTTGCAGCATGGGAGTTACAAATACCAACGCGAAGTATCCATACACAATGGTGGGTACGCCTGCGAGCATTTCAAGGGCGGGCTTCAGTATTTTTCGAGTTTCCTGAGCCGAAAACTCACTGAGATAGATGGCCGACAATAGACCGAAAGGCAGCGCGACCGATATGGCGATGATAGATGTGAGCAAGGTGCCGGTAAGCAGAGGCCAAATACCGAAGTGCTGGTCTGAAAAAAGAGGAGTCCATTGGGAATCGAAAAAATATTGGGTTGGGGATACCTCTTTGAAAAATGCGATGGTCTCGAACGCCAACACCCCCAAAATCCCGGCGGTGGTGAGGATCGAAAGCATTCCGCAGCCGAGTATGGCGAGCTCTACCAATTTCTCACGCAGCTGCCCATGGCGATGGAGCGGGATCGCCGGGATCTCTTTCCGGGTGATGTCGGATGGTACAACCGAAGACATGATTGAGATTTCCTGTTATTGGTTTTGGAGCAGCTCCTCGACTTTGACTCCTACTTGAGATCCTTTTCCGCCGAACAAAGAACCCGTGATTCGTTTGGTAAAGCGTTCTTTGACCAAAGCATACGCGGCCGAGGGCAGAGGGATGTAACCCACCTCTCGGATATAGGGGGCGGCCCGTTCGAGCATGAACCGTACGAATGCACTGATATCTTTTCGATCCGCAACCTGTTTGTTGACATAAACAAACAAGGGTCTGGAAAGGGGTTGGTATCTGCCGTCGGCTACGGTTTCGAATGAAGGAGAGACCGGATCCTTGTCACCCGCTCGAATGGGCACGACTTTGAGCTTATCACGGTTTTCAATATAGTAAGCCAAACCGAAAAAACCCAAAGCATATTTATCTCCCGAAATGCCCTGTACCAGCACGTTGTCATCTTCGCTGGAAGTAAAATCTCCGCGGCTGGAGTGTTCTTCTCCCACAATGGCTTCGGTGAAATAATCGTAGGTCCCTGAATCAATACCCGGACCGAACAGATGAATTTCTTTTTCCGGCCACGAAGGTCTGAGTTGGTTCCAGTGGGTGAGCTTTCCCTGGGCCGAGGGTAACCATAGTTTTCTCAGCTCGGCCACACTCAGGGTATCCACCCAATCGGCGTCTTTGTGGACGACGACCGCGATGCCGTCATAGGCGATAGGCAACTCGATGTACTCGACATGGTTTTTCCGGCATTGTTCAACCTCGCTGAGTTTGATGGGTCGAGAGGCATTGCTGAAATCGGTTTCATGGTTGCAAAACTTTTTAAACCCTCCTCCCGAGCCCGAAACCCCGATGGTTACCCGGGTTTCGTGTTGTTTTTGAAACTCTTCCGCCACCGCCTCAGTGATTGGAAACACCGTGGATGAGCCGTCCATTTTAATGATCATGCCGTTATTTTTGCATGCGCCGAAAACCAGACCGAAAAGCAGCATGGCGGTGGTTGCAATCGACGGATTTTTCATCATGTCCTCCTTTAGGTTGTTGCTATCCTATGCGATTCAAGTGACGAAAGGGTTTCCATAAAGAAACAAAATGAAGATTTGCGCTACCCGGTGCGAGCAGGTGTTGTCAAAAAATGATGGGTTACAATACTGCGACCTGAAGAGTGAGCTTGACCTGCCAGTCGTCGGGTTTTTGGGTATCCGGGTAGTTTACCCGATCGATGTCTAGAAGAAGAAAATTCTTTTTGTAGATGTAGTATGCGTATCCCAAAATCAATCGGGTGCTTTGGACATCATCCCATTCGAACCAGTCCAGGCGTCCAATCAGACTGGATTGGATCCAGGGCAGTTTGATCTCGGCAAATCCCGATAGACCTTGGTGTTTTTTAGAATCTCCGTCCGGCTTGAGCTCGTTGCCTTTTTGGTTGCCTTTTCCGGTGGCATACTGGGCGGTTAGCACCAGGTATTCGTGCTCGAAGCTGGCCATGAATGCATTGAGCATCCAATCCGGCTCGTCCGCGCTGTTTCCCTTACCGGATAAGAAAAAATGTGACAACTGCAAACCTGGAAATACGGGGCCCAGGGGTCTGAGTGTAAGCCGGGATGCAAACACCTTGTTTTGGTTGGTTTCGGCCGCATGGTAGCCTCCGCCATTGTACAGACCGAAAGCGAAGCTTCCAAAAGTTCCGGGGTATTTAGAGCTTACCCTGTCAAGATAGTCTTGGGACAACTTCTTGCCGAATAAGCCTGCGAAGGTGATACCGGCGTCGGCCGAGTTGAGAACCCCGTTTCGCTCGATGAACATGGTCCCCTGCATACGGTAATTGTTGATATGCTCTTCGAAATCAAACCAGGGACCATGCACCAGGCCGAACTCGACATTGGGTTCGGTAATCCACAGGTTTTCTCCTGGTAGGATGAACTTGCCATACATGTATTTGAGACGTACTTTCCAATCT
>JBFFBT010000170.1:0-12603 GCA_041560255.1 Myxococcota bacterium | reverse complement strand
AAGAGTCACCGCTACCTCTGGGTGAACGCTTTCGTTACCATGATGTGCTTGCATCTTTGATGAGCGGCATGTTACAAAATAAGAATAGGTGCGGTCTATGAGGAACACATGCGGATTGGAATATTCTCCGATATTCATTCCAACTTGGAGGCCTTGGAAGCAATCGTTGAGGAATATGAAAAAAAGAGCGTTGATCAGTACATTTGTCTTGGTGACATTGTAGGGTATGGCGCCAATCCGAACGAATGTATCGATATCGTCAAAGAGTTCGCATCGCTGGTCGTCATGGGTAATCACGACGCAGCGGTTGCAGGCGTGATGAACTATGACTATTATTACGATGCAGCCAAATACGCACTTGATTGGTCTGCAGACCAATTGACAGAAGAAAACCGGCGCTGGTTGGCTGAGCTACCCTATATCGTCAAGATCGACGACATGTGTTTTTGTCATGGAAATCCGTTGTCACCGGAGACCTTCGAGTATATTTTTACCATGGATCAAGCTGCTGAGCTCGTACCGTATTTGGATCAAATATCTGATGTAAATTTTATCGGTCATTCGCATCTTACCAAGGTATTTGCTTTGTCTCCAGGAGATATTAATGAGTTGGTGGCCAATCGATTTGGCTTGCGGAGACATCGCAAATATATCATAACGGATGGGAGTGTCGGTCAGCCACGAGATTATGACTGTCGGGCATGCTACACCATATTCGACACGGATACGCGGGTATATGAGTACTGTCGGGTCGAGTACGACATGGAAAAAGCTGCAAGGAAAATCATTGAAGCGAACTTGGCCATCAACTTTGGAAGACGGTTATTTTTGGGTGTATGATGCAAAAACTGGAATGGACATATCTCGAAACGCTGGATTACGAGCTTGCCATGCGGATTCAGTATACGCATGTCACGCGGGTCGGATTGGGTAAAAACCCAAGATTGTTCCTGCTGCAACATCCTCCTACGGTCACTTTGGGGAGGCAGGCGAATGCGTCCAATTTACGCTTGAGCAAAGAGCAATACCAGAAAAGAGGTATTGAGGTAGCTCTTACCAAAAGGGGAGGCGATGTAACCTATCATGGCCCCGGTCAATTGGTCGGATATCCGGTAGCTTCTTTGGATGAGTTGAAGCTGTCTGTTCCCGAATGGGTGAAACGAAACGCCCGGGCGGTTATGGCCTATCTCGAGACGTTGGGCATTCACTCCGTTTGGTCGGATCAACATCCGGGTGTATGGGTGGGTGAACGGAAAATCGCGGCGTTGGGTTTTCATATCTCGAAGCGAATTTCCACACATGGTTTTGCGCTCAATCTTCAACCCGATTTGTCGCACTTTGATACCATCATTCCGTGTGGATTACAAAAACTGGGAACCACCTCAGTGGCGGATCTGGGTATCAAAGTACCTGGTATGGAGACAGCGGCAAGTGAAATCGCTTCACTTATGGCCAGAGAATTGGGTCTTGACCTTGGCGCGCAACTGGACTCCCGGGAAGTTCTTGGGGAACCTCTGGATGAAGATGCTATCGTTTCTGTGGCGTAATATCGTTTCGAAAATGAAGATCACGGTACAACTTGTGGGATTGTCGGCCTGCCTGTTGTCTGGTTGTGAAAGATTATCCGGCGGCCAACGCGAAATGGTATGGATATTTTCGGTTGACGAAAGACTCTATAGTGTACCGGAAGGATTGGAATTTGATACCCAAGAGGCCCGCGAGTTTTTCATCGACGCCGTCAATGCGAGCCAGAAGCTCGAATTGACTGCAGATCGAAGTGAGAAAGCCTATCGAGCCGAGCTTTTCATCGTTGAAGCGTCGGAAAGCGAAAGTCCGAACTCTACCCAAGAACCCAAAAATGAAATACTTCGATCTGTACATGTGGAGTTGATTTTAAGTAAATGGATGGTGGGTGGATCTTCGAGTAAAATTGTTTCCCAGGGACGTGCCGTTCAAAAACAGCCGCTTCGAGGCATGGAACGCCGGGAGAGCTTTTCTTTGTTGTTGGAACAGGCCATCAATCAAGCTGTTGATTACTTGGATCTTCAATTGATGACCAGAGATGTTCGGATTGAAGAGCTCAAAAACCTTCTATCACACGGAAATTCGGATGAGCGATTGTATGTGCTTCGAGCCTTGCGGGATAGGAAAGACGCCGAAAGCTTGGTCCCTCAGGTTATGGACATGCTTTCAGATCCGGACCCAAATCTCGCCATGGAGGCGGTTGGCGTGTTGGTATCGCAAAAAGACGCCCGAGCCGTGCGACCGCTGATTCGAATGAGTCGCAGGCGCGACCAGCTGTTTTTACTTCAAATCATTTCTGCGTTGGGGGAGATAAAAGGAATGGAAGCCCGGGGATACTTGTTTACTCTGTCGGCCGGGCATGTATCTCCAATCATCCGAGAACGCGCCCGGGAGACCCTGATGCGGGTGCAACATGATGAAGAAGAACAACCACCCATGCAAAACTCCGGGGCATCTCAAGCAACACTACCGGCATCAAAATCGGGAGGGTAACAAAACCAATGACACGCGCTGAGAGAAAGATAGTTTTCTTGGGGGTTATGTGGGTTCTATCCAACGGGTGTGCCCATGTGAAAACCGTCGAATCCCATGCCTCGAAAGATCTTGGGGTTTACCTGCCGCTGAAGATTGGAAATTGTTGGAGCTACACAACTTGGTTTCATGGTCAACCCCAGGCCGATCTCGAGGTATGTATCCAATCTGAGTCTGAAGGTTATTATCTCGACAACCGCCCCAACCCCAGCAGATGGAGGATTGATGCACACGGAATTCGAGATGGAAATACCCGCTATATACTCAAAGCTCCCGTTGAAATAGGTAATACTTGGATGAGTGTAGCAGACGTGCGTACAGTAGAGCGGTATGAGATCGTCGAGATTGGTAAAACAGTGTCTACTCCGGCTGGAGAGTTCAAGGGTTGTGTGCTGGTTTCTATGGAAGTGAGATTGACGAATACCCGGATGCTTCAAAACCAGATGATCTTTGCACCGGACACCGGGATTGTTGAAATACGCACGATATTGTTGGAAAACGGCAAAAAGATGCCGCAAAGCCTCATGCAATTAAAGTCGATTCAACTCCAATCGTAGGGATGAGGTGGGCTGGTTTTTATCGCCAAGGGTTTGTTTCCATCGCCACGGCGTAGGATTGTATCACGAGGGGGTTGAGCATCATCCAGTGAAGGGTAGTCCAGATTGTAATGCAGTCCTCGGCTTTCCTTACGTAATCCGGCTGAAAAAACCACCAATTCCGCGAGGGTTGCGATGTTGCGAAGCTCCACCAAGTCGGGCGTCAGGTAAAAGTTCCAGTAGTATTCCCGGATTTCTTCCTGCACCATTTCGATACGACGCATCGCTCTTTTCAAACGTTTGTCCGAGCGAACGATGCCTACGTAATTCCACATAAAGTGTCTTATCTCGGACCAGTTTTGGGTAACTACTACACTTTCATCCGAATTCACAGCTTTGCCCACGTCCCATTGGAACGACTCTTTCGATTCTTTCGCCGTATTGTCGATGATCCACTTGCCGGCATCATTGGCGGCCAATCGAGCAAACACCACCGCTTCGAGAAGTGAATTGGAAGCCAGTCGATTGGCGCCGTGAAATCCGGTACACGCAACTTCTCCAACCGCATACAAACCGGCAATCGAGCTGCGACCCCGCATATCCGTGCGCACGCCTCCGCAGAAGTAATGGGCGGCAGGGACAACCGGAAGCATCTCTTTGGTCATGTCCAAACCGAGCGCCATGCAGTGCTTATGAATGTTTGGAAATCGTTTGACGAGAAAATCTGCAGGCAGAGAGGTCATGTCCAACAAGGCGTGATCGTCTCCGCGTTTTTTAAGCTCGAAGTCGATTGCGCGGGCCACGATATCCCGGGTTGCCAACGATCCTCTTTGGTCATACAAGTGCAGAAATTCTTCTCGGTTGAGCAATTTCAACACGCCGCCCTCACCACGCAACGCTTCGGATAATAAAAAAGATTTGCTCTTGGGGTGATAAAGGCAGGTCGGGTGAAACTGCACGAACTCGAGATTGGCCATCTCCGCCCCGGCTCGGTAGGCCATGGCCATTCCGTCTCCGGTAGCGACATCGGGGTTGGATGTGTAGCGGTATACTTTACCCGCCCCCCCAGTGGCCAGCACGGTGCATCGAGAGAGGATGGTCTCGACCGATCCGGTGGCCCGATTGAGCGCGAATACTCCCCGGCAGATTCCATTTTGATCGACAATCAGATTTACTGCGAGCTGATGATCGATGACTCTCAGGTTCGCTTCAGCATGAGATGCCTTGACCAGCGCCTGCATGATTTGATGGCCGGTAAAGTCACCGGCGTGCAACACCCGGCGTTTGGAGTGACCTCCCTCTTTTCCCAGATCAAACATATCGTTGGTTGCATCTCCGATGCGGCTGAAGGCTACCCCGAGATGAATGAGCTCTTGAATGCTTTCAGGTCCTGCTTCGATACACATACGTACCACTTTGGGATTACATAAGCCTGCGCCGGATTTCAACGTATCGGCTTCATGGGCTTCAAAAGAATCATCCTCTGCAGTGACCGAAGCGATTCCACCCTGAGCGAGATCCGATGCCGACTGGTTGCTGGTTTGTTTGTTGAGAACCATGACATGGCCGGTTTTGGCGGCATGCAGACCGAATGTCAAGCCCGCCAAACCGCCACCGATAACCAAAAAATCCACACGATTGTTCACCTGGTTTTTCCTCCGGTTGTCGTCCGAATCATGGTGGCCGATGTAAGTATTTGCGCGCCACCCGGACGAGCATATATCCAGGCCTTTCGATACGTCAACTGCCGTTTACGCTGCGACAAGAAATTGACAAATTGCTTACAAATTATTGATTTTGTTGCCAAAGGCGTGCTAACATATCTTTGAAAGGGTTGTTTTTATGTTACTTTTGTTGTTGTATGGCACGAAAAATTGGTCGATGGATAATGGAACTTTGATTTAAAAACAGTGCTTTGGTTGTAGAAATAGAGAAATTTATCTATGATATTCAGGGAGTTCGTTTTTACATCTGATGGTAGAAGGAAGTTACCATGCGGGCGCGAATTCGCTCGATATGACGCTTTCATGATCGTATACGTGTATGGACGCACTGAGGTCCCAGAGGTTTTTGATCCGGGGAGAACACAACCTTGAAAATGAACCTAAAAATTTTGATGGGATCGTTGATACTCATCTCTCTCGGTTTTTCCGAAGTGCGGGCAGAGCTTTATAAGTTCGTGGATGAACATGGAATCGTGCATTTTACCAATGTTCCTACTGATCGCCGATTCAAACGAGTAGGAGGTACGGGTTCTTCTCGCAGTCGAAGATCGAGATACGGCAACGGACAGGCATTTCGTCATGTCATGATCGCCAAATACGATCAATATACGACAGAAGCTTCGAAACGTTTCAATATACCCAAAGAATTGATTGTAGCCGTGATGGCTGTCGAGAGCAATTTCGATCCCAATGCGGTTTCGTCTGCCGGAGCCCAAGGTTTGATGCAACTGATGCCGGAGACCGCGGCGCAAATGGGAGTTGATGATCCTTTCGATCCTCGTCAAAGCATATTCGGCGGCACGCGTTATCTGAGAACCATGGCCAATGTATTTTCGGGTGATTTGGTTTTGACTCTCGCTGCCTACAATGCGGGTCACCAAGCAGTAACCAAGCACATGGATATTCCACCCTATGACGAAACTCAGCGTTACGTCAGACGCGTTTTGAAACTTTACAATATCTACAAAAAGGCTTCCAAAAAAAATCAAGCGAACAATGCACCTGCCTCTCAAGCTCAATAGTCTGCAGTGCAAACTTTCGTTTTGCTGTGGAGACCGGAAAAAACAATATGAGATCCAATTGATGATAATCGGCGCAATTTGAGAATACGGAATTTTGATACAAATACGAAAGATTTTTCATTTTTGAGGTATAAGGAGTCGCATCCGTGCGTGGCAAACTTCGGCAAGAATTTTTCAATCTTCCCAATATGCTCACTTTTCTTCGTATTGTCATCATTCCGTTCGTCTTGGTTTTTATATATTACGAGAGTCGCATCAACAGTTTCATTGCAACAGTATTGTTTTCTGTAGCTTCCATTACGGATTTTTTTGACGGTTGGTTGGCCCGGAGAAAGGGATTGACCACCGTATTGGGCAAGTTTTTAGATCCTTTGGCTGATAAGTTGATTGTCATGTCGACTTTGGTGATGTTGGTGCCGTTGGGGCGAATACCTGCTTGGTTGGTGGTTTTGTTGCTGGCTCGTGAGCTTTCTATCACCGGATTGAGAAGCATCGCCTCATCCGAGGGCGTAGTCATTGCCGCCAGCCAAGGAGGTAAATGGAAGACCGCTTTTCAGTTTACAGGAATTTTAGGTCTTTTGATTCACTATCCGTACCCGATAGCTGTCATCACACCATGGTTGCATAACTACGTGGTAGGAAGCTGGCTGCACAAGTTGTGCGCCCAAGTTGGAATACCTGTAAAGCCATGGGTGGATTTTCATATCGTGGGATTATGGTTGATCTATCTGTCTTTGTTTTTCAGCCTGCTTTCGGCGGTACAGTATATAGCCCGGTTTGTAAAGCAAATTGATCATGCTTGATCAAGGATAATATAGAAGAAGCTGAAGTCTTATCCACGTGACTTTGCAAAAGGAGGAGGGCATGACCTGGGCCTCTTGGACCGGCATAGGATTGGTTGTTTTTATCGTGGTTGCGGACGTCGTCTTGATGTTGAGAAAAGCGCCCGACGGTGCGACGACTTGGAGCGAAATACTTCGAGTTGGTTTTTGGTATACCACGGCTGTTCCGTGGGCATTGTCCGTATGGGTTGGTCATTGGTTTCCGATTACCGACAAACCCTATTTCAAGGCCTCGTATGTAGTCGTTTTGGCAGTCAGCTTGATATGGGTGGCCGCTTGGGATATTCTAAAACGTAAAGTACGTCATAATGTGGTCCAATCGCTTGCAGTAACCCTGAGTGTGATTGTGGGTTTGATCGTCGGAGCTGTTTTTTGGCCGATGGGAACAGTCAATTGAAGGAGGTTTTCATATGAGCGACCTGTCTGCACCCAGGCATTGGCCGCGCGGGATGATTATTTTCGCACGAATCATCTGTCCATTTGTACTTGCGGCTACCTTTGCTTTCATGGAGCTGGCCTTGGCGTATCGTAAAGGTATTTCCGATTTTACTGAAGGTATGCGGTGGTTCATCCACGCCACTTACTTTACACCATTTTTTTTGGGTGTATTGCTCGGTCATTGGTTTCATCCGGTGCCCGGTTGGTATCGGATCATGAACGATCGACTGTATAAAAACAAACAGATGATTCCGCCGATTATCTTACTCACAATTGGAGGGCTGTTGATGGGCATTGGTTGGGGTATACATTCAGAAGAAGCCGCCCCAACGCACATCAATTTCATCATGGT
Source organism: Myxococcota bacterium (assembly GCA_041560255.1). Taxonomy (GTDB): domain Bacteria; phylum Myxococcota; class B64-G9; order B64-G9; family B64-G9; genus JBFFBT01. The sequence continues at coordinate 5,133 of JBFFBT010000170.1, read as the reverse complement.
ATTGGTCGGTATCGTACTTGGCGGGCTGTTGTGGCCGGTTCGGGTTTTACCCCCCGCGGGTAGATAAAGCATCAGGTGATCCGCGGCGTGACCAACTTTTAAGAGAGGAGAGCCAGCGTGGACAGTGGACTGTTGGGAGGTATCTTGTCGTTGGTTGCAGGTGTCGTTTTGACTGTATTGGCCATTGTAATCATGATTAGAAACCGCGGCAGCGGGGTTGTGCCGGGTGTAAGAAGGACGTATTGGGGTGTTATGCTTTTTTTAGGAATAAGTGGTATCATCGGAGGTATTACCACGCTCATTGTTACCTGACTTACATACCGAAAGCTCGCGTGGCTTTGCCTCTTTCACGGATATTCGAATAGAATAATTGATGTTCCTTCTGCATACCTAAATTGATCCAGCATGAGGTTGTCGCTGTCAGGATTGGAGATGGCGCCGAAAAAACTCCATAATTCGAGCATACAACCGGATGGTGACTCCTGGGTCGGGGACGCTGTGGGTTAAGCCGGATAAAGGGAGAAACTCATGGTGGTTGCCGACTCGGAATAAGGCATTGGATAATTTGACGCTGTGGTTGAAATAGACATTATCGTCCGCGGTACCATGTACCAACAGCAGGGGTCTTTTTAGGTTGCTTGCATGAGATAAAACCGAGCTTTGGTGATAGCCTTCTGGGTTTTCTTCCGGGAGGCCCAGGTAACGTTCGGTGTAGTGGGTGTCGTAGTCCATCCAGTCGGACACGGGCGCTCCTGCAACCGCGGCATGAAATATTTCGGGCTTTTGCATGACCGCCATGGCCGAAAAGTATCCTCCGAAAGACCAACCGAACACACCGACGCGACCCAGATCCATTTCGGGGTAAAGCCGTCCCAAGGCCTGCAATCCTTCCACTTGGTCATTGAGAGGGATTTTTATGAAGTTTCCCTTGATGGCCTTCTCCCAACCAATCCCTCTTCCGGGTGTGCCTCGCCCATCGATTGTCACCACAATGAAGCCGCAGTCGGCCATCCATTGCTGCAATAGATAGCGATGGCCCGAAGCTTTGACCAATTGGGCGCCCGGGCCCGCGTAGACATATACAATCACCGGATAGAGTCGATCGGGGCGAAAATCGCGCGGGCGCACGATAGCGGCTTTATACTGCAACTTTCCTACGGATCGAATTTCATAGTTGGGTGCGAATGGTGGATGTTCGGCCATCGATTGAATTGTAAAGAGGGTTTCATCCAGGTTGTTTTTGACCACCCAAGCTTGGTTCCCCGCAAAAGTTTCGAGGTTGTATATGTAGATGTCATGGTTTTTCGAAAAAATCGCGTCATGTTGCATGATCTCATCACTGACGGCTTTCGGCGCTTCGTGCCTGCCTGACAACGAAAGACGTAACACCTGTTGCTCGGTGGCGTCCCGTCCCGCCAGCACAAAAGCGGTACGTCTGGGTTGATCGACCGACAGCAGTTTAAAGATCGAATAATCTTTGGTTTTGAGGGTTTGTTGGAGTTTTCCGGTACGATCTCGAAGCTGGATGTTTCTATGTCCGCCTTGGTCGCTGATCCATGCAAAACCTTGGCCGTCTTGCAGCCAATATGGGTTGTTGGGATGAAGATTGATCCAAGCGGGGTCATGTTCGGTGAGCAGAGTGCGGGTGCGGCCGGAATCAGGCTCTACGGCTAAAAGCAGTTGCTTGGTCTGGGTACGATTTTGCACCAAGATCGAAAGAGGCGCCTTGTTCTTCCAGGTCACTTTGGCGAGATAGGGATAATCGTCATGGTTCCACCCAATCCAGGTGATATTTCCCCCTTGAGCCGATACGATGCCCAGGCGGACCCGGGCATTGGCGCGACCTGCCCGGGGATACGCCCAGGATCTGGGAGCTTTTTGAGGCTGCATGGGATCCAGGATGTGCATTTTCTCTACTTGGCTTGTATCGGTTTGTTGCACTACGATGTGCAAGCTGTCCGGCGACCACCAAGTTCCGCTGTAGCGATCCATTTCCTCTTGGGCCACAAACTCTGCCGAACCATAGGAAATGTCGTTGTTTTCGGCGTGAGTCAGTTGACGTACCACACCGGATTGAATCTCGGTGATATACAAATTTCTGTTTTGCACATAGGCAACCCTGTTGCCGTCGGGTGAAAGGCTTGCGGCCATGGGATAACCGGGGGGATGGGCTACCGTGCGTACATTTCGGGTCCGACGATCGATCAAATAAAGCTTGGCGGACAACGGGACCAAAATCCGGGTACCATCTTCAGAAAGCATGTATTCAGCTATCCCGCGGGTTGCCCCGGTACGCATTCTCTCACGTCGAGCAAGCTCTTGTGCGCTGATTTGCTCTTTATCCCCGTTGAGGATTTGGGTGGCAGAAACAAGCAGGCTCTCCTCGCCGGTTTTCAGATCGAGGCTATACAGGTTTTTTACAAAATCACGCGGTCCCGAACGAAGATATAAAACGGCATCATTCCCGGGTGTGATGCTGATGGAGCTGGGATGGCCGAGACGAAAGCGATACGTATGGGCGTACTGGGAAAGAAATCCCTTATCCGGCTGATTTTGCGGCTCTTCCGGCTTGATACCCAGAGTCATTTTGGATGTCTGGCAGCCAGAAAAAATCGTAAAGCTTAAGAACAATTCAATATAAAAGGACTTTTTTTTAGGAACTTTCATAGTGAATCCAATTTATATCTGTTTTGATTGATATATGTCAAAAAAATAATTTAAACACACGTTGGATTTGATAATTTCTGTATGTCTTTAACAGAATTCAGTAAAAAGGAAGTTACAGTGGAATTCATCGAATAGACTCAGAAGAAATTGTTTATATCCACAATAAAATTAATATATATCTCTAATAGATATAACTTTGCATTGGAAAAATCTATTCTGATATTCGTTAAGGATCTTTTGCTGTTGACTTTTTCAAGAATAACTCATATTTTATGTACAGGCAATAATTGTGATGGTAATGGATTCATGAGGGGTTAGATATCTCAAGAGGCCTAGAGTGTTTTGCTTGGGAGTTTAAATATTGTGAGAAAAACGAATTATATACAGTAGGGGTGATTGATGGTAAATAAATTATTTAGAAGTTATTTTGATGAAATATCGTATAATGTATCCTTATTGGATCTTTGTGAGCTCAATAAATGCGTGAACATTATTGACAAAATCAAGTCTCAAGGCGGAAAAATAATGATTGCTGGTAATGGCGCAAGTGCAGCTATATCTAGTCACGTTGCGAATGATTTTACAAAATCTGCAGGTATACGCGCTGTTACTTTTCATGATGCCGCTGTAATAACGTGCCTTGCAAATGATTTTACTTATGAATGTTGGATTGAAAAAGCTATCGGTTATTTTGGTGATAGAAGTGATTGTACAATTTTGATTAGTAGCAGTGGTAAATCTGAAAATATTCTGAATGCAGCTCGAAAAGCAATAGATATGTCCTTGCCTGTCATTACATTAACGGGTTTTTCTGGAGATAATCCTCTAAGTAAACTTGGAGATGTGAATCTGATCGTAAAGAGTGACAACTATAATGTTATTGAAATGACTCATCATATATGGTTAACTGCAATAATTGAACATTTTATTGTATCTAAAGAAATTGAAGGTAACAAATGAAAATTTTTGTCACTGGAGATCGGGGTTATATCGGAACAGTGCTTACGGAGATATTACTATCTAAGGGTTATGATGTTATCGGTTACGATATTGGTTACTACAGTGATTGCTGTCTATGCCATATAAAACAACAATATCAATTGGTAGAGAAAGATATTCGAGATATACAGCAAGATGATTTGTATGGCATTGATGCAGTAATACATTTGGCTGGATTATCCAATGACCCACTTGGGGAATTGGATCCTCGGTTGACTGAGGATATCAATTATTATGGTACGATTGAATTAGCACAAAAAGCTTGTTTGGCAGGTGTTAAACGTTTCGTATATTCATCATCTCAAAGTATGTATGGAATATCTGAAACAGATGAAGAATTAGATGAAGAAAAGAGCAAGAAAACACCACTCACTGTTTATGCTCGTACTAAATGGGAGGCAGAAAAAGAAATACGTAAAATGACGACAAATGATTTTACTGTAGTTGCATTTCGCCCATCTACAGTATTTGGAGAAAGTGGTAGACTTAGATGTGATATTGTTTTTAATAATCTTGTTGCTTGTGCATTTACAACGGGAAGGATAGAGATTAAAAGTGATGGCACACCATGGCGACCGGTTATTCATGTTAGAGATGTTTGTTCGGCATTAATTGCTGGACTTGAGGCACCATCAGAATTGGTGGCCGGTAAAGCTTATAATATTGGGATTTCTAATGGTAATTACACAGTAAGACAGCTTGCTGAAGCTGCTCAGAATGCGATGCCTGGTTGTGAACTTGTTTTTACAGGGGAACATGGTTCTGATTCGCGTACATATAAGGTTTCATTTGCAAGAATTCTCAGTGAGTTAAGTGACTATTACCATCCCGAGTGGGACCTTGAACGTGGTGCCAGAGAGCTTGTTGAATTTTTTAGAAGTTGTGATCTGAAAGAAGTACAGTTTCGGGGACGTCAGTGTAATCGCTTGTTACAGATTAAATACCTTAGAAATATAGGAATATTGGATGAAAATCTAAGGAGAATTAAAAAGTGATTTTTGAAAAGACGAAAATTCAAGATGTTTATCTGATCAAACCTACTCCTTTTAGGGATGAGCGTGGTCTATTTCGTAGACATTTCTGCATAAAAGAATTTCGAGAACATGATATTACGAATAGAATTTTACAGGCGAATATCTCAGAAAATCCCCATAAAGGTACTTTGCGTGGATTTCATTATCAATTGACTCCTCATGCTGAAGGGAAGACCTTGTCATGTTTGAAAGGATCGATTTACGATATTGTGGTTGATCTGAGGAAAGAGTCAAAGTCCTTTTTGCAATGGGAGTATTTCAAATTAGATGAAAAAAATAGGTTTTCAATACATGTTGCTCCTGGTTGTGCAAATGCTTTTCTAACGTTAGAGGATGATAGTCTTATTCATTATTATTGCTCTGAAGCCTATAATGCCGAATCAGAACGGGGAGTACGATGGAATGATCCTCTGTTTTCATTTCAATGGCCTTT
>JBFFBT010000169.1:0-12667 GCA_041560255.1 Myxococcota bacterium | reverse complement strand
GGCCCTTGGTAAAAACGACGGCCGACTCATCACCGTAGAAATTGATAAAAAACGCCACCGCCAAGCACTGGAAAATTTCAAGCAAGCCGGCCTATCACATATCATCGACGCTCGGTTGTCCGATGCGCACGAGTTGGTCAAACAGCTCGAAGGGCCGTTTGATTTTGTGTTTTCGGATGCGGATAAAGAATGGTACAAGCAATACTTTATCGATATCGCGCCCAAGATGAAGGTCGGAGGTTGTTTTGTGTCACACAACATGTGGATGCATCGCAAAGTCATACGTGAGTACGTCGAATATCTCAAAAGTCGCAAAGATTTCGAGACCATCATCGAACGTTTTAAAACCTCGGGAGTTGCGGTAAGTTGCCGGGTGAAATAGGAGTTCTTTTGCGCTGCTCGAGAGAGGCATAAGGGCATGACGACGCTTCGACGTCTGGGCTGGTTTGCGGCCACAGCGATTGTGGTGGCCAATATGATCGGAACCGGGGTCTTCATATCTACTGGATACATGGTTCACGCGCTCGATGCTCCCCGCATTCTCTTGGCATGGCTGGTGGGTGGATTGTTGGCTCTTTGCGGAGCTATGATCTACGGCGAGTTGGGCGCGATGATGCCCCGGGTGGGAGGCGAGTATGTTTATCTCAAAGAAGCATTGCACCCAGGAGTCGGTTTCGTGTCCGGTTGGGTATCTCTTGTCGCAGGATTCTCCGCTCCCATCGGGGCGAGCGCGCTGGCGTTCGGGAATTATCTGCATGGAGTCATACCGGTACTGCCTGTGAGACTTACGGCGGTTTCGTTGATTGCGGGATTGACGTTGTTGCATATGTTTCACGTTTCTTTGGGAAGTCGTTTCCAGACGGTGTTGACGGTCTTGAAAGCTATGTTGATCCTGCTCTTTGTAGCGGCAGGCCTGCTATGGGGCGATGGAGCCTGGAGTCATTTGCACACATCGCTTTCCAGCGCCTCGTCATCGGTATTGTCGGGCGAGTTTGCGGTTCAGTTGTTTTGGGTGTCGTTTGCTTTTTCGGGTTGGAACGCAGCCGGGTATATTGCAGGTGAGCTCAAAGATCCGGGCCGCAGCTTGCCAAGGGCTTTGTTGGTCGGTACCGCAACGGTTACGGCACTCTATTTCGCGCTCAACCTGGTGTTTCTGTATTCAGCTCCGGCCGCCCAGCTTTCCGCCATCGAGAATCAACGCGAGGTAGGCTTCAGTGCCGCCATGGCCCTATTCGGTCCGCATGCGGGTCGGTGGATTTCGACCCTCATTGCATTCGCGTTGATCTCGACCATAAGCGCCATGATCATGGCCGGACCTCGGGTATATGCCGCCATGGCGGAAGATCGACTGTTTTTCAAAATCATGGCCAAAAGACACGCGAGAGGCGCGCCGTTGCCCAGCGTGTTTTTTCAAGGAATCATCGCAGTCATTTTGGTTTTGGTGGCAGATATCGATCAACTGGTTCTGTATATCGGATTTACGTTGAATATTTTTACTTCTCTTACAGTTGTCGGCGCGTTTGTGTTGCGCAGGAAAAGCCCCGAGCTTCCCCGTCCGTATCGCACCTGGTTGTGGCCGCTGCCGCCGGTTTTGTACCTGCTGTTTTCCACTTGGTTGACCCTTCAGGGTATCAGGCTTCATCCAGTCGAATGTCTGCTCTATGGCGGCGGTACCCTTGGTGTGGGGGTTGTTTTGTATTGCATTTGGTCCAAGGTTTCTAACCCGACTTCCTGATGCCGAGTGTCGTCCTATGCGTGTCCAGGTTGGATTGACAGGATCGGACCACGTCGGGAGTCGAAACAAGACCGGCCGATAAATTTTTAGAGACTGAGCCGTTGGGCTCGAGCTCGTTTCGATCGAATAATACACCGGTAAACTCGGCGACAAAATCTGTAGCCGGGGCGGCACGCAGGGATGCCAGAATACCTAGTTGGACGATTTTTCCTTTCTCGAGCACCCAGATAGGGCCATCGAAGGCTTGTGCGTCTCGAACGTCGTGGGTGACGATAATGGTGGGAATGCCCGTGGACTGCAGATGATGGACGAGAAAGGAGCGCATGGTGCGCCTTACGGCGGCGTCGAGGGCTGCGAGCGGCTCGTCCAACAGCAAAATACGGGGATTCTTCAGCAGGGCTCGCGCCAGAGCGACACGTTGCTGCTCGCCTCCGGACAACTGATGGGGAAATCGGTCTGCCAGGGTCGTACATGTCATTTTTTTCAATATGTCTTGTGCCGCTTTCCGGCGGGTGCGCAGGGATTGTCTGGTTGCGCCGGTCGAAAATCCGAATGCAATATTGTCAATTGCCCGTAGATGAGGAAACAGGCCATATCCTTGAGGGACGTAACCGATGTGGCGTTTTTCACAAGGTATATCCAATCCCTTGTTCGAGCAAAAAAGGGTTTCTCCGTTGATTTCCAGCTTTCCGAATTTGGGTCGTATGACTCCGGCTATGGCCCGGAGCAAAGTGCTCTTTCCACTTCCGTTGGGGCCTACCAACAGGTGTGGCCCGTTGCCCCCGCGGATGTCGATATCGAGAGTGAGTTGCCCGATGGTATCCCGGACGCAGAACCTAAAGCTCATGGCAGCTCTCCTTTTGATGTGATGGGATCGGTGCATGGGTATGCTCCCGGCAGCATCCAGGCAGGTTTGATTAATCGTAGCGCAAACAACAGGAATGCTCCCAGAGCGGTAAGCACAATGGAAAATACCAAAGCGATACGTACATCCGACTCAAGGACCGAAAAAATTGCCAAAGGCATGGTTTGGGTCGTGCCGGTCAGATTGCCGGCAAAAAGCAACGTGGCGCCGAATTCGCCCAGTGATCTGGCCCAAGCCAACGAGGCGCCGGTGATCAAACCAGGTAATGCAATGGGTACGGCGATGCGGATGAAAGCGCTTGCGGGGGATGCACCCAATGTACGAGCTACGATGATGAGATCCGGCTCGATCTTGCGAAATGCGTTGGCGCAGGCCTGAACAAAAAAAGGCGCAGACACCACGATTTGAGCAAGTACAACCGCGGTTTTCGTAAACGGTATCGATATCCCAAAGGCGGATAGCACCGGGCCGAGTAGGCCTTGACGGCCGAAGGCTTGCAGGAGGGCTACCCCCACTACCGCAGGCGGAATCACGATGGGAAGATCGACCACGAGCGCTACCACCCGGGCGAGACGCGAAGACGATCTCGCGAGCCACCACGCCAGTGGTACACCGCAGAGTATTATCAGAGCAAGGCTGATGCAGGTTGTGCGTAGACTCAGCCACAGGGCCGGAGTGAAAAGAGGATGATTGACTCCCGCTCGAAGATCGACGGGGGAAATCGATAGCAGCAAGCCTGGTATGGGAAGAGCCAATACGATGACCAGCGCGGTGGCGCAAAACCATCCGAGGATTTTGAGGTTGATGGGATGCTGGAGGGCCGGTTTCATAGTGTTGTGGTGATAAAGCCGTGTTTTTCCAGGATCCGGCGTCCTTTCCTGGAGAATACGAACGTGATGAACTGTTTTACCCCTTCGGGATTGATCGAAGTAGTGACTTGTGCAATGGAGTAACTCGCCCGAACATTGAGATCCTCGGGTATGGATATGAGCAACAGGCGATCAGAAGAGACGGCGTCGGTTTGGTATACAATCGCGGCATCGGCTTCACCCAACTCAACCTTGGCGCGAACCAATCGGACGTTGCTTTCTTCAGACACTATCCGGTTGCGCAATCTGGTGATAAACTCCTTGCCAAAGCGATCAACGGCTTTTTCGAGCACCATACGGGAGTAAATGCCGGCGGGGACATGATCGTTTGCCATGACGATCCGGTCAGCCGCGGGCAGATCGGAAAACGATTTTATCGAAGCCGGGTTGCTCTTGGGGATAATGACGGCCAGCTCATTGTATGCGAAAATCGAGCTGCTCGACGCCAAATCCTGTTCGATCAATGACTGCATGTGTTGCAGGTTGGCGGATGCAAAAACGTCGGCCTGCGCTCCCTGCTCGATTTGCAGTCGCAATACTTGGCTTCCTGCAAACGTAATCTGTGCGTCAAAGTTGGGCTGCTCGAGCTCGAATTTCTCTTCGAGATCTCGAAATGCTTCGGTGAGAGAAGAAGCCGCAAAGATCCTGAGCGGGGATCTGGAAACTGGGGCGCTTCTTTCGCAACCGATGGCGGTTACTGCAAAAAAACAAACCGACCAGGTCGTCATGTAGGACTTAAACTTTCGGGTCATGGTTGATTCAACTCCTGAGTGCGGGTAGATTTTTGAGGCCGGGTCTGATTGTTTCTCTCATTGTTTTGGGTGTTTTTTACGGGGTTACACTGGGCGCAGTGACCGTATACGATAAATTGTTTATGGTAGATCTTGGCTCCCGGCGGTTCATTTACCCAGGGAAGCGGCTGTTGCGGTAGACAAGACATCCGGTTGCACCTTAGACACAGGAAATGGATATGATTGCCGCCACATCGATCCGGATAGATCCCGTGACTACGATACCGCCAGACACCGTCGATGCCCTGTATGCAGTGAAGCAATCCGACTTTTTCAAGAGTCGTCAAGGTTCGGTAAAGCGTGACCCTATCGAGGTTGCCCATTTCGGGATGGCCGGCGATTTCTTGGTGCGAAAGAGGCCGATCGGCCTGGTTGAGCATTTCGAGTACTTTGTTTCTGACCGGGGTATACCGAAGTCCGGCAGTCTTGAGAAGTTTTTTTACCGACAACGTTACCTCGCCTTCCGGGTGGGTTTTTCCATATCACTATTGCAACTTAGTTGCAATAGTGATGATTCTCCGGATGGAAAAAATCCAATAGTATTCAGGTATCAATCGGATTTCATAATGTTTTTTCCGAGATCATCAAGCGGTATACACAGCGCCCGGTGGGTGGTTTTCAAATGCTTTCAGGGGGAGTATTGGGATTTACGGAACGTATCAACCGATGACGTCTTTGTAGATCCGCAATAGATTGAGACCCATCACTTTTTCGATGTCCGTGTACGACAAACCCATTTTCTGAAGACCGTCTCGAACCACTTCCATTCTTCGCGGTCCGTTCAACGAGCTCATATAAAGCGGCCAGTCATCATTGACGAAGTTTGGACCTTCTTCCTGATGAAGAAGGTTCATTTCTTCGGGAGTATCTTGGATGATGCGGTGATCGCGATCACTTCCGATGCATACGTGATCGATACCGGCGACTCGAATGGCGTGTCGGACATGTTTGAAGTAGTGTTGGAGGTTGCCTCTTTTCTGGGAGGTGATAAAGGGGCGAATTTGGCATATACCAATTACACCGCCTTTATCAGCAAGCTTGCGTATCGAATCGTCTTGGGTGTTTCGGATGTTTTGATACACCGTCATGCAACCGGTATGAGAAATGATGATCGGTTTTTTTGAGGCTTGGATGGTATCGGCCATGGTGCGTTCGGAGGCATGTGAGATATCGATCAACATGCCGGTGTTGTTCATTTTTTCCACCAGCTCGATGCCGAAGCGGCTCAATCCTCCCGCGAATCTTTCTTTGCATCCGGTGCCTACCCAGTTTTGATGATTGTACGTCAGTTGACAGCTTCTGACTCCGAGTTGGTAAAACAGATCGATCCTATTCAGATCCCGCCCGAATTGGGTTGTGTTTTGGAAGTAGTAAAACAACGCCAAACGTTTGGTTGTTTTCGCGCGATGAATATCCGCCGAGGTGGTTGCTTTGATCAGGAGGTCTTGGTTTTTTCGAATATGTCGATCGTAAGCCAAAATGCTTTCCAAGGCCGAATCGTATGCTTTTTGTTCGTGTTGCTTTGGATCGCATAGAGTCACGGTGACCGAGTTGGTTCCACTCGCTATAATTTGCTCGAGTAAAGATCTTTCATGGGTCAAGCGGATTTCTCCCATGGCGTCCATGATCAGCATGTCTTTTCGGGGAGCAACTTGTTTTGATTGGGCCCGGTGGTCAAGGCCCGAGTAAATCCCCGAGCCTATCGCCAAGGCTGCCGTCTTTTTGATAAAATCTCTTCTTTGCATCTCGGTTTCCTCGCTGATATCATTTCAATTTCTAATCCCATTTCAATGACAAGTCAACGCCGTATCGATCAGACCAAGTTGAAACACCGTTTGATTTGCAGCCATTGGAGGCTCAAGAAACGAGAAGGCATGCCTCTCGATTCGAATGTGTCGGGATCGACGAGACGGGAGGCATAGTTTTTCACCAGAGGTACTCTCCCATCGATTGTATGTGCGTCCACCACATCGACGGCATGGCGGATCCAGTCCAGCTTGATGAGGCTTGGATCGATGTGTGCGATCGTCTCGAGGATATCGATAAGATGATGTCGATAATCACCCCAGAGAAAAAACTGAGTCAGGTGTTTGAACAATTGTTTATCGGATGAGCTTTGCTTGTAGAGTCTGTGGATTTCGAGGTAACGCAGCGCAGATTGGATTCGTTTCTGTATGGTTTTGCTGCGGTGTTGTTTTGGGATTGCAGCGAAAGCCCGAAGCGCCGCCACCACTCCGTGATAACAGCTGACCGACCGCCAGCATCCGCCGTAATTCTCGACCGATTTGAAAGGCCACTTCTTTTCTCCTCCCGCCTTTGTCTCTTTGTGGTCAAAGCGTTGGTGATCGACGAGCCATTCAACCGCCGATTGAAACGATGGATGCTCAAATCCGGCCAGCACGGCGACATTTCGTGCAACCTTTCCGACATAACAGGGTAAAACTCCCGATCCACCGCGGTTGTACGAATAAGCTCCGCTGGAGGTATACTTTTCTTCAATCCAGGTCAGGGCTTTGCGCACCGGTTCGTCGTGGATGCTCATTTTGCAGCGCGCCATGATGTCGAGAGCCCAAAAAGTGGTTTGTGCCGGAAACCCCTTGGGGGCATTGGCAAAGCCGCCCTCATCTTTTTGGAGGGTGAGCAGGTTTCGAATCGGTTGCGATTGCATCATTTGCGATTTCATTTTTGCATCTACCTGTGCTTGGGGTTTTACATCAAGGTGGTACAAATAGCACACGATAGGATTGTCTTTGGATTTGAGCCAATTGGAAAGTCGCTGTATAGACATATCTAGATCTACTCTTTGTATTGGGATGCGCACACGCCTGCGCACCTCGGGTTGGCGTCGTCTTGGCAGCGCCAATCTCGTATCGGGCTGCCCTTTTCACAATAGGGCTTTTCGGGATCGAGACAGTCGCTGTCTCGAATACATACACAGGACGGCCGGTGGTAGGTGATTTCGATTTTGGTGATGCTCACAGCTACAGGCTTTCCCTCGACGCACTCCTCGCCGCTCAACCAAACAGGCACCCTATCATAGGCGAACATGCATTTTTCGCTGACTTTTTTCCAACTGCCCGATTCACATCCCGTGAGGCATTCGTCCGGCAATCCATCCGGTTTTTTCGCAGGATCGAAGATCGGGCAAACGGCGTCGCCGGGACCCAGCAACACCCGATGGCATCCTGGAGCCAATCCGTTTTGTATCTGTTCGGAGTTGAGCAATCTGAGTTGTTTTCGACGAGGGTACTCTCCGTAGTAGATGTTTAGCGCTCCATATAACTTCGTATCATTGCAAAACCCGATCTCCAGCGCTCCCCGACCGGCATGATCGATATCAAACCGGTTTAAATCGACATCCATCCAACTGCATTGCGCCCACGGGAAATCATCCGGATCGCACTCGTTCCAACAGTATGCCATGGTATATCCGTCCGTTGTCGGTCCGGAGCAATCGATGCTTTGGGGATCGCAAAGTCGTTGGCCTTCTCGTTTGTAGATCTGCGTGGGCTCGATTGTGATACTGGTGCAGTCACAACTGGACAATAACAATGGTCCCTCATGGTAGTAATCGACCACTCCGTCACAATCATCGTCGATGCCGTTACATACATCGAAACCGGCCGGTTCCTTAGGGATTGCGTTGCATTTGGTACCAAATCCGGTTGGATCACATGCATAGATGCCTTGGCTGAAACAGGCACCCTGACCTATATCACACGAACGCCCGAGTTTTTCAAAATCTTCATCCACAGCTCCGTCGCAGTCGTCATCCCGTCCGTTGCACAGCTCGAAAGTCATACACTGGTTGTCTTTCGAATACATACAGCTCGGCATGGAGCAGAACATTGCGGCGAGAATCCATACTATCAGGATAAAAATGACTTCAGGGGTTCGCATGCTTGACTCCATAATTTTGATCAATTTGATTCATAGGTCAAAGCCGAAACGATCCGGCCGATCAACACGGCAGTCAACGCCAAGCTCCCCGATACGAGCAGTGTGTTGGCAACCTCAAGTCCGCCCACGCCCCGGCTGTATTCGTTGCGGGCATGCACAGATAGGCCCACCAGAGTCATCCCGGCGCTGGTAAGCACAACATCTCCCATCGCAAACCACCATCCTTGAGTATCATTATCAGTGGATTGATCAATCAGATGGGGAAGGCCGGATAACAACAATGCGTTCCATGCAGATGGTGGTTTGCTGTTCGGTAAAGGGCATTTTTCCAACAATACCGGAAGACTTGCCAAAACATCCATTTTATAACGCATGTCTTCCAGAAACTCCAAAGCGGCGACAGCATAACCCGCCTCGTGCGCAGTATCAAAACAGGAAAACGCCTGGGTATTGGAGATTCGGCGCCGATATGACTCGATTTTGCCGATAGGCATGCTGCCTGGCAGGACCAGGTAGAGGGTGCCTTCGGCCCGCACTCCCAGGGAGTCTTCGGTCAACTCCATACCCAACACGGCTTCACAGGCGCGATGTCGGCAGTTTGACTTTTGATTAGGACCGGTTTTCTGAGCGTTCTTACAGGTTGACAGCATACCGCAGCAGCAAAGTAGCTCCTTGATTTCGGACTCATAATCATGGGTCTTGACCATTATCGGCACAGGTAGACCTGGGGACGGATCGGGAGTGAGAGCTTCTTCGATTCGACGTAAAAACAATGTGGCCGCCGGACAGTTGTCTTGGATCGAAGGTGACATGCTGACCGCAATCACCAATCCGCTTTTGTACCGGTCTTCGAGTAAGGCAGCCCGCCGGCGCGCTTGTTCAATGGCTTGACTGGTATCGAATAAAAATGCCAATTTTTTCTCGTCCAGCTCGAACAGCAGTTGGGTAATCTTTTTTGGATCCGGAATTTCTTTCTCCAATTCGGTAACCAGCTCTTCGGGCATCAACTGCGGATCCCTGCGTCGCAGGCGCTCGACCTGCGCGCGCAACACCTTGAGAAATCCAACGTCATGTGAGCGGATCGCCATCAATATTCTCTGAAGGGTCGACGCTTGATCGGACTCACCCTTCAGCAATTGGGTGACCACTTCGTGCAACAGGGCTTCCAGGGATGTGGGGTCGACTCCTTGCTCGATAAGGGTTTTCAAAAGTAACGACACGTTTTCGGATCCGATCAAACGCCCCGATCGAATCAACTGCTTGGCTTGCTCCATATCGTTATCGTCTCCCAGCCAGATCAGCAAATCGAGATAAACAATCGCCATCTGCAGGCGGGCGTTTTCGTAGGACATACATTCTTGCTTTTCTGTCGTACAGGCATGAAACAATTTATCCGCAGCATCAAAATGTTTTTTTGCTTCTTGGATGAGCGTTCCGGAGTGAACGAAGGTTTTTTTGGCCGTAGGGGCGGTACAACGAATACGAATGAACTGTAGCTGGTTTTGCATGTATCGGCTTTTGAGCGACATCCAGTCGATGGAGTTCTGATCGAGGAGATTCAATTGTATCTCGATTTGCTGGTTTTCAAGATTGAGTTGGCTACAAAGATCATCCTTCTCGACGGCTTGTGCCGGACACACTGAGACGACGACCAAAACAAGGATAAAAGCCTGTATATGCCGACGCATGATTTGATCCAGTCCGATTTGTAAAACCAGCCTGTCGGATTTCAACATATGCAACACTCTGAAGCAACTCCAGTGGTTATCTGTTTCTTATCACGAAGCATTGTCCTTCTGCTTGGATACAAGGGATTGGAACGGCTTTGTCGGGATGAAAGACTTTGTCTTCGATTTGCACTGGTTGAGTAGGTACCCGATGTGTGATGCGCACAATGTAATGATCCATCATCCCTGGGTGACTCTTTAGATCGATGCGCTTGGGTATGGCGGATAACACAGATGCATCCACAACGCCCTCCTCGGGTACCATGCGGGTTGCCATAAGGTGTTGATCTCGAAGACGAATTACCCTAATCCATGCACTTGAAGCCTCGATATGATAAATCTCTGCAAACATGATAAAGCGGGCGACGGCCTCGACGGCTTTTCGATCTTGAGACGGAAAGGGATCCAATACTCGAGCGGCGGCATCGGACACTTTTTTTCTAATCAAATCATTTTTTGCAGATACGATAAAGTAGTCCCTCTCCACCCGAGGAAGCTCGGCTACCTTGACGCCGGTTGAAAGCTCCAGCTGTCTCTCCATGGCGCATTGCAATTGCCGGGCTTTTTCTTCGGGTTGCAGGTTGTTGATAAACACCTGCATGTTTTGCTTGACCCGCCGGCATTTCAAGTCACAAGGTGCTCGAACGGGCAAAGGGATATGCGAGGATGCTTGACGGCGTATCTTGGGAACAGCTGGATGTTGAGTTGAGGAATGCCGTTGCTTCATCCTATCTCGTATGCTTGTAAACAACTCATAATCGGTAGCAATTCCGTCATGGTTCAGATCAATGTTTTCGATCAGGGCCGCTTGAATATCTTCTGAAAACCCCGAACGGACTCCGACCTTTCCTGGCGACGACGATATCACCGATATGGGTATGGAAATCTTACTTATGTCGACATACGCGGAATCGCATGCATTGAGCACGATCACGACGGTCGATCCTGCCAGATCCAGCTGTTCGATCAACCTCTGGGCCGGAACCATGCCCTCGGGTAAACACAGGTGGGTGATCCTTTGGGTTTGTTGTTCATCCGGGATGACAGATCGGGCATGCCCGCTATACAACAATAGACGGGCTGCAACAGGGTTGATGTTGATTTGGTGTTGGAGTGCTGCGAGCAAAGATGGGGACGACTTTTCGGCGCGATCGAGTTGCAATCCTGCAGCCAACCCGTCTGCAAATCGCGTGATATGTTCTTTGATGCTTACGGCCCGGCCGGCGCAGTCGTCCAAAGAGACGGCACTGAGTACACCATTTGGATCGAAATCCAGCCAAGCGTCGAGCCGAATGGGTTGACGCTCAAAAAGCGAAGCTCCATATCCATGACAAGCCGCTATACTCCAACCGAATAGTCCCAGTGCGGCAATCATCCAAAACTTCTTTTTAATAAGGTGTATCATACTTTTTTCAATCGGATGCGTTTTTGGTGGGTTCAGGACTGCGTTTTATCTTCACGGCTTCGTAGACGGCCAAAAAAATTCCTATAATTGATGCAAATACAATCGACCATGAGGATATGAATCTACCCAAGCTCGGGCGGGAACAATTTTTGCTATCTACCGTGGCATCCTCCAACCAACGGGCGTACAAAACGGCTTGAATATGTGGTTTCAAACGCTCGGCGCTGAAAATCAGCCGGGTCAGCTCGATTTGTCCGGAAATTTCCAACACCGAGTCCGGCAAACAACGACACGATCCGTTTTTGGGTAACTCCAACCGACCGGCATGCGCCAGCCGTCCCACAAGTTTTTTTGCAGTCAAATTCTGCCATACCAGATCTTCTTCCAGGTACTGCATGCGAAAGGCATTTCCCTCCGGGAGGTAAGCCGAAATGCTCGAGCCGTCGTCATTTGAGCCAAGTTTGGAAAACACCAAACCGACATTGAGAGTGCAGGAGTTGTTGCGCTCCACGCCGGGCAACAGGGTCAAAATCGAATGGATCGAACGATGTTTGCCAAGGGTGCCTTTGGATACCGACATCGACAGCTGCGAGCATCCGGCTGTGTGTCGGCTCAAAGATGTCATGGGATAGATGCCTCGAAGAGGAAGTCGGATGGGATTTTTGGACGCAAGCTCGACAGGTTTTTCTGCAGAGATGGCATTCCAGCTCTTGTCCTTTGCGTTTTGGACGATGTCCCATCCGGTAAGCTTGGAAAATCCCTGATCGCGGTGTAGCTGGGCTTGGTGGTCAAGCTGCAGATCTATCACGTAATATTTTCCGGATTGCGTAAAGATTTGCCCACCAGATGGATGGGTTGCATCATAGAGTGTCAGGGAGCGAAAAGACAGGACTGAAAAATCGGTTTCCGATCCGGTCAGCATCGAGGTGTAGGTGTCCAGCCATGCAAAACCACCCGCGCCGACGAAGATCGACACTACCACCAGGATAAAAGCGCGTAAGCTCATGGATGTTTCTCGATGATACAGTGTGACCGGCCGGATATCGGACTACCGTCTATGCAGGTGGCGTACAGCTCCACCCGAAGTTGTCTGCTGATCGGCTGTGTTTTTACCAGTCGCAGGGCTATGGAAGTTTGCTGTTTTAAATCTAGACTTTTGGGTATTTCGCTGGCCTGCAGGTCGATGGTCATGGGTGTGCCGGTAGACTGATCTTTTACCCAGATGTTCAACATTCCCTTGGTGGAACAACCGCTCGTAACCTCGGCTTTCAATTCGACTTGACCCCCGACATATCTTATCATACAGGGCATCCGCTCCACTGAGCCCATGGTCGGTTCCCATAAATGGATGTTGATCGATCTGGATGGACAAGCG
>JBFFBT010000168.1:0-12771 GCA_041560255.1 Myxococcota bacterium | reverse complement strand
TCATACGAGCCCTCGAAGTATTCGATCCGATCTTCTTGAAATATCACAAAACGATTGGCCAGCTTCTGAAGAAACAACTCATTGTGGGTCACCATGATGACCGCGCCTTCAAACTCGTCGATCGCATCCAAAAAGGCATCACTCGATTGCATATCAAGATGGTTCGTCGGCTCGTCCAACAACAACAAATTGGAGTCCTTGGCCAATATTTTACCCAACAACACCCTGCTTTTTTCACCGCCCGAGAGTACCTGGGTTTTTTTCTCGGCGGCCTCGCCTTCAAACATCATGGCGCCGGCTATCCCGCGGGCCCGTTGTTTTTCGCAACCCATGTTCAAAAACTCTTCCTCGATGGTCCACTCGGGGTTGAGGTTGACGATATTGGTCTGCTCAAAATATCCGAGCACGGTTTTGTTGTGCAGATTGATCTCGCCTGTATCGGGTTTCAAATCCCCGGCCAACAATCGTAGCAAGGTCGTCTTTCCCTGACCATTATGTCCGATGACGCATATTCTATCTCTCTGACCGACACTCAGGTTGAAGTTTTGGATGATTCTTTTTTCAGGTGCGTAGGCAAAGCAAAGCCGGTTGACGCTCATGAGGATTTTTGCCGGATTTGCAATGTAACCAAAAGAAAATCGAAGATTTTTTACAACTTCCAGTTTTTCTTTTTTTTCCTGTCGCTCTAGAGCCTTGATCTTGGACTGCACATTGGAAGCCAATCTGGCTTTGGTGCGAAAACGCTCGATATACATCTGTGTCTGCTTGCGTTTCTTTTCTTCATTACGCCGGGTTTTTTCGTAAATTTCCTCGTCTCTTTCAATGTTTTCGTACAACTTTTCGGTGCTGCCCTCAAGCTTTCGGATTCTGTGTTGGTAGATGGCCGCAACATGCGTCACCACCCTATCCATGAAAGCGCGATCGTGGGTAATCAGACACAACTCACCCGGCCACTGGATGAGATAGGCGGCCAGCCAGCGTATGGCGACCACATCCAAAAAATTGGTAGGCTCATCCAACAACAGCAAATCCGGCTCGGAAACCAACACCTTCGCCAAATTGAGTCGAACTTGATATCCTCCCGAAAACGTACCGGGAGGCCTCAAAAACTCATCAGGTTTGAACCCTAATCCGGCCAATACTTTTTCGACCCTCCAGCTTTCTGCGGCTTGCGACTTGGGCAATCCGAGACATCCTTCGGCCAAAATCGTGTTTTGACTGAAATCCAGCGATTGGGTAAGGTAACCGATTCGATAATTTTTGGCTTTTTGCACTTCGCCCGCATCGACTTCTTCCAAGTCCAAGATAATGCGAAACAAGGTCGTCTTACCATGCCCGTTGCGCCCCACCAAGCCCAGTCGCTCGCGCCGGTTGATGGATAAAGATGCGCCATCGAAGATTTTTTGCGGGCCAAACGACTTGTTGATATCGATAAGCTTGATCATGGAGAAGAAAATAACAGATCTCTTGTACAAATCCCAGCGGTTGAAAAAATAATTTGCACTTTGACCTCAATATATGCTGGCATCAGCCTCGAAGGAAAACGATCATTCCTACAGGAGAGCAGGAACAATGAATGCGCTGAATAATTTAAGAGAAAAACACCAAGCGATCAAAAAACTAAACCTTTCTCTCAACATCGAACGGGGACAACCCGGTGACGAGAACTTCGATCTCGCCGACCCCATGTTGAGTGTCCTGGGCATAGACCAACGGAAATCACAGTCCGGTACGGATCTACGCAATTATCCGGGCGGAGCGCAGGGCATACCCGAAGCCCGGGCTCTTTTCAGCTCCATGTTGCGTATCGAAAAAGACGAAATCATCGTGGGCAACAACTCGAGTCTTCAACTGATGAGTCAGGTATTTATGTGGGCCATGATTCGCGGCCTCCTGCACAGCGACGAACCTTGGTGTACGAAAAAAGCTAAAATGATCGTAACCGTACCGGGATACGATCGACATTTTTTAATGCTGCAACAACTCGGTTTCGACCTGGTGACGGTTCCTATGACACCCGAAGGGCCCGACATCCAGGCCATCGAGTCTTTGGCTTCTTCCGATCCGGAAATCAAAGGGTTGGTGTTCGTACCTACTTACAGCAATCCTACGGGCGATACCGTATCCGATCGAGTGGTCGAACGTCTCGCCGGCATGCCGACCCGGGCCAAAGATTTTACCATATTCGCAGACGACGCCTATTGCGTGCACCACCTGACCGATACACCCAAGATCCCCAAAAACCTCCTGAAAGCCTGCAAGGAGCAAGGCCACCCCGAAAGGGTGATCCTGTACGGCTCCACCTCCAAAATGACCTATGCCGGCGCCGGGATCGGTTTTTTAGGAGCCAGCCAAGCCAACATCGGGTTTTTAACCAAGCTCTTTGGCTACCAATCCATCACCTTCAACAAGCTCGAGCAATACCGTCACGTTTTATTTCTCAACAATTATTCCGGAGGCATTCCGGGCATTATGCAGCGGCATGCAACCATTCTCAAACCCAAATTCGAAGCCGTGCAAAGAGTATTGCACCGGGAGCTCGGAGGGAAAAACCTCGCGACTTGGTCCAACCCAGAAGGTGGATACTTTGTAAGTCTCGACACGACTCGTCCTATCGCCGCCCGGGTGGTCGAACTTACCCGCGAAGCCGGAGTGGCGCTTACACCCGCCGGTGCCACCTACCCGTCCGGGAAAGATCCCCATAACCGAAACATTCGTATCTCCCCATCCAGACCCCCGGTCTCAGAGGTCGAAAAAGCCATGGAAATTCTCGCGCTGTGTATTCAACTGGCCTCCGAGGAATACGATACTCAACAAGCCCGGTCGTAATCACAATACATTTTACTTTTTGATTTTGCCTGTGATCTCCTAAAGAACAAGATGCCGAATTACGACGCAATCATCATCGGAGCCGGACCCGCAGGGTTGTTCTGTGCGAGCCAGTTGGCTCAAAAATCCGCTCTTCATTGCGTCATCCTGGAAAAAAACCATGAACCCGGCAGAAAGCTCCTGCTTACCGGAGGCGGCCACTGCAACTTCACCCATGCCGGTCCGCTCCGACAATTTATCTCGCACTACGGAAACAACGGCGCTTTTCTGAAACCCGCGCTCCAGGCATTTTCCAACCTCGATCTCATCCGATACTTTCAATCCAAGGGGTTGGACACATGTACCGACAAGATCGGTCGAGTGACTCCGAAGTCCAACCGGGCATCGGACGTAGTGCATGTCTTGACCAAAGATTTGGAGAAAAAAGAAGTTCATATACATACCGGCACAGCAGTCAAATCAGTGTCGATCAATCCTGCAGGCGGGTATGAAATCGACACCCATGAGCGTTCGTACACAACCAAAATTTTGGTCATCGCCTGTGGTGGAAAATCCTATCCCGCCACCGGATCCACCGGTGACGGATATGCATGGGCCAGATCCATGGGCCATCAAATCATCACCCCCCGGCCCGCGCTGACCCAATTGCTCTGCTCGGATCGCACCCTTGCAGAGCTTTCCGGCACCTCTTTGTGGGGATCCAGGGTATCTTTATGGAGTAAAGAAAAAAAAACCCATACGTGTCATGGTGATGTTCTGTTTACCCACCGAGGCCTCTCCGGACCCGCCGTGCAAAATATTTCGAGATACGTGGATGAGAAATCCGTTTTGACCGTTCAACTTTTGGTCGACACCACCCGAAAAAAGTTCGACCAAGAGGAACCCTCATTATGGACCCAAGGAAAGAAAAAGGCCGTAAAAACCGTAATCAGACACTTGGGTTTGAGTGAAAAACTCACCGATCGATTGTTGAATCAACTTTCTATCGACCCAGCAACCAAAATCGATCATTTGAGCAAGAAAAACAGGAATATTCTCGTCGATACATTGTTCGATTTTCCCCTGATCATCTCCGGCAGGGCAGGCTTTCAAGCCGCGATGGTGACTCAAGGGGGCATCTGCCTCGATGAGCTAGATCCAAACACCATGCAATCCACACTGCGACCCGGCTTGTTTTTCATCGGCGAGATCTTGGATATCGATGGAGATTGCGGAGGATACAACCTCCAAGCCGCCTTTTCGACGGCCTACCTGGCAGCCCAAGCGATAGGTTCACACCGCAACCCATAACCCGAGCAATTTTTTTTGATGCGCGGCTTTCGCCCGCACCTCGAACAACATCCTATCGTGTCCCTGCAAGACAAGCTCTAAAGCGGCGGCGGCTCTCTGGCGTTGCAACCCATTCCTCAGCGTTTCCCGAAGCACGTTCGGATTTACGGGTTTGCCCAGCATATGGCTCACTCCGGATCGATACCGGCGCTGGTTTTGCTTCCACCAGCCGGTTATCAAATCAGCGTTCGGCCAGGGAAGATTCTCGTCCGGATCCAGATCCACATGGTCATCACCGGGTTCTTCGGTGGGACCCGCCTCGAACCCTTCGGGCCAGTCTGCTTCCAGATCCTCGTAGGCGATGTCCACTCCGGTAATCAGTGTAAATACTTCACCCGCCTTGCGGGCTTGCTCGTCTATCTTCATCATCTCGAGGATCCAAGGCATACCTGCAGGATCGCCGATCCCATAAGCCGCCTGCAACCCCAAGCGCAACGTCGCGGCGTCGCCTGCCAGCTTTTTCTGCCACTTGATCGCCGCTTCTCTCGGCATGCACCGCACGGCCAGATCGGCCGCCTTTTCGGACCACCGGCCTGAGCTTTCGGCGATTTTTTGTAGCGCTTCGACAGCATAGCTTTGCTGCATCAACCCACTCGACCAAGCCGCCCAAAACCGGCAAGCCTCATCGTCACTCTCGATACCTTGCCCGAGCACGCCCAACAAATCCCTGCGCCCAAGCTCCCCGGCCGCCTTGTACACCCGGGCTCTAAGATGCACATCATCCGTCTCGACCTCCCGGATGAGGTCATTACCCGGATCAACCCGCAATATCCCGTATGCGGAGACAGCCAGTCTTTTCAACCCAGGTGCCTCGGCTTTCAACAACCTCTGAAGATGCTTTTCCACTCCCGGCATCCCCACCCAACCCATGGCGCTTATAAAACCCCTCCCGGGTTCGACATCCTTCGAAGCCACTTGCAACACTTCATCGAGGCGCTCTTCATCTCCCGACTCCAACGCAAGCACGGAGGCCGCAAACACTTCGCCCGGCTCTTCGTATCCAAGCTGTTCCTTGGCAAGCTTCCAACCCTCGTCTCCGGCTATGTGCAACCCATCGAGATGAGCCTCTATATTTTGGTCGGATTTGAATAGATCATGCAAATCG
Source organism: Myxococcota bacterium (assembly GCA_041560255.1). Taxonomy (GTDB): domain Bacteria; phylum Myxococcota; class B64-G9; order B64-G9; family B64-G9; genus JBFFBT01. Next base: position 7,508 of record JBFFBT010000168.1, on the reverse strand, counting down.
CAGTGCGGCGCATCAACCAGCTGATCTCGAATAATCCAGTCGAATGACGCCCCTTCGACATGCTGCCAAAGCACATCTGCGACCATCACGTTCTGTGCCAACATAAAAGCTGAACCGGATTTACTCATACCAGAACACCTTTGCTATAAAAGTCTGAACATCTTCTTACGGTGTAATATCACGCCATTTTATCCCATCCTCCGTCCACAAAATATGCTTCGCACCAGCCGACATCATCACCCCGTCGTTGGCATGCAGGTGACCAAAGGTAATGCTTTTCTTTTTGATGCCAACATCTACTTCTTCCAGATCGTCGTCTGGGGTCAACCGGTACAATGTGCCAGCCGTAGCCAAATACAAACTCTCGCGGTACCACTCCATACCCCAAAAGTCACTCTCGGTCACATCATGCCGAATCAAATCCCAAGTGTCTCCATACCCTCGAAGCAAGATACCCTTCTGGCCACACACATATACCAACTTCTTGTTCACTACCCGCACTTTATTGAGCACCAGGTTGGTCGGACTCATAATCTGGCTCCACTTGCCTTTTTGACAACGCCACATCTCCCCTGCGTATCCCACCGCATAGATGTCCCCTTCGTCCAGGCCGTCCATGGAATTAAATCCAGTCACATTGTATTCGGTTTCCTTCTTACCGTTTAAAGTTTTTTCGACGATCACCGAGTCCAGGCTCTGGCGTACCCCTTGATCACAAGCCGCCCATTTGTTCTTTCCCTCACGTCGATACATCATGCGCCTCATACCGCATACATACAGGTGCGAACCAATATACCGCATATCCCTAAGCCAGGGACTATCCAAAGAGCTGTCCACCTCTTCGACATAATCACCATCGTCATCAGCCACTCCAACTTGACCATATGGACCTGCATCAAAAAACAAGAATTCGGGTCTTTCCAGTATACATATTCTTACTGCTGGATAATCTAGACTAAAAAAGCTCCACTGATCATCCTTTTTAGTCCATTTTTTCAGTTGGCACCCAACACCTCCCTGATCCACAATCTCATCAACAAAAGCCACAGCACGTCCAACCTCACTACTCTGTACAAAACAATAAGAAAAACTATATGGCTGTTGCGCTTTTTTATCTATCTTGGCCATGTTCCTCTCCCACGATTCGAGATTATTTTCTTGATGCTTGTCTTACTTCGTTCTTTACCTTAGCTATAGTATCTTCTAACACCCTTTCTTGCTCATTCGATAGTTTCCCCGCTGATCTCGATCCAGCTTTTGGATCCGTTCTTAGTTCAGTGTTTTCATTCACTCCACATTTCTTGTCATGATATTCATCAAGTTGTGACTTTATGCATTTCTCGTCACATTGTGGATAGGCAGTCTTGTGAGCCTTGGCTCCGGCATCGCGCGCCTCTTGATAGTTCCAACTCTTCTTCTTGTCATGATAGGCCGACTCTACCTGCCCCTGAAATGCATGCAATGTCCCATGCTCCTTATCATGCCGGGGACCCGAAGCACATACACATGGAGCTTTCTTGTCTACATAAGCATCCTTCCCCTTCTGCTGTTTGACAAACAATTTACTTTCATCGCCTCGACCGCCTACATCGTAAAAACAATGCGCCTCGACCAAGTGATGAGCCTGCTGCTCGTTCTTGCAACACATCCCTTCGTCTTGCGGTGCCAATCTGCATTTACGAGCATTTCGGCAATCCTCGCCGTTCTCCCCGCATATGTTGGCCTTGGTCTTCGACTTGTTGACAACTGTCTTGCCTTTTTCCATACGGTAGGCAATCAAGTTCTTGCAGGCATCATTTTCGGTCTCCGCATCGGCCTTGCAAGGATCTTTTTCCGTAAGCGGCACGCCCATAGCCATCTTCGCCACAAACGGCCAGGGAGGCGTGTTGGGTGGGTTGCTCCCATGGTTGTGGGTGGTCATATCTAAGTGCCTTACTACGTTTTCCCCCTCCACTTTCACGTTCATCGACCACATTGTGAAATATACCTTCCCCTTGATCTTGCTGGTCACGATCCCTTTCTTGGGCGCACTCCCGGCTTCATCTCCGGTGCTTTTCTTGAAATAGGATTTATTTTTAAGCATGATTTCTTTTTTCGAGATCTTTACATTCTTACTCCCCTTCGTCATATCTCCAGCCATCCCGGTGTTGGGATATGGAATCGGCACTCCCGGAGGCGTGGCCGGTGTCTGAGGTGGAGTAAAACACACATCCGGAAAAGCACAGATCGACTTTCCCCCAGACGCTTTGCAGGCTATCTCTCTCCCATTGGCATAAACTTCATTCCCCATTACCTTGCCTCCTGGCCTCTAAATATCATCGCGGCTCGATCTTCGCCGTCGCCACAAAAATGACACAACACTCCGGATCCGGGAGCATATCCCTTCCGTGCGGCCATCCAAGCCACTCCTACAAAAAACGGAACCATCGCGGCTCCTATTTCCCCTACACAATCGAGCGGTGTCCAAATATCAAACTCTTCCTTTCGCTCCCGCATGGTGCGTGTCAACAACAAGCTTGCCTCTTTAAACCGGTAATATTCTCCATTGAGATCCACTATACGATAATCCAAGGTTTTGTAAGATGTCTTGGCAATAGAAAAACAGCTCTTCACCGCTTGCACCAGACCATCGGCTCTTATTGGTTGCCCAGTCCCAAAGGCAGCTCTTTCTTTACCCAGTCCAATGCCCTGACAGAAAAGCGCAGAGTCTCTTTTTCTGCTCGACAACAACACAGCCGCGGCCGCTTCACCCGGAATAAACCCATCAGAATTTTGCTCACAAAGTAACCTGCGTTCCTTCCACAAGCTTGCCAATGTTTTAGGAGTCAAATAACTATCCACACCAACCAGAAGGACTTCAGATCGGTTTCTCAAAAGTGTTTTCTCTGCCTGGCTCACAGCCCAAACCCCTCCTACAGAACCTTTCTGTATCATCATCCGTTCGGGTTCCACAGGCGAACTCAAGCCCAATCCTCGGCATAAATCCATGAAAAAAGTCTCATCCAGTCCTTCATGACGTCCCGGCCGATTCAACTCCGACAGGCACAATAGAACGGGTATATCTGAAGCAACCTTCAATCCAGCACCAGAGAGACACTCCGAAACCGCCATACCAGCCATCTTCAACAACTTGCTTCGAGAAGCGGTTGCGTCCTCCAAAGGAACCTGACAACCCAGCAGCCTCTGCCCTTCGATATCAAAACCTGTCTCTCGAAAACCATTTATCCCTGCTCTGACAGCCGCACAAGATGCAGACGCGCTCAATCCCACACCGGTTACCATTCCGATTGATAGTATCCCAAAAGGTTGCATATTATTTATTCCTCACCTTCTCTTTCATCTTCATCATGCTCTTCTTGCGTAAACTGGCCTGATTCGATTCTCTCTTTCTTCAATCGAATGTATTCCGACAACGACGGATAATACTCCTTTCCAAGCTCCCGCGCCCGGTACCAAGCCTTGGACATCTTGCCCACCACCACCTGGGTTATCTCAAAGATGTTGCGCGCAAGCGGCACCGATGCCCGCCAGGTACACATGAGCCTTCCCAAATCCGGCTCGATCAGGATGGTATCGAGCAATGCGTCCATCTGTCTTCTTTCGTAATCCACCCCCGAAAACTCCACCGGAACCTTCAATCCGGGCAACCTGAACACCGTCCGGCCCGCGGGCGTCAGGTTGACGAGCACCACCTGCTCGCCTCCTCGGGGATAATCAATCTGCTGGTCCGATGGTGCGGCCTGGAAGTACAACGGGTTGAAATCGGGCGGCAAAAATGGAAACACCCGATCCAGCCACTGTTGGTCGTAGGTACCGGCCTGCCTGGCGCGATCCTTGAAATTTCTCCCCACTACCCCCAACGCCATCGGCCGGTATTTGCCGCTTACCGATTTGACCGGTTCACCCACCTCCGAGGTATTGGGCATGAGCCTGCCTTCGAGCTGCTTTGCGGGTGTATACGGAAAATATCCGGTGCCCACCGGGTTGTCCATGCATGCTTTGATCTTGTCCGAGTCGTCCGGATGGGTATCCACACCCCCAAAGGCTGTATCGTAGCCGATCGGCATCCGGGAAGACGGCTTGGGCTTGCTGGGATGCACTCCAAGGATGCCCCGGGCCCAAAACCGCGGCCCGAACACATCGAAGCTCTTTTGCATCCCTCCCACCACTATACCAACCCGCACTTGCTCCTCGGGGCGGCCACCGGAAGTATACGCGCTGCCGTTGAGAAGCACGTCACATCGGGGTTTGAAAGGCGCAAAATCCGACTCATACCGCACGGCCGACAAACCCGGCTCTCCGGTATACTCGTCGGCCATCACAAGCGGCGTTTGCTCTGCGGCCAACGGCGCGTCCCGGTTTTCATCCACCAGATCGAAGGTACCCTTGACCACCACGACCAACCGCTCGCGTCCGTCCGGATCGAGACCCAAGGTATAGGCCGCCTGCATCTTGGTTGCATTAATGAGTTCCATCTCGCATACGTTCTTATCGCATTCCAAGGGTTTGATTAGTTGATCTGCACCGAGCCTCCCCGTATGCGGTTGGCTCCGCTGGATCGGCTCAGGAGATAGGCGCCTCGGATGACCACTTTGCCCGCTTTGGTAAGCGTAATGCTGGATTTACCGCATCGAAGAACGATTTGGTCTTTGGCCTTGAAACTGACAACTTTTCCATCCACCGAAACTTCTCCGGGCTTGTCGGCCTGCAACGCGAGATCCCGCATGGCGGGTTTTTCGTACGTATTCAATCTGTCTTGCACCACATCGATGATAACCGGCCGATCGGTCCGATTGTCTTCAAACAGCACCAAAACCTTCATATCTCGAACGGAACGGGCGTCGGACAGGTGCCGTTCCAGCGAGCGGGTCATGAGCGCCCGGACCGGTTTTTGCTTGCCGCAGGTCGCGTCCACCCATACGTACCCCTCCGCATCTACGTGATCAATCGTTACGATTTTCAATCCTTCAATGGGAAATGCCGGCAATAGCTTTCCCGCTCGGTCGGTCCCTTTGGGATTCATGCTATGCTCTCCTTTCTTATCACTTCACTGATTGCAATCATTATGACACAGTTATAGTAAGGACGATTTTTCAGGGCAACCACAAGGCAACCCGCCACAGACACCGCAACCATCTTGGCGTCATAACAATCCATGCAACCGCCAATTCGTACTAGTTTTCCTTTATCTTGCTACCCTTGATGGTGATATCCTTGGAAAATTTGATATTGGCCTTACCCGAGCCTTTTATGTTGATGTTCTTGCCCTTGATGTCGATTTCACCGTTTTTCTTCATCACCAAAGTAGAACCGCCCACTTTAATCGAAAGTTCGTTTTCGGCCACGATGGATATCTTACTGGCCTTCAGGCTGTATTCCTTGGTGACCGTCTTGCCATATTTGCCGCCCACGGACACATTGTAGTTGCTGCCCACGTTAATCGATTTGTTGGCGCCCACGTTTTCATTTGAAAACGCTCCGATGTTTACTGATTTGGCTCCTCCGATCTCCTCGGCCTTGGCCGCCCCGATGGTCTCGTTCATGGCCGCTCCCACGCTTACCTGGTAGGCGGCTCCGATGGTCAAGGCCTTCAACACTCCGATGGTTTCGGTCGTGTTGATGGATACGGTCTCACTCTTGTTCGAGCCTACCGTGATGGTCATGTTGGAGCCGATCGTCTCGGTGTGGTTGTTACCCACCTGTATGGTTTTATCGTTACCGATGGCGGCGGTTTGGTTGTTGCCGATATTGGAGTTGCGATCATTTTCGATGGTCGTGTTCCAATCTTTTTGACCATGTAGATAGATCTCTTCAGAACCTTTTTTGTCTTCGAAACGGAACTCGTTGGAGCCTCCACCCCCGGGTGTGGAGTTCGATTTGAGGGTGCTTTTGGTTTTTTCTCCCGGCAACGCGTATGGCGGCATATTGTCACCATGGTACACCCGACCGGTGATGATAGGTCTGTCCGGATCGCCGTCGATAAAGCTTACGATCACCTCTTGACCAATTCTGGGTATGTACATGGCACCCCAACCCGCTCCAGCCCAAGCCTGGCTGACCCGCACCCAACAGGAGCTCTTGTCGTCCTGCTTACCGAGTCGATCCCAATGGAACTGTACTTTTACCCGGCCGTATTTGTCGGTATAAATTTCTTCCCCCGCCGGTCCGACCACGATTGCGCTCTGCACTCCGCGCACACTTGGTTTGGCGCCACCCCTCGTCGGTCTGAAAACAACCGTATCCGGTATCGCAAAAAAACTATTCGAATACCGGTATCCTTCTCCCGTGCCGGCAAACTGCTCCAATACCTGGGGTTGTTCCCCCTCGTGACGCACCGACACGACCAAATATTTTCGGCTCATCTCCGGCCGGCTGCTTTTTGTCTTGAGCTTGAAGGTTTTTCCGGGCATCAACCGTGGACAGTTGCTCACCCCATCGGCCTGATCCCGAAAAGCCATGGCTTCTTCGAGAAAAATCCGGCTGCGATCCTTACCCAATCCGTTCTCCATATAACGACCCGGGTATTCATAGATCTCGAGATTGTTATGCTGATCCGCCTGACTGTCGGAGGTCAAATCCAAGGTCGGTTTCTCGAAAAAGAAATCTTTCAACGAAAGCTTTCCGGTATGGATCTGACGTGAAAACTCAAATCGGTACACATACTCTTCATCCGAAACCATCCCCTTGCTCGGGTTGAACAATACTTCCATCTCTCCGTCGATGGGCTGATAATTGAGCGGATCATCGCCAAAAGCTAGCACATGTTTGTCGGCGGCATGCTCAAAGAAGAAAAAAATCCCTTCTTCCGAAAGCAATCTGGAAATAAATGCCAAGTTGCTTTCATGATACTGCACGCAATACTCCCTGTCGGCATAGTCGCCTCGCAACCTCATATCAAATTGAGCGGCGCTGATGCCCGCATCCAATAAAACCTTTTCGACGATTTTGGGAGTGCTCTTTTCCTGAAAGATCCGGCAATCCTTGGTCAAATTGAGCGCCCAAACCGTGGGCACCAAGTTCGCCTGGTACAGCCTGAAATCTCCTTGGGTACCGGTCATCATAAACTTTCCAACCAACCCATGAAAATATCTGGCTCCTTGCAATCCATACACGGTCAGACACCCTTGCTGCCCGACAAAATCATCAAAAGAAAGATCTTCTTTAGATGCCAATCTCAGATTGACCAGGTAGTCCGAAAACATTCCCTCCGTAGCGGAAAAGCTCACCACACTCAAAGAAGTGCCACCTACTTTGAACGTAAATCTGGCCTTGTTGGCAGAGTAATCATCCGGCATATCTCACCTCATATGTCTAAGTGAAATTCAAATATGTATCCCGTCCACCTCAATTGTACTCCATCCCTCACGTACTACGAGCTTCCTATTTCTTTCATTTGATACATCATTATAGAAACATGAAAACACCCCTATCGTCAAGCAGACACGCACATTCTCCATTTGTGCCGAGTGTTGTAAGCGTTCGCGACCGTTCACCAATGGTTAGCGGCG
>JBFFBT010000167.1:0-12801 GCA_041560255.1 Myxococcota bacterium | reverse complement strand
GCACATGTAGCGCCTTTTTCCGTGGTGGATCGTTTCGAAAATCAACCCACCAACTTGATCGGATTTCTCGATCGAGAAATCCGATCAAGTTGGTGGGTTGATTTTCGAAACGATCCACCACGGAAAAAGGCGCTACATGTGCATCGGTGACACCTGCACGCTGTAGATCGAAACGGATGCGATCTACGGGTATCATTCGGCCGGTGCTCGGATCGGCGGACAACAAGTGTTGGCTCCAGGTATGGGCTACAGATGCGTACCGCTCGTCCCAAAGCAAGCGGAATTTTTGGTTACGACACCAACCGATAGCCCGGGCGATTAATTCAGATTCGTCCGGGTTGGGCAGAAAATCGGCCGGGAGGTGATATTGATCCGCACACTGAGGTGCGTTTTCTGAAGCTCGTCCCAACGGCAGAAATACACCAAGTATCCCTAGAGCGAAGAGTAAGCTGGAGAATTCATTTTTCATCTTTGTGGTATCGTTCCTTGTTTCGCCGAGCAATTATTCAACCGGGAAGCTGGGTTGAATCCACCAGGATGACTCCTCGGCTTTCTGCCTAAGATCAGGCGAGCCTCGATCGATGAGCAATCCGTGCTCGGCGTGCATGAGCATTTCGGCGTCGGACCATGAATCACCAACAGCCAATAATGGTTGTTTGCCTATGTACCTGCGTATCGCCGCCACCTTGCCTTGTTTGTAAGTCGGTGGTGGATCAATGTGGGTGGTGATACGGCTTTGAACGATCTTGGTACGCATTCCGATCACGAATGGAGGCACGACATCAAAAAATCTGGCCGCACCCTCCACCACCCACTGCGGTCCGGCGGAAACGATCCAGACTTGAAAGCCGGCCTGTTTCATGGTGGTGATTAATGTGCGGATTTCATTGTAAATCCGGATGGAACCGCCTTGATTGGATGACCTCGTGTTTTGATTGGGCGGGGTAGGAAAATCCGTTTGCACGGGCAGGGATAGTGCGGTTCGCATGACTCTTTCGGCCATATCGGCGATTTGTTTGGGTTGCCAACCGGCGTAAAACCTCACTTGCCACGGAAAGCATTTGTCGAAACGCGGATCATCGCACAGATTCCAATAAATTTGGTGCATGGTATCGAGCAGTTCTTGTTTGATTTTCGACTTGGCCCGGGCATCAGGAGGGTGCTTGTTGAGGCGATTTATCATCGTTTGTACAACAGCACCCTTTCCGTTGGGAAAAATATCGAGAATCTTTTGGGAATAGTCCAGGTTGTCATTTCGAATCATCCAGTCGTAAAACGTTTTTCCGATATCACCGTGGATGCAGGTATGGTCGAAGTCGAATACGGCAATCGGAGGATCGGCCGGGTCAAACCCATCGCTATGGCGACCGTGTCGTTCGATGAGCTTGATGAGTTCTATTCGGATGCTTGGCTTCCAGGCTCCGGGGAGTTGTAAACCTCTGGTCGGGTTGGTTGTAAGTTGGTTTTCAATTCTTTTACCTCGATGTCCTGTGCTTTCGAAACAGGCTGACACCGCCAGCGCCCAGAAGATCAAGCACGACATCCAGCCCAACCTGTTTACCCCCGGCAAGACCGGCCTCCTTGTAAGCCAAACCACCATTTTGCTACGAACACTAGTGTAGAACAGAAGTACCTGAGGTTTCAAAAAAAACATGCAGTCATGGAGATTTTTTCTCCTATAGTTTTTTGAATTTCTCTGAAAGCTGATACTCTCGATCCGTGAGCAGGGATTCGAGGTTGGCGATTCGGGTTTCCAATCTGTTTTTCACATGATCTTCCAACTCCTCAAGGCGTTTGTTGATCTGGTTGTCTGCAGAGGGGCTTTTCTTGAGCTTTGCAGAAGCGTTGATGCTCAACCAAACTATGGCAACCACGGTGCAACAGATGATTGCGATGATGGGGACTGCGACCGAGTTCATCTCGTGCTCCTTCTGTCGAAACATAATTTGTAAATTTATCAAAAAACCGTTACCAAGAAAACCAGGAAATCGATCTGTGGTTTTGGGTGAAAATAGCATGCTATCCATTGACCAAGAGAAATTGAGTCGGGATGACCTTCCAGATCCCGAATTTGTCGTGCGTTGTTTGACCCAGGGAGGGATGCTCGATCGGATCATGATCGCCTTTGAGCATCGACCCGGTCAGGTGGAGATGGCCCAAGCGGTGTATGCGGCTTTTTTAGAAAACCGGGTGCTCATGGTCGAAGCCGGCACCGGGGTGGGCAAGAGTTTGGCATATGGATTGCCCGCAGCCGTATGGGCTTTGGCGGTCGGTAGGAAAGTGGCGGTCTCAACCGCCACCATCAATTTACAACAACAGCTGGTGATGAAGGATTTGCCTTTGGTGGGTAAGGTGCTGGGCGCCGATTTGCAGGTCTGCCTGGTAAAAGGCCGAGCGAACTTCGTTTGCATGCGAAAGCTTCGGGAGTCGGCCAAGCAACCCATGCTCGTGGGCGCAGGAGCCGCCGACAGGCTGCATTCCCGGCTTCTTGACTGGGTCGAACAAACCAAAGATGGATCTCGCAGTGATCTGACATTTCCGGTGCCTGAAGAGTTGTGGCGCCAAATCTGTTCCGATGCGGACAATTGCTTGGGGCAACGTTGTCCGGGCAGGGAGAATTGTTTTTATGTCCTTCAACGAAAAAAGGCTGAAAAAGCTCAGATTTTGGTCGTAAACCATCACCTGTTGTTTGCCGATTTGGCGTTGCGATCGCTGGGAGACGAATGGGAAAATCGATCCGTGTTGCCGCTTTTTGACAGGCTCATCATTGACGAAGCCCACGAGCTGGAGGACGCTGCAGGAGCCTTCTTCGGCCATAGATTGTCCAATACCGGCGTGATGCGGATCCTTGCCCGCCTGCAATCGACCAAGGTCAAGACCATCGGCTGGATGCCGAGCCTGGTTGACCGACTCAATCGGAAAGCCGGTGTGCCCGGTTCTTCATCGGTAGGTGCAATCATCGCTCGAGTGCAAGGGAGTATCTCGACCGCGCTGCAACACACACAAGGAGCATATCTAGAGGCTTTTGAAGTGCTTTCAACTTTTATCGGCGGGCATACCCAGGATATGTCCGGGCAACCAATCCGCCTGCGGTTTGAAGAACGATTGTTCAAAAACGATGCCTGGAAGACAGCCCGGGAAGCATTTGTTCAAGCGGCCGCATCGGCCGCATTTTTATCTGAGCAATTGGCGGAGCTTTTCGCCATGATTTCCGAGATCGAGCTGCCGATCGACGAGCAGGTCCAGATACGATCGAGTATGTTTCGAATCCGCGAGATCGCACACCAAACCAACGATTTGATATCCGAGAGGCAGGACACGGAGGTACGTTGGGTCCAGCTCGAGCGTCAACCCGCCGGCAAGATCGTCATGCAGTCGGCACCTTTGGATGTATCGGAGCTTTTAGACAACAACCTCTATCGCCGTATGCATACTACGGTGCTTACCTCCGCAACCCTTTCGGTCAAGGGCGAATTTACGTTTATGGCCGAAAGATTGGGGATTATGATCCAACCTGAAGAGCGCAGACACTTTCTGGAAGTATTGAGCCCTTTTGACTATCCAGCCCAGGTCAGACTGGCGATTGTCGACGATCTGCCCGCCCCGGATGAGCCCGCATTCGATAAGCGGTTGCCCGAAGCCATCTATCGGATCGTCATGGCGAGTGGTGGCGGAGCGCTCGTGCTGTTTACGTCCTGGAGCCTCATGAAAAAAATGTATGTATTGATCTCCAAGCGTTTCGAAGAGCACGGCTTATTGTGTTTGTGCCAAGGCTCGATGTCCAGGCATGGGTTGTTGGATTTGTTTCGGCAAAATCAAAGCGCAGTGTTGTTCGGCACCGAGAGCTTTTGGCAGGGAGTGGATGTGATCGGCAGTGCGTTGCGTAATGTCACCATCGTCAAGTTGCCCTTTGATGTTCCCAAAGAGCCTCTGATCCAGGCGCGCATGGAAGCCATCGCAAGACGCGGGCATAGCGCGTTTATGACCTATATGCTTCCCCGGGCGGTCATCAAACTCAAACAGGGATTTGGAAGATTGATACGCTCGAACGAGGACCGGGGTGTGGTTGTCATGTTGGATAGAAGGTTGGTGACCAAGGGGTATGGGCGAAAATTTTTAAAAAGCTTGCCGCCTGCCAGCCAGGTCGTTGGAAATATGGATGAAATTTGCGGGGTCTTGACACGATTTTTCGATCAATCACCGGATCATTCCGCCTGAAGATCTGATGAAGTTTGTCCGGTGCGCTTGCGGTTGAAGCAGATCATTTGTTCTTGGGTATGTTTTTCGTCGACACAGTGTTTTTCCAGTACATGGCTTACTACCGCCGATGCGGCTTCCAGCTCGGCTGGAATTACGATGTCGGCACCCGCTTTGAGCAACGATCCGGTCTCTGCCAGGTACCGTGACCGAACTACCTTATGCAGCGCGGGGGCGATTTTTCGGGCTTCGCGTAAAGCCCGTTCGGCTGCGCCGGGATCATTGACCAAAATTACCAAATCGCTTGCCCGCGCAGCCCCGAGGTTGTGCAATACCTCGGCGCTTGTGATGTCGCCGAAATAGGCGGACTGACCGGCTCGGCTGGCGGATCTCACATTGGCTGGATTGAGATCTACGATAACGAAAGGAACCCGGCAGGCGCCCAGCGATCGGGCCAACTCTTGACCGGCCATCCCGTAACCAGCAATGATGACGTGATTGGAAAGTAGGGCGGTTTTTTCGGCCACCTCCTCAGGGGTCTCAACATCCAACATCTTGGTCAGAATACGGATTTTTCCTACCCCTGCGGCGATATGCGGGCTGAGGGCCAAAAGCAACGGCGTGATGAGCATGGAGAGTATCACCGCGCTCGGCAGGTCGGCGGAAAGTATACCGGCGGTCAAATCGTGATCCTTGGCAACATGAAACAAAACGAATGAAAACTCACCGACTTGGGAAAGCGCCGAGGCCGCCAGCGCACTGACCCGCAGAGGCAGCCTCATGATGATGCCTGCGACAAAGATCAAAAAAAACTTTCCTACCAAGATCAAGCCGAGCAGCCCCAGTATGGGCCAGGGATTTGCGGCCACTTGGAAGGGATCCAGCAACATACCCACCGATACGAAGAAGATGCTTGTAAAGACCTCACGAAAAGGAATGATTTCGGTCAAGGCTTGATGCCGGTATTCGCTTCTGGCCACCACCAATCCGGCCAAAAACGCTCCCAACGCCAAAGAGACTCCCACCAGAGAAACCGTCCAGGCAGTGCCGATGCAGATGAGAAATACCGCCAGGACGAAAAGCTCCCGCTTTCTGGTTCTGGCGACCAGGTCCAGGATGCGCGGCGCGACAAATGTGGAGGCCAACAACACGCCTGTCAGTATTGCTGAAGATTTGCCCAAGGCGAGCAAGGCCGAATCGATGCCTTGCGAACCGCGTCCCAACAACGGAATCGCCAGAATCATCGGCACCACACACAAATCCTGAAATACCAGTATCCCGAGAGTCAAGCGTCCGTGGGGGGCGTCGATTTCACCACGGGACTCCAATGATCGCAGCACAATCGCGGTGCTGGATATGGCGATGACAAAGCCTAGAAAGATGGATCGACCAAAGCCGAGATCCGTGACGGAGATCGTGACGGCCGAGACCGCAGCGATGGTGATAAAAACCTGCAATGTCCCGCCTATCAAGATGGGTTTCCATAGATGCTTCATGCGATCCAAAGACAGCTCCAGTCCAATGCCGAACAGCAGCAAAACCACACCCACTTCAGCCAATACTTCTACATGGTGTTTGTCTTGTATCAGTCCAAAGGCGTTAGGTCCCACCAACACACCTACCAAAATGAGGCCTGCGATGGTGGGCAATCCGGCTCGTTGGAGCAACGAGACCACTACCACGGAAAAAGCGAAAATAATCAATAGATCCTGAAGGAATTCCAGAGTTCACCTCCCTGTCGAGCACAAAGAGTATCGCACAACCGCTTCGAATATAGCGAAAAAAATATCAGATTGCATCCCAAGCGGCACACACCTGATTGAGGATCCGGATGGGTGTGGTTTTTGTTTGACCGGAATGGCTCTTCCGTTGGATATCGGAACTTGTCTTCCGATATCCAATGAATCTTTCCATGGATTGTCCCACGTAACCCCGGTTATATTGGACCGGATGGTTTTTGGGATCCCTGGGTTCCGGGCTTAGCCGTTGGTGGGCGCGTTCCCTACATACAGCTGAGGAATAGAAACGCTGATGTAGTTATTTGACTTTGTTCAGAGGGGTGTTACCCCCCTGAACGGATACCTTCGAGCGAAAATCTTCTTTGTGCAAATCGTACCGTTTCATTTTTTCAAACAGGGTTCGTGGTGTAATGCCGGCCATCCGGGCGGTTTTGTCGATTCTTCCCTGATTGGATTGCAGGAGCAAGCTGAGATAGGTTTTTTCAAAGTGGGTATAGAGGTTTTCCCGACCGATATGCATGGGTTGGTCTAACCAGCTTTGGGGAAAGGACACTTCGCCCTCCACATCGATGACGTATTTTGTGGATTGGCAGGTCGGGTTGGCTTTACGAAACTCGTCCGGAAGATCGTCTATGACGATTTTTCGGCCGGTTGCCAGCAGGGTGGCGCGTTCGATCACATTGACCAACTCGCGCACATTTCCGGGCCAGTCGTAGGAAAGCAACGCTTGGATGGCTTCATGGGATATATCGGATACATCCACTCCGGTGGAATTGGCGAAGTGGCGAATGTAGCTTGCAACCAATTCCGGAATATCTTGTTTGCGCTCCCGTAGAGGAGGCACATTGAGTCTCACCACGCTGAGCCGGTACAACAGATCGCTTCTGAATCTGTCATCACTGACGAGTTGGTCGATGTCTCGACTGGTGGCCGCCATGACCCGTGCGTCCACACGAATCGGCCATTCACCGCCGACGCGCATGATTTCTTTTTCCTGGAGCACTCGAAGCAGACGGACCTGCAGGTGATGGGGCATTTCTCCGATTTCATCCAGGAATATGGTGCCCCGGTGCGCCAACTCGAAACATCCCCTGCGCGCTCGGGTTGCTCCGGTAAACGAGCCTTCCTCATGACCAAACAACTCGCTTTCCAGCAAGGTCTCGGGTAGGGCTCCGCAGTTGATGGCTACGAAAGCTCCATTTTTTCTGGGGCCCTCGAGGTGGATGGCTCTAGCGAGTCTCTCTTTTCCGACGCCGGTTTCTCCAAGGATGAGCAAAGAAGCGTCTTTGGCCACCACCTTGTGCGCCAGCTGAATAAACCGCTCCATGGCGGCGCTTTTGGATACAAAATCGGATAACCTGGGTAGATGAGGCTCGCGTTCTTTTTGGAGTCGTTGTTGGTTTGTCTCGAGGCGTTTTTCCAGGATGGTTCGTATGGCCGAAGACAAATCGACGGCCGGGAGGCGGGCATAGAGTACGGCTTCACAACCTGCCGTAAGCAAGCGGGCGCGTTCCTCGGGATCTTCCCGATCCGCTAGGATCACCACCGCAGGGTTGATGTGGGAGCCCTTGAAAGATTCGATCTTCTTGATATGTATACTGGATAGAAAAGATTGGCTTACCACTACCATATCGCTGGTTTCATTTCCGATGCGATCCCAAAGTTTGCTCGGGCTTTTGAGCGTATCGACGATGGTGTCGGGATCGCTCAAGAGCTTCTTGAGTTGGGACTGCAGAGATTGATTCCTGAGGGTTAACAATATTCTACCAATCATGGCAAATATCCCGGTTCCTTTTCAATGGCTGAGATGGGTTTGAGGGCATTGTGGGGTTTGGATTCCATCGGAAATCAACCTCCGATACTTCATCTTCATGAGTCTACTGTGAGCCTCGACTCGAATGCAATCCAATCCTTCCAGAGGGTGGGCTGCGTGGGATGAAAATTGAGATCACTGCCGATTTCTTCATGTACGGCATTGGGTTGCGTTACAGCTTGGAAACCGATGAAATCTTGATACATCCATGCGGGCGACCTGCATCTCTAACGTCTTTTTGGCATGAGTTTTGTATTCAAAAAAGATACAAGGGGCAAGCGAAACCCTTCAGGTGGGTACCCCCAATGAAAGAAAGCAATTGGTTGCGAGCTGAAAGGGTTTTGTGCTGATTGCGTAAGATTATGTTTTTTCAAGGATCTCAGCGGCGCTCCTTGAAAGGATACGGGCAAGCAGGTTTGTCAAGCCTGTAAGGAGGCGGGTTATGTCGGCCAAGAAGATCAAAGCAGGCGTTACTACCTCGAGTAAAGAAGAATCCATATCGACGGAATCAACAGATTCTGTCGAGACCCAAAGCCCCAAGGGTTGTCGAGCCAAAACAAAAAAACGAAAAGAAAAACAAGAGATGGACAAGCGCGAGCAACTCGAGGCATACAACCCTCGGATGAAGTGGTGATCTTGAGAAAAACACTGCCGGTCTCCAGGGCAAGGTTCTGTTGTTATGGGACAATAACGATTTAGATTTGTCTTTTGATGGCGATGATGCCGACCCGATCACTGGTATGCTCGGCCAAATCGGAAATGCGGCCGATTTGACATATGAGGTTTTTCAGCTCGAGCTTGTCTCCTTTTTTCAAATCGGTTGAAAAAACCTGTTGGATGAGCTTACGCTCTTGTCGGTCCGATTGACTTTCTTTCGCATCTACTTCTTTTACGGCATGCAGGGTCACTCTCGGGTTGTTCATCAGCGCATCGATGGTTTTTCGAAGCAGGTAATAACACTGCAGATTGGTGTCTACAAGATCGCGTAAGGGTTGAATAATTTCTTGTATGATATTGATTTTTTGACATAGTAGATCAAACAAGACGGTTTCACCAGCTGTTGGGATGAGATCAAACGATTCCAGCAATCCGAGCAAATCACCTCTTGAATCCGGCAGAAGGGCTTTGCCGTAAAGGGTCAGCTCGATATCCCGTCTCAAATCATCGGCATTCGACTCCGCATCATGGGTTTTGTTGACCGCTGCCTCGAAAGCGGATCCATGTCCCGTATCTAAATACATGCCGAATGCCTTTTCGAACAAATTGAAGAAGATATCACACTGGTCAAAATAAGCTGCCAGTTTCGTCGAAATAGATTCATGCTTTTTCCAAAACATAGGCATACCGACAGGATCCTTTCGATCGGCTTGGATCATTGGACTTGGAACCGGAGTGGCGTCACTCTAAAAAGCTGTTCTAATATTCCTATCCCTTCAATGGTGGATGTTAGAGGATTTCCTGTGCTGATGAAGCCGGACTAATATCGCTCGTCGTCATCATCGTCGCTGTATTCGTCATCCTCAAACTCGTCATCTTGGTATTCCTCATCGTCATCGAAGTCATCATCATCATCGTATTCATCATCGTCGTACTCGTCGTCGTATTTGTCATCTTCATATTCCTCGTCATACTCTTCGGAAGATTTCTTTTTCTTGCTTTCCTGTATGGAGTCTTTCTTGCTGTTCTTGCCTCTATCGCTCTTTTCGTTGCTATGATTTTTTCTTGGAGACATTGCGTCCCTCCTTCAAATATTTTGTCAGTACATTGATTTCTAAGAAACCGTACCATACGTTTGGCAATCGTGCTCTATCCAAGTTTTATGCCAACATGCAAAATCAAGGCGAAGATAGATATCATTGTTATATATATCAATGTAGTAGGCTTGAGCCAGTGGAACGATTGATAGGGTTGCACCAATTGATCGGAAGTTATTTTCCGAAAAAACGGGGCTTTGGTCTGCAATTTAAGATAAAAATCAGCTCGTTCGTTCCTGTGAAAATCCTCCCCATCGATCCCGTAAAAAATTCGTTTAAGTATTTGTTAATCATGGCTTATATGTAGATATGTCGAGCTGCTATGGGTAGGTTGATGGAATAATTGGCCGTCATGGTGTATCTAGGACCTCCAAAATAGGTAATTTGGATCCGATTGGTTGATCTCGGGTTGTTGCGGATACGCCTGAAAACCATTGAAACATAAAAGCTTTTATTTGATGATGCACAAATATCAAAGTGGCATATTTTTTGATAATCCTTGTCTTTTGGTGAAGAGGATGCAGCGATGATCGGAGAAAGATTACATATTGGATCAAGGCAAAAAGATGCCGCTTCCATGATTATGGCGTTGGTTATGCGCTTTTGGTCTGAAAAACATATAAGACCACTGGCTCTGTCCATCGCCGGAGAATCCGGATCCGGTAAAACCAGCATCGCGTATTGCCTGGTCGAATTGTTGTTGGAGCGAAATCATACTTGCATTTTGTTGGGTCAAGACGATTACTTCAAGATTCCCCCGCGTGACAACCATAGCAAGCGGAAAGAAACGCTCGCTTGGGTAGGTCCGGGTGAGGTCAGATTGAAATTGCTGGATCGCCACATCATGATGATAAAAAAAGGCCGCAAACCCCATATCAGAAAGCCTTTGATATATTTTGATGAAAATCGAATCGGGTACGAGTGTATGGAGGCGAGTGGTTTGGATGTCGTGATTGTTGAAGGAACCTATACGAGTCTTCTTCGAAACACAGACTTGAAGGTGTTTCTTCGCAGGGATTATCAGAAGACCAAAAAGGATAGAATGCAACGCGGAAGGGACCCGGATTCCGAGCTCATGGACAAGACGCTGGAAATCGAACACCGGGAGATTTCCAACCATGAGAAATATGCAGATCTGGTGCTCGACTGGGCGGCATGAAATATCACGGACAATGCATTGTTGTATGGTGAGGAAAACATGTCAGAGTTACGCAAAGAGGAAATATTGGAAGATGCGCTTCGAATGTTGCATGCAAACTGGAACCGACTCAAGACCGAGGTGATACCCGGATCCGACTGGAACGTCCAGGTTCGGCAGGAAGACCACTGGTTTGTACTTACCGGTTGGGTGGATTCATTTGGGACCAAAGGCAGGTTGTTGTCCGCGGTGCCGGAAATCGAAGGGGCCAGATGGATCGTCGACCGCATTCGGGTGGGTTTTACAGGAGTGACCGGACAGCGCCTGCGTTTTGCCTCCCCTGTATCGGATGAAGATGGGCAACAGGAGCTTCGAGCCTATTCTTAGGCTCGAGTTGTATCCGGTGATATTTCACTGATAGATGTCAGCAGCCGATGGATTTGTGTATCCTGGCCTACAGATGTCTTCTGTATAGAACGGATCGATTTTTTCGTGGTTGTTCTGCATCCTAAAAAGTCCATATTTTTTAGGCATGTCTTTATATTCTAAGGGATTATTCCATAGAGTCGGCTTGACATCCCGGGTGTTGGTATGAAATCGTAATGATTGTCGTTCCACTCGATTTTCATATCTATATGCTCAAGGGGGGTAGAGTATCTTTTTGTCCATTTCAAACACAAAGGGGGTAGAAATGAAAAAATCATATCAGTTTGTTCTGAAACTTACCTGTATATTGATGATGACGCCTGTTTATGAGGTCGGCGCAGGCAAAATACTATATTATGCGCCGGTATTCAGCGTATCGAGTGTTTTGGAATTGGGCACCGGGATTGATTTAAATAACCGGAAACCGGTGAATCATCGTCCTTTCAAACTTGATGAGCAGGATTTTACCAGAACGACTCTGGAGGAATCTGATCTGGATATAGAATGGTCCGGCGACATGAAAGCTGTGGAATCCCAATTACAGATTGATACAAGTGTCGGTGCATCGTATGGACCTTTGAGTGCCGGTGCGAAGATGAATCTCGATATGAGCAATGCTTCGGTTGGGTTGAATAAAACTTTTGTCATGGTGCTGCAGTACAAGAAATTTAAAAAAACCTTGCACCCCCCGGTCAAAAGCATGCTGAATGCATCCGCTCTTGAATTATCAAAAAACTACGCGGAGTTTGTGGAAAACTATGGCAATGGATATATCCAAGATGTTGATTATGGTGCCCGCATCATTGGTGTCATCAATTTTGAATTCAAAAGCATTGCTGAAGCTGTGGCTTTCGGCGCATCAATGAAAGCTTCGGGAGGCACCGGCCTTTTCAGTGCCGAGGTTGCCGCTGGACTGAAGACGGATGAAAAACTCAAAAAAAGCGGAATCAAGGTAAGTCTCAAGGTTGCCCAGATGGGTGGCAATGCTGCGGACCTTTTACACAACCTGAAATCCATAGGATTGAATGACGGCGACAAGAAGGGCGATCTTGAGCCGATGATGGGACTGTTTGAAGAGTTGTGTACGTTAATGACAAAAACGGCGGCAGATCTGAAAGAATCGACTGCGGATGATAAAAAATGCGTACCATTGGCAATTTCTACCCAAGAATACCCTGTCAGGCTGTTTTTAGATCATAAAAATGTCCTGCTGAGTAAGGAGCGGAAAGACGCGGCTCTGAAAGTGATGAATGATACCCTGACAAATCTAAATTTTATACATACTCTAAATAAAATGAGTACTTTTATAGATCCGATTACCGGAGTGTCCAACAAATTGCTCCCTGGTGGAAAACTCATTGGAAAATTTGTACTCAATAACAATGATACTGAGCTACGCGCAAAGTTGATCAAGGATATCAGGGATGTTTTGACAAAAGAAACGGATGAGGATTCGAAAAAGGCTTTGGATGATCTACAAAACAAACTGGGCGCGTCATCAGGCAGATATTCAATCGACGGTGTTTCTTTGAGCTCAGTGACAAGTTTGGTCGCCAAATTAAGAGAGTATGGCGTATTGTCATTTGCGGGAGAGACATTGACCCGGGCAATTGATGCAAAGGCCAAATCTTTTATGTCACTCACGACGCCCGGCAAACCGGATGAATCCTTCCTGAAATTTGATATGGGGCAGTCCAATCGATGGCTCGATCTCGATCCTGCGAAGGCCGGCGT
>JBFFBT010000166.1:0-12812 GCA_041560255.1 Myxococcota bacterium | reverse complement strand
GTTGATTGAAAAAGTAGAATTGTTCGAACTCGTATAAATACCGATACCTCAGTATATAATCTACGAGATCAAACCCATACTCAATACTTTGGCGCCAGAGCCAATGATATGATTACCCTACCTGGAGAAAGGGTTGATTTTAAGCATGTAGAGTGCGACCTTGAATGGTTGAGAAGTCAAATGTTTCTTATTTCAATAAGGAGTGTTGCATGCAATCCATTTTCAGAATCCAGGTTGTGACTAGGTTCGGTTGGTCGACCGGCTTGCTCATCATATGTATGTTGGTTGGTTGTATGACCCAAAAGATAAATAAGCCTAAGGATCAAAGAATTGTATCGAATATTCCAACTGATCACCGAAAGACCGGCGTGGAAGGTCAAAGACATGTAGACAAGTTGCTCTTTGGGGGGAAATTGGTGGTGTTGAGGAGTTTGGGAGAGGCAAAAAAAATTCCGGCTTTCCTAGGCCCCGAGGTGAAACGGATATCCAGAGCCAAAACACACACCTGTCAAAACGGCAGGCAAGCTATTTCAGTAGTTATCACTACCTATATGGGTGGAGAGACATGGAAGAAATATCCTTTGGCTCTTGATGTTTGGGAGTGTGGTGAGGGTGAATATGAATATCCTGTAAAGCTAACCCGAAAAAAGGCCAAAGAATTGCTGGATCACGGTATTGCCGCGGCTCAAAAGCGGCAATTGGATTTTGCAGAGTTTTGTTTTCGTAGGTATGTGAACGCATTTCCCAAAGATTGGCAGGGCCATCAAAATTTGGGATACCTATATATCGATCGGGAAACCGAGTTGGACACGCACGATGCCAATCACCCCGAGCTCAAACCCATTGTGCGCAACATTGTTTTTCATATGGGCCGAGCTCTCGAGAACCATACTCCCGATTCGGTTGCTCTTCAGTTCGATCTGAGCCGGGTTCTAATGAGAGCCGGAAAGCTCGAAGAAACCAAGACCGTTCTGGATGCCGTAACTGCGAATGAATCCATGAGCCAGCTGCAAAAAATGGAGTTGGAAAACCTGATATTGGAGTGGACGGCCCATATGAAGAAACGCTAACCCCAACCTCAACCCCAACCAAGGCGCCAGCCTAGCGCCGCTATGTCACGCATCCAAGCCAGAAACCTACCGAGAGCTCTAGCATCGCTTCGTCGCTGCCTTTCGGCAGGCCGCCGATCTCTTCTTGTCCGGAAAAACTAATGTACATTTTCCCGAGCACTGCTTCCCACCGCCATCGGCCTATACACTAC
Organism: Myxococcota bacterium; assembly: GCA_041560255.1. Classification (GTDB taxonomy): domain Bacteria; phylum Myxococcota; class B64-G9; order B64-G9; family B64-G9; genus JBFFBT01. The sequence goes on along the minus strand of JBFFBT010000166.1, from coordinate 11,551 downwards.
CGGCAGAATCTCCAACACCCTCATAGTACGCATCAAGCTCAAATAGATTCGGTTTTATAGGTTCAATATATCCCGGTTATGCCATCCAAGGTTACAGCCTTTTAATGAACCTGGAGAGCCCGCAACTCTTGTGGCAAATCGGTTGGTGTTGGGAATGGTTTAGAATGTAGGTTGGTTGTATGGGTATGGAAAAGAAAAAGCATGTTAGAAAAAGGAAAATATTCCGCGAAATCGGTACAATGGTGGTCTTTATAGTTTTGGTGTGTGCGGCCCGTTCTTCGGTTGCGGATCATGTGCAGATTCCCTCTGGATCCATGTTGCCCACCATCGAGATCGGAGACCGGGTGCTGGTTAACAAGCTTTCATTCGGATTGAGAGTGCCGTTTTCGGATATCTACCTGGTAGAATTCGAAGGACCACGAAATGGAGATGTGGTGGTGTGTGTGTCGCCTGAGGACGACGAACTCTTGATCAAGCGGGTGATTGCCATACCCGGTGATGTGGTGGAAATACGCATGGGGAGGGTGCGACTCAATGGGAAGATGATGTCGGTCTTTGTGGAGGGTCGACATTTGTGGGAAAGATTGCTGGCTACAACCCATCCGGTTTCGTATCAGCATGGAGGCGGACCTGATTTTGGACCGGTGACTATTCCTGATGACATGTATCTCATGGTGGGTGACAACCGGGGCAACAGCCAGGACGGTCGAGCCTTTGGGTTCATACCTCGCTCCAAGGTTTATGGAAGAGCGCTGGGGATCTTTTGGCGTCAATCCCGGCCAGTTTGGAAGGCGTTGTAGGTGCTCCACTTTTGGGTGGGTTGCGCTGGTTGCTTTGGGGTGGTGCCCTCTTTGGTGGTGCTTTGTGCTTTGGTGGTGCCAGCCGACCTGCCCTGCGGCGGACAACCGCAACGATCTGGATAATTTGATAAATCGGGGAGATGCTGGGGAAACCTTTCCCGGGACAGCCAATAACCGCACTTTCAACGAGGTGAATCCTCCTGGTACACCGGAGAATCATCCAAACCCTGTCAACTTACGGGGGCATAGTATGGTTATCAAGTCATGGATCGTTGTGATTCATTCGTCTTCTTTGAACCACTTGAATGTTACTACACAGACGAAAACGATGGATTGAGTGGTGATGTTTCTTTATAGATTAGGTTGGCATGTTTGTTTTGGTTATTAAATATAAAATACTGTCCTGGATTTGCCGCAATATTATGTTTTGTAGGCTCGAAAACACAACACAGGGGTTGACAAATTGTTGAGGATGCACTATCCATGGGTCGCATTTTTATTTGGGAGCGGTGCGCATGCTTGGGTACGAGGCAGTGCTGGTTTTGTTGGCCTTGGGTGTTACCATCTCGGTAGCGTTTGTGTTGTTATCAAGATTTCTTGGACCCCGCAACGCAAACCCTGAGAAAGTGTCGGTGTATGAGTGCGGCGTCGCCCCGGTGGGTACGGCCAGGGAGCGGTTTCCCGTGCGGTTTTATCTGGTGGCCATCTTGTTTATCGTATTCGACATCGAAGCGGTTTTTTTATACCCTTGGGCCCGGTTGTTTCGGGAGCTGGGCTTGTTTGGTTTGATCGAAATGGGGGTTTTCATTTTGATCTTGGTGGTCGGACTGGTCTATGCCTGGCGTAAAGGTGCACTGGAGTGGGAGTGAGCACACAGGATTGTTCGGACAAGAGCCTCAAGGTGGCAGTAGCTTCGCTTGAAGAAGCTGCGTCCGTGGCCCGGGAGATGAAAAGGCCGGGTGCTTTGGAGCAGTTTGTCAATTGGTCACGCAAACACTCGCTGTGGCCCATACCGTTTGGGACCGCTTGTTGTGCCATCGAGTTCATGGGTATGGTAGGCTCCTCGTTGGATCTTTCCCGTTTCGGGGCCGAGTTTGTGCGATTTTCACCCCGGCAATGCGATCTTATGATTGTGGCCGGCACCATCGTGAACAAAATGGCTCCAGTGTTGAGGAAAATATATCTGCAGATGGCCGAGCCCAAATGGGTGATCTCCATGGGCGCGTGTGCCTGCTCGGGTGGTATGTTCAATACCTATTCGGTGTTGCAAGGTATCGATCGGATCATTCCGGTCGACTATTATGTGCCGGGGTGTCCTCCCCGACCGGAAGCGGTGTTGTATGCCATTCTCGAGTTACAAAAACGTATCAGCGAAGAAAGCAGCGTGCTTTCCTCGAAAGAAAGACACCGGGAAGCCTGGGTGCGCGGTCTGAAAGCACGCGGGCGGACACCCAAATCGATCATTCTGCATGGAAAGGGTGAGGATTCACTGTGACCGATACAGCCAGAGAAGCGGCCAAAAGATTGGCCGCAAAAATGCGCACCGGTGCACTGCGGATGTCGGAAGACAAACGAGGTGTGGTGGTGGAGCTGAATTCGGCTGGTGATCTCATTCAAGCGTTGGAGTTTGTGAAAAAAGATTCCGAGTCGCCGTTTGATATGCTCATGACCATCTCCGCGGTAGACTGGCTCCGGTGGAAAGAACAGACCGGAATGCCTCAACCCGAAAAGCGGTACAGCTTGACTTACAACTTGTACTCGATGAGCAAAAAAGTCCGCTTGTTCGTGCAAATAGCGATTATGCCGGCGGATGTAGTGCCCAGTGCGGTGTCAGTGTATGCCAGCGCCAACTGGGCTGAGCGTGAAGTGTTTGACATGTTTGGGATTCAATTTGGCGGGCATCCCGAATTGAGACGTATTTATCTTCCGGAAGATTTCTCGGGCCATCCACTGCAAAAGGATTTTCCTTTGCAGGGTCATGAACCTCAGGATTTTCCACAAGAGTGATAGACCGTGAAGGAAGTATTTCCAAGATTGGCTGAATGCACTGAAGACGAAAGGCTGGATCTGTGCGCCGAGCGAATGGTTCTCAATTGGGGGCCTTCGCACCCTGCGACCCATGGGACGCTTCGGGTTATTCTCGAGCTCGAGGGTGAGACCATCGTACATTGTGATACCGAAATCGGTTTCCTGCACCGCGGCCTGGAAAAATTGGCCGAAAGCTGGAACTACAACCAATGTGTCAACATTTCCGATAGGTTGAATTATTGCTCGGTCTTTATCAACAATGTAGGCTGGCATCAAACATGCGAAAAACTGTTCGGCATCCAGGTGCCCGAGCGGGCGATCTACCTCAGGATGATCCTTTCAGAAATCTCCAGGATCGCGGATCACATGGTTTGTATCGGTCCGAACGCGGTCGATATTGGAGCACTTACGCCTTTCTGGTATACCTGGGATATCCGAGAGCAAGCCTATGACTTGTTGGAAATGGTCACCGGGGCGCGAATGACCACCGCGTTTACTCGGGTCGGAGGGTTGTCGGCGGATATCCCCGAAGGTTTCGACGCCAAAACCCGAGCTTTTTTACCGGAAGTCTATCGCGTCATGGACGAGCTGGACAGCTTGTTGGCCAAGAACCGTATTTTTAATGATCGTACCCGGGGAGTCGGTGCACTGTCGGCCGACGAAGCGATTTCGTACGGCTGGACAGGACCCTGCCTGCGGGCCTGCGGTGTGGCCCATGATCTTCGCGTCGCCAACCCGTATCTCGCGTACGGCGATATGGATTTCGACATCCCGGTGGGCGAGGCCGGAGATACCTACGACCGGATTTTTGTCAGGATCGAAGAATGCCGGCAATCGGCGAAGATCATCTCCCAAGCTCTCGACAAGCTACCCGGTGGACCGGTGCTTTCGGATGATAAACAGGTAGTGTTACCCCCCAAACCGGCGGTCTATACTCAGGCCGAGGCATTGATCCATCATTTCGAGGTGGTGATTTTCGGACCCCGGGCTCCAGTTGCACAAACCGTCTACGAGGCGGTTGAAGGCGCAAATGGCGAGTTGGGTTTCATGGTGGTGAGCGATGGGAGCAACAAACCTTATCGGTTGCACATCAGACCGCCATGTTTCTATATTTTTTCAGCGCTTCCCAGATTGATTACCGGAAGCTTGCTTGCAGACCTGCCCGCTACCGTGGCAAGTCTCAATATCATTGCTGGAGAGCTTGATCGTTGAATGGGCCAAATTGCATGATCGAAAAAATTGCCATCGGACCGGAAACCGAAAAAGCTATCGCCGAGATCATTGCGAGGTACCCGGTGCCCGAAGCCGCTTTGATCCCGGCCCTGCATAAAGTACAGGACGAGTTGGGTTGGTTGCCCCTGGAGGCCATAGATTGGGTTGCGGGTAGGTTGTCCTTACCCAAAGCCAGGGTGTATGGGGTAGTATCTTTCTATACCATGTTTCGGCGCAGCAAGCCGGGCCGGCATCGCTTGGAAGTCTGTACCAATTTGTCGTGCAGCCTCATGGGTGGTGAGCATTTGAGAGACTATCTTTGCGAGAAGCTCAAGATTCAACCCGGGCAGACCACTTCGGACGGACGGATTACATTGACCGAGGTGGAGTGCTTGGGTTCCTGCGGCAGCGCGCCGGTTATGTTGGTGGATGACGCCTTTTACGAAAACCTGACCCCCGAGACGGTCGATCAAATATTGGAACAGCTTCACCAAAAAGAAACCCGGGGAGGTGTGTCATGACCGAGAGGGTATTGACCGCCAGGTTTCAAACACCGGATTCGCATCGGCTTTCGACCTATCAAGCCGATGGTGGCTATCAAGCCGCCAAGAAGGCTCTTTCCATGAAGCCCGGTGAGATAATCGATTTGGTCAAGGCTTCGGGTCTACGCGGTCGAGGTGGAGCCGGTTTTCCGGCCGGGCTCAAATGGAGCTTTGTTCCCAAGGACTCGGACAAACCCAAATATTTGTGCATCAACGCAGACGAGGGTGAACCGGGGACTTTTAAAGATCGTTATCTCATGGAGCTCGATCCGCACGCGGTGATCGAAGGTGCTATGATCGCCGCCTATGCTTTCTGCGCCAACCACGCATACATCTATGTCCGGGGAGAGTTCAAGCTGCCGATGATGCGTTTGGAGGCTGCCTTGGAAGAAGCCCGAGAAGCCAACCTGATTGGGCGCAACATATTGGGTTCGGGTTATGATCTAGAGATGTGGGTGCATCCGGGTGCAGGCGCCTATGTTTGTGGCGAAGAGACCGCCCTGATCGAATCCAACGAGGGACATCGGGGCATGCCGCGGTTGAAACCGCCGTTTCCTGCCGTGGTAGGTCTCTTTGGCGGGCCGACAGTGGTCAACAACGTGGAGACCTTGGCTTATGTCCCCCATATTGTCAATCGGGGCGCCGAGTGGTTTGGGTCTCTGGGTCCTGAAAAAAACGGAGGAACCAAGTTGTACGGTGTCTCCGGGCATGTGAAAAAACCGGGTTTGTACGAGCTTCCCATGGGCACCCCGCTGAATGAGATTGTCTTCGGGGTATGCGGGGGAATGCGTAACGATCGCAAGCTCAAAGCGGTCATACCCGGAGGCTCTTCCACTCCGGTGCTTACGGCAGACGAAATCAAAGTGAACATGGATTTCGACTCTTTGGCCAAAGCCGGAAGCATGTTGGGCTCGGGGGCCGTTATCGTGATGGATGAAGGCACCTGTATGGTCAGGGTAGCTATGCGGCTTGCCAAGTTTTATGATCACGAATCCTGCGGTCAATGCACTCCATGTCGCGAAGGCGTGCCTTGGATAAGAAAAATCCTCGTGCGTATCGAAACCGGTCGGGGATGCAGACAAGATCCTAAGTTGTTGCTCGAATTGTGCGATAACATCCAGGGTAATACGGTTTGTCCCTTGGGTGACGCTTGTGCCATGCCGATAAGGGCGTTGGTGACCAAGTTCAGGGATGAGTTCGATGCACATATCGAGAAAAAGCAATGCCCGATAGGTGGGTTTCAAAATCCGTGGCCGTCGATCAAGATACAAGCATGTAAGGTTTCGTGAGGGAAAGCAATGCCGAAGTTTACGATAAACGGCGTGGAGATCGAGGCCAAAGAAGGGCAGACCGTGCTGAAAGCGGCCCTAGAGCACGGTATATATATACCCCATTTGTGTTACCACCCATATCTCAAAGTCGCCGGCAATTGCCGGATGTGTCTGGTGGAAATTGAGAAGATGCCCAAACTGCAGATCGCTTGCGCGACCGAAGCACGCGAAGGCATGGTGGTATTGACCATGTCTGAGAAAGTGATAAAAGCCCGCAAGGCGGTGCTGGAGTTTTTGCTGATCAACCATCCTTTGGATTGTCCGGTGTGCGATCAGTGTGGTGAGTGTAAGCTGCAGGACTATTGTTTTCAGTACGGTCAGGAAACCAGCCGGTTTCAAGAAGAAAAGCGCTCTTATCCCAAGATTGCCGTGGGCGACAACATTGTTCGGGATATGAACCGGTGCATTCATTGTACCCGATGCATACGGTTTTTACGGGACGTGGCAGGACAGGAGGAATTTACACTCTACGAGCGAGGGGGTAAAACCCAGGTGGGTCCCTATCGCGAAAATTCACTCCAAACGCCATTTTCGCTCAACTTGGCGGATGTTTGCCCGGTTGGAGCACTTACCTCGAGGCATTTTCGGTTTCAAGCCCGTAGTTGGCTCATGCAGAAAGTACGTACGCTATGCGCGGCCTGTTCACGCGGGTGTAACGTGTATGCTTGGATCTCGAAAGGAAAGGTGTTGCGATTGACTCCGGCCGTAAACGAGTCGGTCAATATGTCTTGGATGTGTGATTTTGGTCATCGCAGCATTCAACCGTCAAATGATGGGCAACCTGGGCTCATTCCGCTTTCCGGCGGGCGGCAGGTCGAGTTGACAGAATCTCTTGGAGAGGTTGCTTCGAAGCTGTCTCACTATATCCATGCGGGTGACGGATCGCGGGTTGGTGTGATTGCATCGACCTGTCTTACCAACGAAGATTTGTACATGCTTCGAAAGCTGGCCCGGGAAGTATTGGGAACCAGCTTGATCGCCTGGATCCCGGGGACCCAAGACGAGGCGCCTTTCGGCCCGTTGGATGAACCGCTCGATACCTGGTTTGTCCGCAAAGACAAAACCCCCAACGCACGGGGTGCGCAAAACATCTTGGGAAGCACCGAACATGCCGAAAGTGTCGAAAGCGTTTTGCAGGCTGCCGAGCAAGGCGAGCTGAAAGCTTTGTTGGTATTTGGTGAAGATCTCGCTGCAAGATACGATGCTGGAAGGATCAAGCAAATTGTACCGAAGCTCGATTTGTTTTTGGTTGTAGATGCACGCATGACGCGCTCGGGACAATGGGCCCATGTTTTTATTCCGGATGCCGTATGGCTCGAAAAGGATGCGACGTTTACCAATGAAGTCGGCCGGGTGCAAAGGTTGCGACCTGTGGTGGATCGGGAGCTGCCAATCCGGGCGGCTTTCGGTACCATACAGGAGATTGTCAAGCTGGTCGGCGTGAATTGGTATTTCGCCTCGCCTGCAGAGGTAATGGAAGAAATCGCAGTCAAGGTGCCGGGCTATCAGGAAATATCCTATCCATTGCTTGATGAGACGGGATTGCTTGTGGAGATGAAGTAAACTCCCGCTTGTAAGGAAAAGGGGTTATTAGGATGCCGGCTTGGATCCAATCGGTTTTGACCAGCAAGGTAACCTGGGCGGTGGCAGCCGGGGTGGTTGCCTACCTGCTGACATTGGTCGGCTTGGTGATTTATACCTGGTGGGAGCGACGTGGAGCTGCATTGATACAACGCAGGCCCGGCCCCAACCGCAGAGGACCTTATGGTTTGATGCAGGCGGTGGCCGACGCAGTCAAATTGGCGGTAAAAGAGGACGTGGTTCCCGAAGGAGCAAGCCCTTACCTGCACGCGTTGGCGCCCATGTTGGTCATGACGGTTGCCTTGACCACGTTCGCGGTGATTCCTTGGTCGGGCGACTTCGTCCTATTTGGAGAAACCTTTCGGCTTCAGGTAGCGGATCTCAATTTTGGGATATTGTTTATCCTGGCGATTTCATCATTGGCGGTTCACGGAGTGGCGCTGGCTGGCTGGTCGTCCAACAACAAATATTCGTTGTTGGGTGGTTTGCGTTCCGGAGCCCAGATGGTTTCATATGAAATCGGCCTGGGTCTATCGGTGGTGGCTTTGCTCCTCATTTACAATACCGTGAAGTTGGACGAGATGGTTCTCATGCAGACCGGCCCCATTTGGCGCTGGGGGGTTGTAAAGGCCCCGGTGGCGTTTTTGATATTCATGGTGGCAAGCTACGCCGAGACAAATCGGGTGCCGTTCGATCTGGTGGAAGCCGATAGTGAGATTGTAGCCGGATTTCATACCGAGTATTCGTCGTTGCGGTTTGGTCTGTTTTATATGGGTGAGTATGTGCACATGGCGGTTGCCGCAGTGCTCATGGTTATCTTATTTTTTGGCGGCTGGCATATTCCTTGGGCGGATGAGCTTTTGGGATCTCATGCGTATGCAAAAATGTTTCCCTGGTTTATGCTGGGGATTGCGGTGGTATGTGGCATGATTGCTTGGGATACCCGGAAACCCGAACGTAGAAAATACACCCGAGGCAATATATTGTTTGCGGTTTTGCTGACCGCGGCGGCTGTATGCATGCTTGTCCTGGCAGGACTGTACTGGACGTTTGATGTGATCGAACAACTGCCTTGGTTGGCATCCATTTCGGGTATGCTGTCCCAATTGATGGTGTTGGTGGCAAAATTTCTGTTTTTCTTCTGGTTGTTTATCTGGGTGCGCTGGACGGTGCCCCGGTTTCGGTATGATCAACTCATGAAATTGGGGTGGAAAGTCATGTTGCCTTTATCATTGGTCAACATTGCTGTAACCAGTGTTTTGGTGCTTACGGGATGCTTGTCATGGCGGTGATCAAGGTCAATCGCCCGCCCCAAAATTGGTGGGAAAGGGTTTATCTATTCGAAATTGCAAGGGGCTTGGGCATAACCATGAAACATTTGGTGTTGTCATGGTTTAAAAAAGGCCACATTCCGACCCACCAGTATCCCGAGCAGAAAAGGCCGGTTGCCGAGCGTTTTCGGGGTCGTCACAAGATACGCCGGCTTGAGAGCGGCGAACCCGCCTGTGTCGCCTGTTATTGTTGTCAAACCATCTGTCCGCCCAAAGCGATAGATATCATGGCAGAGGAAAGTCAGGATCCGGAGACTGAAAAACGCCCCAAGTCATTTCGGATCAACATGCTGCGTTGTATTTTCTGCGGTATGTGCGTCGAGGTTTGTCCAAAAGACGCTATTGTCATGACCAAGGATTATGAGCTTGCAAACCAAACTCGCGAACAATTGCAGTATGAACTGGACGACTTGATCGAAGAACGGATCTCTTCGATCTCGTCCAACCCGGTTGGCAGACCGGCGTCGCGCTAAGGAGCTCTATTCGATGTGGGAGTCTTTGTTTTTTTGGGTTTTCGGATCTCTTGCGGGTTTCCTCGCGCTGGCCGTGGTGATTTTTAAAAACCCGGTACACAGTGCGGTAGCACTGATCGGCAACCTTTTTTGCATGGCCGCCTTGTTTGTTTTGCTTCAGGCGCATTTTTTGGCCGCCATGCAGGTGTTGGTATATGCAGGCGCGGTGCTGGTGTTGTTTTTGTTTGTCATCATGTTGTTGAACCTCAAACCCCACGAGCTGGGAGACGCCAAGCAGACGGCAGCCAAGATTGCCGGAATTATCGTGCTTGTATGGGTGGGCTTCCGGATCTTGGTGCATGTAGCTGGGGTTTCCGGTGAAGGATTCGAGCCGGTCGGAGACGAATACGGAACCATCGAGGCAGTAGGTGAGTTGCTGTTCGGCCAGTACATGCTGGCATTCGAGGTGGCTTCGGTTTTATTGCTGACCGCCATTTTAGGTGCGGTGGCCATTGCGAAGAAGAAGTTATGGTAAGGAGCACGTGATGATGATCGGCCTGCATCACTATCTGGTATTGTCGGCCATACTGTTTTTGGTGGGAGTTGCGGGTGTCATGCTGAGGCGTAATGCTTTGATCCTGCTCATGTCCGTCGAGCTCATGCTCAATGCGGCCAATTTGGCGCTTTTGGGTTTTGCGAGACAATTTGGCGATCACACCGGGCACGGTTTGGCAATCTTCGTCATGACGGTGGCAGCCGCCGAAGCCGCCGTTGGGTTAGCTTTGGTGTTGGCGATGTTTCGGCATCGGGCGACCGTCAATGTCGATGAAATTCGTTTGTTGAAAGGATAAGGGGTCATGGGAGAACACCCCACCTCCATATTGATCTGGATTCCTCTCCTGCCGCTGGCGGGAGCAGTGATAAACGGTTTGTTTGGGAGACGGTTGCCGGTGAGGTTGGTGGCGTTGATAGGATGCCTTGCGGTAGGCGCATCGTTTTTGTTGGGTGTGATTGCCTCCATTGACGTACTCGGATCGCATGGACAAACGCGGTTGGTGCAGCAGGTATATCCCTGGATCGAAGTCGGGTTGCTGTCCGTCGACATAAAATTTGTTCTGGATGCTTTGAGCGTCGTGATGGTGTTGGTGGTATCGGGCGTGAGTTTTGTCATCCATATTTATTCGATTGGTTATATGCATGGCGACAAAAGCTATGCTCGTTATTTTGCCTACCTCAACTTGTTTGTCTTCAGCATGTTGATATTGGTGCTGGCCGACAGCCTACCGGTGATTTTCGTAGGATGGGAGGGTGTGGGTCTGTGCTCATATCTTTTGATCGGATTTTGGTTCGAGGATCCACAAAAAGCATCAGCTGGTAAAAAGGCTTTCGTGGTCAATCGCATCGGTGATTTGGGTTTTTTGGTCGGTATGTTTATTCTTTTTGCGGCGGTCAACTCTTTTTCAGTGGGTGGGCTGCAAGAGGGGGTCGAATCGGGGTTGGTATCGAGCTCGGTTGCGACCGCAGCCTGCTTATTTCTCTTTGTCGGAGCTACGGGAAAAAGCGCCCAGATTCCGCTTTACATATGGTTGCCGGATGCCATGGCGGGTCCGACTCCGGTCTCGGCTCTCATCCATGCCGCGACCATGGTGACCGCAGGCGTATATATGATTGCCAGAATGTCTTTTCTGTATGCCATCGCGCCTACGGCCATGGCGGTGGTTGCCTTGGTAGGGGGTGTAACTGCGTTGTTTGCAGCTACGATCGGCATCACCCAAACGGATATCAAAAAAGTACTGGCATATTCGACTGTAAGCCAACTTGGTTACATGATGGTAGGTGTCGGAGTAGGGGCCTATTTCGCCGGAGTTTTTCATTTGATGACCCACGCGTTTTTCAAGGCATGTTTGTTTCTGGGATCGGGTGCGGTCATTCACGCTTTGTCGGGTGAGCAGGATATTACCAAAATGGGTGGCCTGAAGAGCAAGCTGCCCTGGACATATAGGACATTTTTGATATCCACGCTGGCGATAGCGGGTTTCCCACTCTTATCCGGTTTCTTTTCCAAAGACGAAATTTTGTGGAAAGCCTTGTCCACCGATTCGAATGCATTATGGGCGCAGGGATGGTTGCACCCTGCCGTGTATGCCATGGGTTTGATCGGTGCGGCGGTAACCTCGTTTTACATGTTTCGATTGGTGTTTTTGACATTCCATGGCGCCTCGCGATTGGATTCGGGCATACATGTGCACGCCGAATCCAAAATTATGAGCTGGC
>JBFFBT010000165.1:0-12863 GCA_041560255.1 Myxococcota bacterium | reverse complement strand
TCCTTGATATGCAAAGAAAATACAAGGGCATATTCGAGGTGGTTTTCTTGCAATATAATTTGGGACAGCCCTGTGAAAAATCTCGTTCCACCCTAAAGGGTGACAGAGTATTTCAGGTGTACGGGTGTAAAAATTGCTTTGCTATTTTGTGCCTGCTGGTTCTTTCTCCAGTAAAATAGCATTGCTCACCGTCTCGTCGATGATAATGCCCGGGTAGGTCATGCCAAACAAGCGTACGGATATGGGGATCTCGATTTGGGCCTCTTGCATGCGAAGCGTAGATTTTATCCTCAAGGACTTGGCACCCATGACGATCCTATCGGGCATGAACCAATTCTTGCCTCCGTCGGTAGAAAGCGACACGAGGCCGAACATGAGATATTTCCATCCGACATGATCGGTGGTGGAGTCGAATAAAATGTCGAACTTGATCCGGCATTTCCCGTTGCCGGTACAAGCGACCCGGTTATTTCGGTTGAGGTTGTCGACTTGGTATCTCGTTTGGGGTATCGAAATCTCGCCCTGCTTGTACGGAAAAGACCAGAAACGAATGTTTGTGTCGGTTTCTACTGGATAGGTGAACCAGGCTGGATTTGTCATGGCGTGCAGGCGCACATCTATGAATTCTTTGTGGCAAGGTGACAGATCCAGGTGCAACCCGCCCAGAAAATCGCGTTTATATTCAACGGTCTGTATTCCGTCTATCCATATCTCAACCTCAAATCCATCTTTCCAGGTAACATATGGGCTTCCTGTCAGACCATACGGGTCCATCAGGGTAGTGCCGAATATCTCCAAACGGTTTTTTTTACGCGCTACTGAAGTCAGATTGGGTTTGGATGTACGCAGTCCCAACTCCAGCACAGCATGTTCTCCCGGTCTCCAGATCCTGCCTATGAGGTCCACTCCCTCGATTTGGGTGACTCGATTGTCTTCAAAAAAATAGGCGGCTTGCATGATTTCGAGTTGTGGTGCCCAGTGCAGTTTGAAGCCGGCTTCGAGCGGCTTGAAGAATGCTTTTTGGTTGATAGGATTTTGTGCATTGGGCATTGGGAAAATAACAATATCACTGCATCGACCTTGAAAGAGCTCGACGTCGGAAGGGCAGGCCGTCCATTCGAGGCTACCGGTAAGCGGTGATTCCGAATTCGATCGAATGGTGGCGACAGCGGCTGAATCGAGATCTCGTTCTGTAACGACAAGCGCGTGTGGCTCATCGTGCTCCCGGCTGTCCGTCCAATGGTACCAGAGCTCTTCGCCTGCCTCCGTGGTAGATCCTTTGCAGGACCAGCGGTTGAAAACCAGCGTGCTTCCTAAAGTTGGTTGGTTGTTGCTATGGACGTTGTAACCGGGAAATCCATACCCGGTACTACCGGATGCTACCAAAGTCCCGTTCGGTCTTCGATAAAATTTATAGAAATCAAAGGCTGCCTTCGACATGTCGGCGTTTGGATCGTCTGCAATATTCAAACTGACCGGTCCGGCCTTGCTGGCGTCCAACGTGACTTCGACTGGTGTACGGCCGACCGGGATTTCGTAATGGTTAATTCGGTATGTTTCAATAGTAGGTTCTTCCGAAATAGCGAATTTCATTGTGTTGAACACGAGGTTGTAGATGCTGTCGACGGGGACTCGGATTTCCAACACGGGATCGACGCCTGGGATGATATCCATGGGATCCAGATGTATAAAGTCGTGGTAACCCGCTTTTTTCTGGGCGTCATATATCCTGACACTTGAAAATGGATCGATATCACCTCCAGGTCCATCAGGACTTATCAGGGTTACCCTCAGGGTTGTTTTTTCACCTTCCTGGGTCAATCCAAACATGGAGTGGGCCGCAAGCTTGCCGAAGTCGAAAACAAAAACCCGGCCCTCCAAGTATCTGAGGTGTTGCATCGGCGGCAAGACAGTCATGTTCAATTCGAGGGTTACAGGTTGAGTCTCTCCCGGGCCGATCACAAATTCTGAAGGAGTGAAAGAAACGGCCTGTTTAAAATCGTTTCCTTTGTCATCCCCAAAATACCAATCAAGTTGTATTTGTTTGGTATGGTTGGCGTTGTTAGTAAGATACAGGGTGGATTTTGCTGAAGGTTGATCACATGGTATCAAACCGAAGCTGATATTGGCCGGGGAAAAAACCACTTCGGATTGTAAGCTGCGATCGATGCGTATGAGACCGCTTCCTTGGTCCCGAATGGTTGCGGGATTGGGTAATCCGTCACAGCTTGTAACAATATCTGCCTGGTTGAGCAATCGATCTTTGATTTGCATCCAATCCAGGTTTTCGCCTTTTTGATGGGCTTGTTGAATTAACAAAGCCACTGCACCTGCCACCATTGGTGCAGCCATGCTGGTGCCGGAGTTTTCAATATAGGCATCACCATTTTGGCAAAGGCCCGAATCCGCCGCACAAGCCGATACGATAAAGGCTCCGGGCGCAATGATATCGGGCTTCAAGGCATGGCTCAGAGTGGGTCCGCGGCTCGAAAAAGAGCTTACCGCATTTGGTTTGTAGCTCATTGCGGAGCCTACCGCCACTACCATAGGGTTGACCGCCGGGCTTCCGATGGAAAACTTGCCGGGGCCGTAATTGCCTGCGGCGACGATAAAGGGCACTCCATATTTGGTCACCATGTTTTCGATAACGCTTTGAATAGGATCGATGGACTGATCCATCACATATGATCCCAGGCTCATGTTGATGACATCCGCTTCGATGGTGGGCTCGTCTCCACGGATATCGTTTGTTCCCAACAGCGCAATCTCAATACCACGAATGATGTCCGTCTCGAGACCGATTCCATTGCGGTTGAGAGCTTTGATGTTGAGTAAAGAAGCACCCGGCGCCATACTGGCATATTTTCCAGAGCTCTCTTTCCCGGTTCCCAAAGCGATACCGGACACATGGGTTCCGTGACTCAGCAGATCCGAGGGTGTGTCATCGCAGATGAAAGGATCGTTGGTGGTAAAGCAGGTGAGATCTTCGTGAACAATCACCTTGCTGGTGCCGTCGTCTCCTTGTCCTGCTCCCTCTTCGGATCCGATGCCCAAGCCTACCGAGTACCAGCTCCCATCGGGATCTGGACTTTTTTCGTACCGAACCGCTTTGTCCACCTGGGTGGCGACATGAGAGGCGTCGTTGGCCGAAAAACGTCCGATGATGATATCCGGGTAGTAGTCGCTGCCCACCACACGGCCCAGCATCGGATCCATGGGGGAGCCGTCGTTGAGGGTATCCGACTTGATGTCCGCCCAATCGCCAACCAATTGTACATATAATATGTTTTTGTTGTTTTCGTATGCGCTTTTCACCGTATCCTTGACATTTGACCCTTTGTTCACCTCTTGGGTCTGGACCTGGATGCCTTTTTGCTTTTTCCAATCCACATAGGGCTTTATGGCGTCGGCATCCCGGGAGGTGTACAGAATCAGGATATCGCCTTTGTCACCGATGAGGTTGGGTCTGCTCCTACGTCTCGTATCTCTACATACGGGGCAGGCGGAAAAATGGTCCTATTTTTTTCTATCAAAACTTAAAAGGAAATTTAGACTCGTCGAGAAAATCCGTATAACGCAGTGATTTTCATAAAGATGTGAGAGGCGACCGATGCATACGGCTTGTGCGAATCGTTGTTAGGCTGCCTTGGATATCGGTGCAAGAGCTCTTTCGTCCGAAGGTCTATGCCTAAAAAGATCGGAGTACCTATTTGGAACATAGTGATCGGGGACGGTCTTTAGAAAATCTTTCGCCTTTTGATAAATCTGTTGGTTTTCTTGATGCTCGACCTTGAACCTATTGAACGCATCAACCGCTTGCTTGTATAGAGCCTTTGCCTCATCCGAAAGCAGCCAACCGGTCAGACTCTTACCTCCCTGATCCTGGTACTTTTTGTAGGCAGCATCTATTCGAGCTCTGAATTCGTTTTGAGCCGGCTCGGATACCAGATTTTCGGTTCTTGGATAGGGTTTGTAGCCATTGGGAAGTTTTTTCGAGTCCAGTTGCAATCGCTCGATGGCTTTGCCGAAATCCGGATCTGTCTGCCCATACACGGTTCTCCCGATGCTTTGCAAGGCCATCATTCCCGAGCACATAGCGCATGGCTCGAGAGTTGTATATACGATGAAATTTTTGAGATTGTAGGTTTTTACTTTTGCCAGATAACCATGCATGAGTCGAACTTCACCGTGTTGGGTGCCGTTGCCCGTAATCTTGTTACAGTTTCTTGCCCAAAAAACGACATCCCCACCCGGATTGACGAGCACACTCCCGATGTTGTGTCCTCGCGCCGGGTCGGTATCCTTGGTTTGCCAGTCCTTGAAGACGACGGCGTAGGCAAGCAGTGAGTATATCGTGTCACGTTCTTGCTGAATGGGATCTTGATCCACGTCCTTTTGGATTTCAGCCTGACAAGGAGGTTTGATGCGGGCATCCGGGTTGACATCTTGACGCAGGCTTTGTTTCGATGCACTGCATCCGGCCAAAAGTAAAAACACCAGCATACCAAGCGAGCTCTTTTTCATGGGTATCCCTTTTCTGAAAGTTGATTTTCGTCTTAAAACCCCCGTCCTCCATGGCAAAACGTTGGTCTTGTGGGGCCGACCAAGCATGTGAAATGAGTAGATGAGATTATCCGGTTATCTCTCCCCCCAAAGGATTTTTCAGTAGGTTATTGATTGTTGAAATTCACTCGAGCATATCAGCCGAACCGTGCAATTGCAAGATAACGGTCGGATGAGCGTGGAATAAACGTTTCATCCTAAGGTCGGTTACCTGTGAGTGGTGGTTGAGTTGGCATACCAATTGGTTTGAAAAAAAAAGATTGTATAGTAATAATTAATGCAAAAAAGGAGGTCGTTGTGAAAAAACATTTTACTCCAATGGTTTGTTTGTCTTTGATCTCTCTCGTACTATCTTGTGGGCAACAAGATGGAGATGAAAAGAAGAATTTTGTTGGGTTGCCGGTCATTAAAAGTTTTTTTACTTTGCAACCTGAAATCGAGAAAGGCAAGAATGGAACGATTGGTTGGGAATTCGAAAATGCCGAGAGGAAAGAATTGTTGGCGGAAAATCATGTTTTTATCGCAGGTCCGGTTACGGAGGAAGAACATAAGGGATATTATTCTTTTATGGTTTTGGACGATATCAAATTCAAAATTATATTGTACAACCCGAATGGTTCAGCTTCAGAGGAAGTTCAAATTAAAGCCCTAGATATTGTTGACAAGCCATAAGAGTCCTTTGCTTACCGCATACTTTGTCCTTTCTTTTGGTCTATTTCCTTGTGATCTTCATTAAAAAGAGTTTGTATTTTAGATAAGTCAAAATATTTCTTATAGTTGGAGCAATGGATCGAGTTTGCTTTCACCCGAGCTTATGACTACACACAAGCCGGCACGGTCTGTATTGGCATAAATATTGCATAATTTATCAATCATAAAGTGTCGATTTCACTTTTAGATAATGGCAATATCTAAATGGAATGAGTTGAGAGCATAGAATTGAAAACCTAGTTTGGCTTTACAAGACAAAGGAGGCAATACTATAATAAAGGGTCAGCAATATGTTGCAATATTACAATACTAAGAAAAATAGGGAGTATATAATGAATGTTAGGAAAATTTTTATAATATCGTCAGTTAGTGTGATCTTGTTGGCTAGTGGATGTGCGCCGGAACTACAAGGAGTTTGTGAAAGCAACGCTGAATGTATTGACAAATATTTATGCAATAAAAAAAATCAATGTGTTGAGGTTGATCAGAAAAATATAGAAATACTGACCAATAGTCTTGATGATGCCATTCTAGGTAAAGAATATAGATTTGCCCTTAAAGTTATTGGTGGTCTAAAGCCTTATTCTTGGATTGTAAGTTCGGATTTAAAATGGTTGTCTGTACAGGAAAATGACCAAACTAACGACTGGGAGCTCATAGGTATACCGACAAACATACAAGAAGCTGCAGTTGTTGTTGGGCTGCATGTGACTGACGATTCGATCTCTAATGGACAAACCCAAAGCAAAGATCTGTCAATCAAAGTGGTGTATTGCAACGCTGATATAGAAGGAGATCAATCTTGTTCAGGTAAAGGAACATGTATCCAAGAAAAAAGATGCGTATGCAATACCGGTTATACGGGGCATCAATGTGAGAAATGTGATGAAGAAAATGGCTATCAGCGCAACGACGAAAAAGAATGTGTAAGGTTCGAATATAAATGTGAACCTACCGACAAATGCGGAGCTTCGGCATACAGAAGAGAATGCGTGAGTGAGCCATGTGATGAACCATGGGATTTGATTGATCAGTGTGGCGCTTCGTTCGCTTGTAAATCTAATGATCAAGGAGCTGGTTGTGTTGATTGTGGACAATTTGGCTGTACCAATGGAAAATGTAATGGGTGCAGCGCGGGGCTATGCTGCGATAACGGCCAAATTCGAGATGAAGGAGATATCTGTATGAGATGGACGGAATATCAATGCAGTTTACCACTATCTTGTGGATCAGATGGTCAAGAAAGAATACTTGTTACGAAGTGTAATGGAACAACAGCAGGGTGTGACGGTGCTACAGAAGAAGAAAAACCCTGGACCAATCTTTCAGACAGGCTATGTGAAAACAATCAAATCTGTAATGCAACAGGTGGTGCATATCCTGAGTGCAAAACTTGTGAAAATGGTTGTGGTAATGCAGCATGTTTCCCAGACTGCAATCCTTCAGAAAATTCATGCTGTACAGCTCAAGGTGAATTCAACAACTATTGTTGGCATGACACAAAGATGAATCTTGTATGGCAAAATCCTCCATCAACTTCTGCAGATTTTTGGAGTGAAGCCGTTACTTATTGCGATAATTTAATATTGGGAAGTAAATCGAATTGGAGATTGCCTACAATAAGTGAGCTCCGATCTCTTATACGAGGTTGCGCAAAAACCCAAGTCACAGATTCGAGCAATGGAACGTGCGGTGTTATAGATAGTTGCCTTAGTCAATCATGCAGATCGGATGAATGTTATGGTTGTCCAGAAAGCGTGGGACCAGGGACTGATGACTGTTTTTGGGATCCCGCAATAAAAGGCGCATGTGTAAAACATTGGTCGTCTTCTGAAGATCCAGAAGACTGGATGATGGTCTGGATCGTTTACTTCAATCACAATGGATCCGTCAGTCGGTACGACAAAGGTGCTAAACACGAAATCCGTTGTGTCAGAGATGGTCCATAGCATACCTAGTAATTATACGGAGGTTTCTAATGTTTGAAACTGTTCAACAAGATGATTTGAACATTTCAGGTAAGGCTAGAATAAGAATCATTGTGATTACATCCATATTCGTTTTGATGGCTATCAAAATATATTCCTGTAATGAGGACATTGGTGGCCTATATGGCGGTCAGTGCGATTTCTTGGATTGTCATTACGACAGCATCGAGTGTCAAGAATACTCAGATCCCTATTCGATTGTTATACATTATCTCAAACAACCCAATCAAGAGCGAGAATGGACAGCCAAAATTGTTATCTTATTGGACAATATGGAAAATGAAACTAATCTTCATTTGGAAGAACAAAACTTTTTAAACAGGGTCATTCTTTCCAGACCTCCTCTTACTGGAGAGCAGTGGCCGGATTACAACGGAAAATCTTGTAATCTAGATCTAAGTGGCGAGTCACCCAATGCAAAGGTCTCGGGAAAATGTACATTTTCTTTTATGAATGGCCATTTCCTAACAGCCAATTTTTCATGTAAATTGACACCAGTATCACTATGATCATGCTGGTATTCATCTGAGAATTGGTCATCGGTATACTCGGCGCTTTATTGGTAATCCGATTGTTGGACGGAAAGCAAGCCGGCCGCAGGACCATTGGTAACAAATTTTTCATCATGCAAGAACGCCCTACCCTTGGTGTCCGGGCCAATAGGAGGCAAACGCAGTTTTGCGCGGCAAGTCGCTTCCAATCCAACTCCGGGCTCTCCTTTTAGTTCGAGTCGAAAATCGTACAAGTCGTGTGTGTCCGGCTTGTTGAAAAACTCCCCAAAAGGCTTGAAACCCATATATGTTTGCATTCTGCCGGTGTCATCTTCCACGCTGTACGCGCAGTCGACCCGAGCTGCGAACAACACGATGTCGGGCAATAGAACATACCTGTCAGAAGGTATCAAGCGGGAGATTGATTCGGCATGCACCCTTTCATTCTCTTTTAAAAGTCCATGTTTATACATATGTGCGCACATCGCTTGCATGGACCAATGCTTGGTATGCTTTTTCCTGTCAAACATGCACAACTGGGTAGGATATGCAGGACCAGGGCAGTCTATCCAGGTGTTTTCGGTCGTATGCAACCACGCAGGCAACCTGACTGGAAGCTTGGTGTCCTCAGGCAGAAAATGATAAAACGCGCTCAGCACAAACAACAGGGAAAATCCGCTGGTCCATGAAAAGTCAAAATCAGGAAAGCTCACTTCTTTCTCATCGGGATCGAAATACTTCCAAACTCCTCTATGCTTGATGAAAAGGCCTAAAACACCCAATTTAGACCCGCGGTCAAAAACCTTTCTTCTCGTTGCGTTCGAGGTTTTGTTGGCCAAAAACTGACTATCCAGTATCATGTTGCAAAACAAGCTGTTTTCAATCGGCATATGCACAGTGAAGGTATCGTCTCTACTTGGGCCGGTGTGAATAGGCTCATTGTTCATAGCTCCTGCGGTGATTACATACCTTGCCTGCATGGACGCGTCTATGCTCAAGCCGATGTGATCAATGGGCTTGGCTCCTCGAAACAGTTTGTTTTGAAAAATATAGAAAGGATGAACCACACAACTATAATACCTTTTATCCCGGTCGCTGATGTAGTGCTCCTCTTCGGTGCCGATGAGTAACCCCTTGTCTTCACCGTTGTTTTCGCTCGCGAAGGTAGGTACGGCGCCCAGCCCGGTTTTGTATTTGGGGCCATGGGTGTCAAACAAGGTATTGACACGCACGAGCTGGATGGTAACAGGCATTCCGCTTATGTCGTCCTCACTTTCAAACACTACGATTATGCGAAGCTCGTCAGTTGCCAAAATGGGCCGATCGTCTTGTTCTATCTGTACCCAGGCTCCCTTTCTTTTGACGTAAATCCGGCTGAATACGACATTGGACGATTTCACGCTGGTGTAGTCCTTGCATAAAAGCTCGGCAAGTTTCAGCGCATTCATGGATTGCATCCCATGGATGGGAAACATATCCTGATAATGGACAGGTACCCAATGCACAATGGCGTCAGGATTTGGAGTGTCATGATCGGTCAAGGGAGATAATTTGCTCAATACCCTGAAATTTGGGGCGCAACCACGTTGATAAAACCAAAGCTCGTCCAAGGGTACCTTGGAACCTGCCGGCACCACCGCATCCGGTATGGGGATGAGGATATAGTTATCGATAAAGCCCTTGATATCGTATTGCTCGAATTTTCGGCTGAAATCCTCTTTTTTATTCACCCTCGGTCCCAGGCGGGCAATCAACCCCACCAGGGCGCACAGCACTTCTGCACGCACCCGAAACTGTACGGCCGGATCGTTTTTCAAATCACGTCCTATGAGGCTTTTTTCCAAGCCGGTTTGGTTGACACTGCTTTGTCTGGCTAAAAATCCCAAATCTCTCCATTTGTAAAGCGCTTGTGCTCCCATGCTGTCAAAAAAAGTTTTGTCCACCACCCTGGCCAAGTTGCCGATCAGGCTTGCCATGCCTTGAGCAAAATTTTTCATGATAAGAACCAAAGCGATGATCTGCCCCACCTCGGGTACGTACACCATCACATTGAGTGCAGCGTCTACCGCGCTTATAACCAGATGTCTTTCCGTTTCTTCCAATTTCATAGACATTGTGTCCGCGGTACAACGCAACGCTTCCAATGTGCTGATGGCGCTCGAATTGCAAACGTATCCGATATCTTTATGAAAATACTTTTCTTGGTATTTTTTTGCCGCGGCCGAAAACCGACCTTGGTGTAGATGGGCTTGGTCATCCAATTGGTTTCGTTCGTACCACAACCCCATGATCTTTGAAGCGCACACCGCCACGTCCAAAGCAGCCATCACCTTGGCCGCCACCATAAGCTTTTGGTTGGCGACCATCTCATCAAAAATCCGGTATTCTTCGGGAATACCGTCTTTTAAAAGCATGGCGATGGTGGCCTCGGAGTGCTTGGCCACATCCATATCCCCGACTTTATCGGTAAAAGAAAGCACCTTGGTCACATCGGATTGCAAATGCTTGGTGACAAAATCTCTCGCTCGCCCGGCGCGCCAAATGCGCTCGAGCAAAGGCCCGTCGGCTTGCGTGAGCACTTTTTTATACACCGCGTCTGCTTTTGCTTTGACCTTATCAAAAGAGTTCCATGCCTTGACAGCCTCGTACATGCCGTAGCCACCGTCCCAGGCACCCTGTAGAGTGGTGACCATAAGTTGCGCCTCTTGGTCGTCTCTACTCAATGCATTCAAGAGCTCAAAACCAATTGTCGCCAAACTGTTCATACGCTCATCGGTTTCGCCGTCAATCGCTCCAATGGCAAGCTTGCGGTGCGCGTTGATCCACTCGTATTTCATAGCCCAAGAAGACAGGCTGCTTTCATCTTTTCGGTTTTGCGATTGATTGGTTTGGCCGTTTTCTTTCCGGTACAAAGAGCCGATAAAGGTATCCGCGTAACGCTGTGGAAACTGGCCGATCACGGCTTCTTCCAGATTGTGTGCATCGATGATATGCAGATCGAAATCACCTATCAGGTTGGATATACCCAGCTTGACATCCAAGCTGTAGGTGATGGAATCCAGGTTTTTTTGGTTGCACCATTGCAACAAGGATCCGCTTAGAAGGTTTTTGTCAAATTTGATGGTGTAGGTACCCTCGTGCAACGGATTGTTCAGATCCACCAGGCAATACACCTTGAAATCTCCCTCGAGCTTTTTGGCCGTAAGCGAGCAAAGATAGGACAAGTCGTCCTTCACCTCAGGGGTGTTCAGGACGTGTATCCTGCTGTTTGCTTGGGTATTAATCGATGGGAGGTAATCATCAATTTTATCTTTATTTATCAACCGACTCGGCACCAGCACAAAAACAACTTGCAGCTTGGGTATGAGCTGGCCCGCGAGCGGTCCTTGTTGCTCCTTGAAATACCGATGTATTCTCGCATCCTGTTCGGAACGTGATTGGTCTGCGAGCTTCAGGTGCCCATAGGTAAACCGCACCGGGATGGTCTGGATGGTCTGGGAGATTTTTTCACGGACAAAACCGCAAAGCTCGGCTTGCCACTTTTGGGGATCGGTAAGAAATGCCGCCCGGGCCACGCCCTTGGGGATCACCCGGATTGCCAGAGGCGCTTTGGCTAGATGCTGCATGGCGCTTTCGTACGGAGTCATGTCCTGTTTGAGAGAGCGCACCCGAGCGAAATCGTCCGCATACATAATCGTGGGAAGCCCATCCGGACACTGCATGGTAAAATACCGGTTGCTTGCAAGCTGCAAGGTCCCTTGTTTGATCTTCTGCTCTTCGGTGGGAAAATAAGGGCCCGAAAGCAAAAAAGCGTATCGTTTCAATATTGCCGTTTTCATGGATTCGGCTCCGTGACCGGAAAGATCTGGATATGCGTGGTTGGGTAGATATAATTACCGGCTCTGCGCTTCAAATACACAATCTGCGATTTTTCAAGCAGGTTGGTTACGTCGATATTTCCGATATCTGGAAAAGTGGAGACTCTCGTTCTGCGAATAGCATCATCATGCAACCAATATATCCACTTTCCGTACGGTCCCACCCAAGCTATGAATGATCCTTTGTAGTTTTCATTGACTCCGAACTTTTTTTTCACTCTGAAGGCGGCGTCATGGATGGATACATCCAATATACTTTTTCTATTAAATTCCTGGGTTCTTTTCCTGAGCATTATCACTTTGCCATCCGTGGACACCGATCCATGTTCTAGATCAAAATCATTGTATTCTTTCGGCAAAATGGTTACTTTTCCCGAGCGCATGTCGATGCGGGCCACGGATTGGTTGCCGTCTTTGTCGTAATGATTGACATACGCCACATGCTTTGAAATGGGTATCGGCGATGCCACCCTCACTCGAATAATCCGCTTTTTTAGTGTGTCAATCTCGATGCTTCGTATGCTCCAGCCGAGGTCGATCCAAAATGTGTTGGATGGTATATGCAGCATGCCGTCCACCAAAGCTAATTGTGCTCTAACATTACTAAAGTGGGCAAGCGCCGGGTCATCTCCGCTTGAAACGGCAATGTCGCTGTCTTTTTTGGTGTCCTCAAATACCAACCTTCGCTCGCTGCCATCGAAATTTTCGATAACCAGGTTGCTGGACATATGAAACGATTTCTCTCCATACGGGTGTTTGTACTCATAGATCCACCGTTTTAGATCCGTGAGTATCCAGTAGTCGCTTCTCTTGCCCTTCTTGGGCTTTTTTACTTCAAACAGGTCCTTTTGCCCGCTTCCGTCGGACAAGATGGTCATGGCTATTTCTTTTTTAGGACTGCTCCAGTGGGTGTTTGTGGGATCGATCAGCCGAGTTTCCACAAACACCAACCTCGCCGGATCTTCTTGGCTCGCGTTGACTTCGAGTCGAGGTTCCGGCGAGCCCGCGGGCGTTTGGACGGCGGGCTGTTGTCCGGGAGGGATGGCTTGGTCTTTTTTGCAGCCAGAGTACCCCAAACCCACGATGCAAATAGCGAATATATTGAGCCTCATAATGTATACTTTGTTGACGTTCATGCGCCTACGCCTCCTTGGTGGCTTTATTCTTCGGACATGTCCAGCATTTCGTTGAGCTTGAGATCCAAGACCAAGGGATCCATGCGGCCCGCTTCG
>JBFFBT010000164.1:0-12985 GCA_041560255.1 Myxococcota bacterium | reverse complement strand
TCTTCTTCGACAGGTAGCTTATCTCCCGGTCGAATGCGGGTCGCCAGGTTGCGACCGTTGCTTTTTGCGTGATAGAGACCTAGATCGGCCAACATGATCATCTGCTCGAAAGACAAAAAATCCGGTCTTTGATCGTATAGGGGTAATGAAACATATCCGATGGAACACGATCGTCGCACCACCACTTTTCCATCCTCCGAAATCTTGAAGTAGGTATCCGAGAGTTGTTTTTTGATCTTATGAGCGAAAAGATCGATATAGTCCGGTAAGGTATTTCGAAGCACAATTAAAAACTCTTCTCCTCCCCAACGGATACAAAAATCGTCCTCCCGAATCGACGTCCTGACGATATCCGACAGTTGCACGAGGAACCGATCACCGGCTCTGTGTCCATAGGTATCGTTGATGGTCTTGAAATGATCAATATCCAAAAGAAAAATTCCCACCATCAGTTGTGGATCATCGGTTTTACGCCTTTGTTTGGCTTTGTGCAGATGTTTGCTGAATGAGATGAACGAGTTTATCTCCGGCTCCACCACTTCGGAGATAAACCGCCGGTTTCTCAAACCCGTCAGCGGATCCCGCAGGCTGGCTTCCTTGATTTCGCGGGTTTTTTCGGCAATCATTCTTTCTAGTTGCACTTTTTCTAAAATGAGACGCCGGTTGTAGACTTTTACCACAGATACAACCAAAAACACCGCCATCAAGGTATATCCCATATACGCCCAAACGGTTCGGTACAGGGGTGGTCGGATCGAAAAACGATAGGCGGCTTCTGGAGTGATTGCGCCGTATACATTCCTCGCTTTGACCAAAAACACATACTCACCTTCCGGTAAATTCGTATATGTTCTTTGGTTTTCTTTGCTCCAATCGGACCAGTCTTCATCAAAGCCCCTCAGCATGCTTTTGAACTGCGTATGCGTCGCTCCTTCGAAAAACGGAGCCGCGTAATTAAACTGCATCTGACCCTTTTGATAGGGGAAGCTCGGATCTGTTGTTTCGGCCTGTAAACTCTTGGTTTTTTTGAAATGTGCCCGAACACCACCATCGAAGATTACTCTGCCGGCTTGTTTCACTCTGCGGATCAAAGCCCGAAAAGACAATTTGGATATCTGGGTATGCTCGGGATCGAAATGCAAAAATCCATCCATCACCACGGCGATCAATGTCCGCTCGCCGAAAAAACCCACAATACCAAAGGACCCAAACTGCTCCACTCTCGATAGAGGGCTCGATTTGAACCGATATTCACGATCATTGATTTTGCGGTAAACACCTACCTTCCTCGAGGTTCCATACCAGATATCCCCATTTGATTTCTCCTTGAGAAACTGAACTCGTTCCCCTCTGCTATCTGTAAACGACGGATCGGGCTCGAACCGATTTTTGATCTGATCGAACCCGTAGATCCCATCTTGGGTTGCGAAAAACATCCTAGCATTGCCTCGATATGCAAATACATGTTCGAGAGACGGCAATCCGTGTTGCCGGGTATAATGGGTTTTCTGAGTCACTTTCGTAAAATCAGGGGAAAATCTCAAGCGAATGACTCCATTGTTTTCCCGAGTATGAATCCAGATACTTCCATCCGGATCTTCGGACATTGCATATACGTTTTGCGAAAACCCGGCGACCGCTCCCCAGTAGTGCCATGCATGGTCTTTGTATTGCATCAAAAACAAACCCAACGCCGATCCGGCGAGCAACCTATCGGGGGCGCGTTTGGGTTGCAGCAATGAAAAAACGATGCGATATTCAAAAATCGGTTTCAGCTCGGATTGCGTGAGCTCCACAACTCCATGTGAACCGGCCAACAGAAGTCTCCCGTTGGCTTCGAGGATATCCCATGACTCCGATCTGGTAGGTATTTTATGGAAATCCATACCCATATCGGCGACATCATGATAGTACAGATCTTGAAAGGTCCCGAAATACAACCGATCCGATCCACCCGATCCTCCGCCTTTTTGCAGATGCGCGATGTTGGGTAGTCCTTCCACGCCCAGTTTGTCGCCGATGATTCGAAAAGGCGTTCCCGTCTCCACATAAGAGATGCCATTGTCGGTGCTTACCACCAAATTGTTGCGCGAATCGATAAACACATCATACACCCCGTTTGAAACCAATCCTTTGGATTTATCGAGATGCATCAAAAATTCGCCCTCCAGCGAAAAGAAATACAGTCCGGCCCCCAAAGCTCCGAAAACCAATGTGTCGTCATGCATTTTTTTCATGCACACCAGCTGTTTTCCTTTCATCACCTCCCGGGTTTTCATGGTCAACCGCTCGGCCGGGGCCAAAGCAACTCCCTTCCGATTTTCAGGATCGAAAAATACGATCTTTTTCTTGTACGAGGCCAACAATGCGCGTCCGTTTCGATAAGGCACCATTCCAAAGAGATAATCCCGTGCGAACCACGTACTGATCAACCGCGGTTTCAGCTCTTTGACATCCAATCTAAAAAAACCCTTTTCATTCAGGGTAAGATAAATCTCACCATCGAGTCGATACGCAGCAGTGACCGGCGCCGGCATTTTACTCGAGGTCAAAACATTATCCTGCAATCGAAAAATCATGCTCTGGGAAATAAAAACGATTGCATCTCCATGGGAAAACACAAAACCTACATATCCGACCGAACCGGCATCCAAGTTGTTTTTTTCGACCAGGGACACAAATTGCAGGCGACCCAGCGAATCGGATTTTAGGTATCCAAAATCCGAATAGGCTCCGACGTATATGCGTTGATCTTTACCGATCGCAAGCGCATTGATCTTGGTGCGGCGAGGCAACTCTATGACGCGCCATTCCTGGCCATCAAACTCCAAAACACCCCCGACATTCGAAATGTACAACAATCCCCGTTGATCCTGGACGACGTTCCAATTCTCCGTGCCGCCTTCATACTCCCTACTGGTATAGTTGGTGATGAGCGGCAAGCCGGGGGGATTGTTTTCAAGCGCATGAGCCGTATTGCATACAAACAGGAACAACCCGAAAAGCGAGCGAGGATTCAGCATATACCATTCATCCTATCAATCTTTATTTTATCATCAAGTGCAACTTTATACCCATCGAACCACACATCATTCATTTTACATCAAAACTCAAAGAATGCCCATGAGAAAAAAAGAATTAGTTACCGGATTTCCTGGACACAGTAGAGATTGAGAGAGCTCGATTTTCCCTTGAGCCGGGTGTCCGGAAGTCGCCGGGATAGGACTTTATGGGCGATGGGCTCCAAAGTACGCTCACCCACCACAACCGTACCAGGATCAGCCAAAGCGCACAATCTCGATGCAGTGTTGACCGTATCACCAATGGCCGTATACTGCATAGCCTTGGATGATCCGATCGTACCGCATAGAGCTTCACCGGTATGTATACCGACTCCAATCTCAATCGGCATTTTGTCGCCAAGCCTGCGATCCCGATTGAGCGATTCGACCGCAGCATGCATCTCCAATCCGCAACGCACGGCCGCAAGAGGGGCTTCGGGAATGTTGACTGGAAATCCGAACAAAGCCATTAACCCATCACCCATGTATTTATCAAACGTGCCGCCATGCCGGAACAAGACTCCCACCAATATCTCGAAATAGGCGTTCAACAACTCGACGATTTCTGCGGGTTGCATATTTTCACTCATCCTCGTAAACCCACGGATATCCGCAAACAGCACGGTCACTTCGCGAAGCTGTCCTTGCTTTCCCAAGCTCAGCTTGCCCCCAACGACCTGCTCAACCAAACTGGGCGACAAAAACCTTTGAAGCTGAAGTCGAGTTTTGGCTTCATCCTGTATTCTTTTGCGTAGGGTGACATTTTTGACAGCCAGCGCTGCATGAACCGCAATGCTCGCAAACAGCTCGAGATCCTTGGCGCCGAAAGCGTTGTTGACGACTTGTGAGTCCAGATGCATGATCCCGACCAGCTCTTTTCCCAGGAGCATGGGAACGCACATAGCGGAACGAATACCTTGGCTGATAATGCTCTGTGCGCTCTCGAACCGTGAGTCTTTACCTGCATCGGTCAAAACAAATCCGGTTTTTTGCTGTACGACTTCCTGAATGATACTCTTCGATAAAATAATTTTTTCCGTGCCGCCCTGCCTGCGTTTGGCGATGCGCGGTTCCGGTTTACCCGACTTCGGATTTACCAGCAAAACCGCAGCCCGATCCGCGGGCAATAAGCCAAAAGCCGTATCCACGATGCGTTCGAGCAACATATCGAGATCGTCTTCGGCGCCGATGGCTTTCGTCAGCTCGTATGCCGCCCGTAATTTTTCATAGTTACACCGCAACTCCTCCATGTCGGTCACATTGTGCTCGGGGGGAAAATGGGTATCCTGCCTAAATTGCATCCTGGTTTGTATCCAGGGGCTGGCGGCTTCGGCTTCCACATCGACTTGGGTTGCGTCTTCGAGATCCTGCCGCCGGTCTTGAAACTGCAAACGAGTCATTCCCAAAAAAATTTCATCCCCATCGGACAATATGCTCTCATACACCCGGTTTCCGCCGACATAGGTACCATGCGTGCTTTTCAAATCAATAATGAGATATCGGTTTTCGGGTGTGCGCCGAATTTCTGCGTGGTTGGCGGAAACCAACTTATCGGCAAGCACGATGCCGCAGCCCGGCATCCTACCGAGCGTGGTCGTCTGACCCAGCTCAAATCTCTTTCCCAATCCCAAAATGGTTACATATGCCATACGTCAGCTCTCTGAAAATAGTAACTCTTTTGTGGTCCGCCGTCACATCAGTACGCTCAAGCTCCCATATTATACTATCGGCAACCATCCGAAAAACTTTACAATCATTCAACTAACCTATATATTTTTATTGAAGATTCTTTACATCCAGGCGTTTGGAGGCAAATGATTTTGGGGCCGTCATGTTGACATTGACGACCGGCACCGAATTCGATGGCTACAGATTGGTGCGTCTGCTCGGCAAAGGAGGTATGGGCGAAGTTTACTTGGCCGAAGATCTGGTGCTGGACCGCTACGTGGCTATCAAGTTCATTGCTTCCCCCGACGCCAAGTCCGAAGCCCACAAGCGGTTCATTCTGGAAGCCCGCGCGATTGCCCGCCTGCAACACCCCAACGTCGTATCCATTTATCGAATCGGCGAAACTCATGGAAGACACTATTTGGCGTCCGAATACATCCGCGGCTCGGCGCTGGATGAGATCGAAACCCCGGTCGAGTTCAATCAACTCATTCATATCGCCACCCACATCGCGTGTGGATTGGCTGCAGCTCACCGACGAGGAGTGGTTCATCGCGATATCAAACCCGCCAATGCCATTCTCTCCGAAGAAGGAGAAACCAAGCTACTTGACTTCGGCATCGCCAAGCTGATCGAGCCTACCAGCGATCCCCGGCAAGAATTCGAATCTACGCTTTCGGTAAAAAAACCCGAAAGAATGATCTCGGCGCTCGACACCCTCGATCTGAATTCTTTTTCAAACCCACAGCAGACCGATGCGGCATTCGGACAAACCATGCTTACATTTCCGGGAGCCATTATGGGTACTCCCTCCTACATGGCACCCGAGGTTCTCAGTGGAGAACCAGCCACGTTTCGCTCGGATATATATTCCTTCGGAGCTCTGCTGTTCTTTTTATGCACCGGCCGCCCCCCGCATTCGGGCAATACCATTGCAGAGCTTTGGACGAAGGTAATCAGCCAAGACGCCAAACCGCTTTCAGATGTGTTGGGTGGAATCGATCCGGCATTCGAAAAGCTGGTGCAACGCTGCCTAAACCGCAATCCGGCCTTGCGCTACGCCAACGGAAACGAAATGCGTGCGGCCCTCATGCAGTTCACTCCCGAGACCCGCAGAAACATCGTACCTGAAGGCAATCCCTATCGCGGTTTACACGCCTTTGAAATGGAACACCAAAACCTTTTCTTTGGGCGTGATTCCGAAATTCGCATGGTGCTGGAAAGATTATCGGTTGAACCGTTCGTTCTCGTGGCAGGTGATTCGGGGGTCGGGAAATCTTCACTCTGTCGCGCGGGCGTTTTGCCCAGGGTAAACGATTGGTTCGAAAAAAATCGAAACTGGCATATAGCCACCATGATTCCAGGCAAACGTCCGGTCACCTCCCTGGCTGTGGTGATAGCCAAACATCTTCAACGCAATGTGGAGCAAACCATCCAAGCCCTGATTGATGATCCCAGCAGAGTGGTGCGGGATCTACAGGCCGGACTTACAGAGAAAAACGGCCTGGTGATTTTTGTGGATCAACTCGAAGAGTTGGTCACCCACGCACAGGACGAAGAGCAGGAGGTCATGAGAGAGATTTTGATTTGGTTTTCGTCGCCTCTGCCGAGCCTCAGGTTGCTCGCAACCATCCGAAGTGATTTTCTCGGACGTTTGGCCGACAAATTGCAATTATCCGACGAGCTTTCAAGGGCCTTGTACTTTTTACGCGCGCTTTCAACCGAACGCATACGAGAAGCCATTGTCGGTCCTGCTCAGGCCAAAGGAGTGGGCTTCGACTCAGAAGAATTGATCGACAAATTGGCTCATGCAACCATGGAAGCCAGCGGAGGATTGCCTTTGTTGCAGTTTGCGCTGGCCGAATTGTGGGAAACCCGCGACAAGAGCACCCAAGTCATAGGCGAAGCTGATCTCGAAGCCATCGGCGGCGTCTCGGGCGCCTTATCGAGACATGCTGATAATGTCGTAGCCCAGATGGTCCCGGCCGCCCGCCAAGCAGTCAGAGCGTTGATGATACAATTTGTAACATCGGACGGTACCCGGGCCAGAAAAACCGAGATTGAAATCGATGCCCAGCATCCTCATAACGCCGCTGCCCTGGATGCACTGATTCGCGGCAGGCTGGTGGTTGTCAGAGACACACCCGAGGGACCCTGCTTCGAAATTGCTCATGAGGCGCTGATTTCCGGTTGGACCCAGTTGGCTCAATGGTTGTCTGCCGATGCGGACGCAAAAATCATTCGTGAACGTCTGCAATCGGCAGTATCCGAATGGATTCGATTGGAGCATGCCAAAGAAACCCTATGGAGCCAACGCCAATTGTCGGAAACCGCCGGATTGCAGAATTTGACGGATCGGGAAAGAGAATTCCTTCGAGCTTCCGCTCGAGCTGCCAAGCACAAGCGGATGCTTCGCATACTCCTTTTGCTCGGTGCACCCATCTTGATCGGACTCATCTATACGGGAATTCATCTCAAGTCACGCCTCGATCTGAACCGCCGGGTGGACAATTTGATGGGAAAAGCCAACTCGATCATCGAAATCATCCATCAAACCCAACAACAGGCCGATCAATTGTATCAAGTCGCCATCGATCTTTTCGATCATCAAAAAGAGGAGGCGGCCGAGCAGGTATGGTCTGAATATCTAAAAACCACGGCAAAAATTCGGCCGGAGTATGCCAAAGCGAGCCAATTGCTCGAGACCGCGATATTTTTGGATCCAAATCGACCTGCGGTCAGAGACCGTTTTGCCATGGTTTTGTATGAAAGGGTTCGGTCGGCCCGGCCTCTTCACACGAGTATCGAAAAAGACGAGCTTATCCAACGCTTGGGACTGTATGATCAAACCGGACAGTGGTCACGCATGCTGAACCAACCGGGCACGGTCATGATCCAAACCACAACGGACAATCCAACCATAGAGCTCATGCAATACTTTTTGAATGAAAAAAACAATTACGGCCTCAAAATCCTCGAAGCCATGGTCAAGCCCTCCACCGAAATCCAATTGGCGCCGGGCTCATATCTATTTACTCTGCAAGCTCCCGAGCGTGCAACTGTGCGTTACCCCTTTATGGTCCATAGCGGACAAAAGCTGAATTTCACCGTCTCCCAACCTCGGATGGAAGACCTGCCGCCCGGCTTTGTTTATATCCCTCCAGGCCGTTTTATGTTTGGAAGCGCCGCAGAAGACGCTCAACGCAAAGAATTTTTCCACCACGTTCCCATTCACGAGGTAGAGACCTCCGGATATTTGATCGCCACCCACGAGACAACGTTTGCAGAATGGATCACTTTTTTGGAATCCATACCGCAACCACGACAAATCGAATTCCTACCCAGAATCGACAAGGGCGGTTTCCAGGGAGCCCTATCTCTGCAGAAATCAACTGATGGCTGGACATTGTCATTTCAGCCTTCCTCCACGACGTATTCAGCCATCGCAGGGAAAAAAATCAGCTATCCGGGCCGCACCAAACGAAAGCACCAAAACTGGCTCCAATTTCCAGTGTTCGGAATATCGGTATCCGAAGCGGAAGCATACACGAAATGGCTCGACGAATCCGGACGGGTCAAGGGCGCCCGGTTGTGCACCGAATATGAATGGGAGCGGGCTGCCCGAGGGGCCGACAACCGGGAGTTCCCCAACGGCTTTACTTTGGGTCCCGACCAAGCCAACTATGATGACACGTATGAGAAAAATCCACAGGGCATGGGACCCGACGAGGTAGGATCGTATCCCCAATCTCAAAGCCCATTTGGAATATATGACATGGCCGGCAACGTGTGGGAGTGGACCCGTTCCTCCTTGGCTCCCGGAAAATATACCGCTCGGGGTGGAAGCTATTACTTCGGGATGAATTCTAGTCGCACTACGGATCGCGAAGAGACCGAACCTTCATTCCGGGATGTGAGTGTGGGCTTTCGGGTCTGCGCCGACTTTCAGGCCTCTATCGAGTGAACATGCAATCGCTTCAACCTCGGTAGTACAACCCTCCAATCCGAACTGCGTTCCACCTCGCCGGTAAAGGGTTTTTACCCTCTGAGAAATTTCAACCCAGGTGGGTATGAAATGACATCGATTTTTTCAAACGTTTAAAATATATAACTTTGTAATTCATAAACAATTTATACGGTCCAATCTGGCACACCCATTGCATTTATCAATCCAAGGAGACTTTTTCGGCCTCAATTTGGGTTTGCAGGACCCAGCCTGAAGCCAGGAGGATATTCATGGGTTATCCCAATAAAAAATTCGGCAAGTCGCTGTTTTGTATCGCCTCGGTTCTTTTCCTGCTCATGCTGAGCGAGTCTTCTTATGGATGGCCTTATCCATCCGGGCGATGGACCTCTTTGGTAGGCAGAGATCTCAACGGTACAACTCTGAACGGCATCGTGCTCGATGGCAGGTCCGTGGTGGCGGTCTCCCTCAATCCGGTCGAGTCAGACAACCGAATCAGCCATAAAGTACGGCTGAAAAGAACCCGATTTAGAGGCATCAACCCGATCGGGGCGGTCTTTACCGCCCTTTTGGATGATGGCAACACCATCAAGTTGCGTATCGAGACCATGGAAAGAAGCCCACAGAATAACTTTAAAGATGTTTACTTCTATACAGTGACATACCCAACCCAAGAAGGATGGTTGCCGTTATGCGGTGTGGACGAGGCCGGAAATCCTTTAAAAGCCATTCCCCTGATTGGTCATTGGGATCTCGGACAAGGTGTGGCCGGGGGAGGCTCGTACTTGGACAACAACCAAGTCTTTACATTCGCCTGTGAGAAATTTGTCATCGCCAAATGTGTCATGGCCGGCTACAAACCCTGGAGTAAAACCTGGATATGCAATCAATCCGGCGATTGCACAATACAGTCACTGGCAGGCCATCATCAAGCCTGTACCCGACTTCTTCGAGCTGACTACTGTGGCAACGGTACTTCGTATACCCAAGACGGCGTCACCATCAACATGTATGACGGTGCCGGAATCCGCATCGATGTCAACCAGTGGTTGTTCGAAGCCGAATGGGACGAAAATGGAGCCGTGTGTGTCGTCAACGAGCGTATCATCGGTATGACACCTGAATGTATAGATTATTTGCGCCAGGAAGAATGCGGCGACTTCTCGCATCTATTCTACGGAACGCTGTTGTTCTCTGAAGTCATTCACGAAGAATAGGCGCCCTTTCGATCTACGAGATCCGCGTATCTTTCTCGATCCAATCAATCTTTACCCTTGCGCTTCCCCCGTCAGTCCTGTACATTGGCGCGGCTTGCACAATCACGAAAGGACACAGCGCGATGTTGTGGATTTGTCTTCTTTTGTTCAATATCGGTCAACCATTCGCAATCACCAATCAAGAAATAGATATGGTTTTTCAAAACATTCCGAAACAGATCGACCAATGGACACTCCGTTCAAAAGACGAGATATTTGATCGCAAAACCATCTTCAAACACATCAATGGTGGAGCCGAACTATACTTGGCATATGATTTTCAGAAAGCCCTTGTACGTCGATATACCGACAATACCGGGATGGAAATCTTGGTGGATGTGTACGATATGGGTTCGGCACAGGATGCTTACGGAGTTTTCAGCAGTGAATATGATCGAGGAGACGCCGGCGTCGGACAAGGCTCCGAATATGCGGACGGTTTGTTGCGTTTTTGGAAAAATCGATATTTCGTATCAGTCTATGCCATGGGAAACGATGACAAAAATATATCGATCCCGGTGAAAAAAATAGGCCATGCCATAGCCGCCGCCATCCGATCAAAAGGGAAAAAACCCGACATGTTGAGGTGGTTGCCCGCAACCCTACCTCCAAAAATGAAAGTACGTTTTTTTCACACCGATCTGCTTTTGCAAAAACACTTGTACATCGCCGATGAAAACATCCTTGATCTTTCTATCAAAACCGATTGTCTTTTGCTGGAGCTACCGAGCAACACCGATCAACTCAGTCATATATTGTTGATTCAATATCCGAAAAAACATGATGCCGATGAGGCCTTGAAGCGATTCATCAATCACATCGACGGCGATACCTCCTCTCCAGTTCGGCATGAGACTTTGGGCTGGACCTGGGCCCAGGCAAACCAGAAGGTTTTGACCATCGCTCTGAATGCTCCCGGGAAACAGCAGGCGATAGATATGCTTACAAAAATAGCAGCAACCAGGAGAAAATAGACCATGACCAAGATTTTTACCCGACGTGATTTCATGCGGCAAAGCACCGCTTTTGCCCTGGGTGCCGGTCTGGGCTTTTCACGCCTTTCAAAAGGAACCACCTTATCCAGCCGCGTGGTTCTGGTGCGTGACCAAAATGTTTTGGATGAAAATTTCAAGGTAAATGCCATGATCGTCCAAAAGATGCTGGATGACGCGGTCAAAACCCTCTTCCAAGAAAAAAATCCCATCGATGCGTACAAGAAAATCATCAACCCCGATGATATTGTAGGCATCAAAAGCAACGTCTGGAACTACCTGCCCACCCCTATCCAGCTGGAAAAAGCCATTGAGCGGCGGGTATTGGAAATCGGAGTCAAGCCGGAAAATATTTCTATCGATGATCGGGGTGTACGTAAAAACCCGGTATTTGTAAAAGCCAACACACTCATCAACGTACGCCCACTTCGCACGCACTACCTGGCTGGTATGAGTGGTTGTATGAAAAACTACGTTACATTCGCCGATAACATTCCGCAATACCACCCCAACAACTGTATCAATCTTGCGGCGCTTTTCAACCTCCCTCAGGTCAAGGGAAAAACCCGTTTGCATATCTTGTGCGCACTCACACCTCAATACCACGGGAGAGGTCCCCATCATTTCAACCGCCGCTATGTATGGGATTACAAGGGTTTGGTGGTGGGCACGGACCCGGTGGCTGTCGACACGGTCGGGTACAAAATTCTCATCGGCAAACGCAAGCAGGTTTTCAAGCAAAGTTACCGCCTGACTCCCAACCCGAGATATCTGCAAATAGCTCAAAGCAAGTACAAACTGGGAATCCACGATTGGAACCAAATCGAGCTTATAAAATTGGGATATGATGTAGATCAATTGGTATAAACAATCCACCGCCGAGGTATCTTGTGTCCGCCTGCAAACGTCCCAGACAAGTATTGACATGGATGATATTTTTCGGATTGATATTTGAAGCTTGCGCACTGCGGGTAAGACAAACACCCGCCTCCGATTTGACGAAAACTCCCCTCACGTACCTGGGCAGCTCTCTGTGGACCCGCATCAACGCTTTCGAGATCAAAGGGAAGTATGCCTTTTGCACTTTCCAAAACGGCCTGGTGGTTTTGGATCTTTCAGACAAGGATGCACCCAAGCTCGCAAACCAACTGTATCTGGGCGGCGGATCAAACCTCATGATCTCCGGGAATATCGCTTGGATAGCCGCTTCCGAACGCGGTTTGCTTGCGGTGGATATTACAGATCCTCTCCAACCACAACCGGTATCCGCTTTTCAAACCAAAGGAGCGGCAAGCGACGTGTTCGTGGTCGGCAACCTTCTCTACCTGGCTGACTCTTCTCCGAAAATCATGGTGATCGATGTCACTGATCCAACCAGGCCGGCATTGATCCATGCACTTACAACCCGAGATCGAGTCAGTGACATCAAAATTGTGGATCAATACGCATTCGTCGCTCAAGCCGATGCGGGTTTGTCGATTTTATCCATCCAACATCCCTCAAAACCAGTAGAGATAGGCTTTCTCGATACTCCGGGCTCCGCCATGTATGTAGAAGTACGAGGTCGATATGCTTACCTGGCCGATGGATTTTCCGGGCTGCAAGTCATCGACTTACATGATCCGACCACTCCAAAAATCGCAGCAACACTGCCTCTTCCAGGCAGCACAAACCACCTCAGCTTTAGCTCGGATGGCAAAAAAGTGTTTTTAGCCAACAGTTACGACGGCGGGTTGTTTGTGGTAGACGTTCATGATCCCCAGAGACCGGTGCAAGTCGGCTCCATCCAATATCCTATATACAACGAAGCATGCGCAGCGATCCAGCATCACGATCGTATATATATCGCAGATCCTTTCTCAGGTGTCTGGATCGCATCCATGGACGACAAACACGCGCTTAGAATTACCGGCAACTATTACACCCCGGCTTCCATTCTATGCGCCGGAAAACGCGACAACCGGCTCATCGCCGCAGGAGATCTGAGCGGCATTCGAATGTTGGACACGACAACTCCTCCCGACCTGCACATGGTATCCATGT
>JBFFBT010000163.1:0-13041 GCA_041560255.1 Myxococcota bacterium | reverse complement strand
TGCTGCCCCGATATCCGGCATCCAGGTCTCGTATGCAGACTCCCTGGTTCGATTTTTGACTCGGTTTTCATGAATAAATAGATCCCGTCCTAAACCATGACGGGATGACTCCTTGAATGAATACGGATCTACCCACAATCCAATATCAGTGACACATAGTGCATTATATTGTAGATTGCGACACAGCCTCCTGCGCGGGAATGACCAAATTGTCCAATCATTTCAGACATACACTCTCTGATAGTTGGATGTATTGGACTCTCGTGATTCAGGTATATATATCGATGCCTATCTTTGCATGATCTTAAATACAGAAAAAATGCACTCCACTGCAATCGATATGAATGAGAAAAATCAATAATTCGATTCTATGAGTGTTTTTCGAGAGAAAGGCGATCGATATAAAAGATTTAAGGGATGGGATTGGTCAACTGCTTCAATAATCCATGTCGTCGTAGTCAACGGCTCCCGGAGCGGCCGGGAGGTTCTTCTTCTTTTGTGGTTTTTCCGACACCATGACTTCGGTGGTCAACAGCATGCCCGCTACGGATGCCGCGTTTTGCAGGGCGATGCGCACCACTTTGGTCGGATCCACGACGCCGGCTTTGGCCAGATCCTCATACTGCTCTTTGTAGGCGTTGTATCCGAAATCGCCTTTTTCCTGGCGTACTTTCTCGAGCACCACCGATCCGTCTACCCCGGTGTTCGTGGCGATTTGCCGCAGGGGTTCTTCGATGGCTCTGGAAAGAATCTCGACTCCGAACGACTTACTGCCTTCTATGGTGAGTTTTTTGAGCTGGGCTTGAGCTCTGACCAGTGCGACTCCGCCTCCGACCACGATGCCTTCTTCCACCGCGGCGCGGGTGGCGTTCAAGGCGTCCTCTACTCGAGCCTTTTTCTCTTTCATTTCGGCTTCCGAGGCGGCTCCCACCCGAATGACCGCCACTCCGCCGGCCAACTTTGCCAAGCGCTCTTGCAGCTTTTCTTTGTCGTAGTCCGAGGTGGTCTCATCAATCTGGTTGCGGATTTGCTTGACTCTGGCAGAAAGATCGGACGGTTTGCCTGCGCCTTGAACGATGGTGGTGTTATCTTTGTCGACATTTACCTTCTTACAGGTTCCCAGGTCTTTCAAGGTGATGCTTTCGAGTTTGATGCCCAGCTCTTCGGCAAACATGCGTCCACCCGTCAGGATAGCGATGTCTTCGAGCATGGCTTTCCTGCGATCGCCGAATCCGGGCGCCTTGACCGCGCAGCAAGACAGGGTGCCTCGCAGTTTGTTGACCACCAAGGTTGCCAAGGCTTCTCCGTCGACGTCTTCTGCGATGATCAACAATGGTTTTCCAGCTCGGGCCACCTGTTCCAATACGGGAAGCAGATCCTTCATATTGCTGAGTTTTTTCTCGTGGATGAAAACATACGGATCTTCAAGCTCGACGGTCATTTTTTCAGCGTTGGTGACGAAGTAGGGTGACAGGTATCCCCGATCGAACTGCATGCCCTCGACCAAGTCCAAGGTCGTCTCGAGGCCTTTGGCTTCTTCGACGGTGATGACGCCCTCCTTGCCGACCTTATCCATGGCGTCTGCAATGATTTCTCCGATGGTCTCATCGCCGTTGGCTGAGATGATGCCGACTTGGGCTATTTCTTTTTTGTCATGGATTTTTTTTGAGGTTTTTTTCACGTGAGCAACCACCGCATCGACCGCTTGATCGATCCCTCTCTTGAGCTCCATGGGATCATGGCCCGCGGCGATGAGGCGCACGCCTTCTTTGAAGATGGCTTGAGCCAGCACTGTCGCGGTGGTGGTTCCGTCACCGGCTACATCAGAAGTCTTGGACGCTACTTCCTTGACCATCTGCGCGCCCATATTTTCAAATTTGTCTTCCAGCTCGATTTCTTTTGCCACCGTCACCCCGTCTTTTGTGATGGTGGGCGAACCCCAAGACTTTTCCAACAGTGCGTTACGGCCCTTGGGGCCCAGGGTCGCCTTGACCGCATTGGCCAGCTTGTTCACGCCCGAAAGCAGTTTGGTTCTGGCATCCTCATGAAACAAAATCGCTTTTGCCGGCATATAGAGTTCCTCCCTTATTTCTCAATAACGGCCAGGATTTCATCTTCTTTGAGAATCAGATGCTCCTCGCCGTCGATTTTAATCTCGCTGCCGCCCCATTTGCTGATCAGAACAAGATCGCCTACTTGGACGTCGGGTTTGATCAGGTTGCCGTTGTCGTTGGTTTTGCCGGGTCCAACCGCAATGATTTTGGCTTCCATGGGTTTTTCTTTATTGGTTTCCGGGATGATGATGCCGCCGCGGGATTTTTCTTCAGCCTCCATGCGCTTGACCAGGATTCTATCATGTAACGGCTTGACATTCATATGTTTTTCTCCTTTTGTTGGGTTAGAGTCTGTCTCTACACCAGGCCTATGTAATCATCCCCGGGTGGTTTGTAAAGGGGGGTGATGCCGATTTTCTGCATATAGATGGAAAACGATTTTCGAGACTGGAGATGAAATGGCGGGACGCGTCGAAAATGACGCATCATTCGTCTCGGTATATTTTGATATCCGGGCTTCCATCCGGGCGAACGGTCGCCCGAAACATACCTTCCGAGTTGAACACCATGGACACACCTGCGTTTTTGTCAATGGCGATGACTCCGCCTTCACCCCCGACTGCCTTGAGTTTTTCCATGACGACCAAATGAGTGGCTTCGGGTAGGGTCATACCCTTGTATTCCATCAAGGCGGAGATGTCATGCGCGACCGTCCAGCGAATGAAGTACTCTCCGTGGCCGGTCGCCGAGACGGCGCAGGTTTGGTTGTTGGCATAGGTGCCGGCTCCGATAATCGGTGAGTCTCCAATCCGACCGTATTCCTTGTTGGTCAAGCCCCCTGTCGAGGTGCCGGCGGCCAGGTTGCCGTTGCGATCAAGGGCCACCGCGCCCACGGTGCCGAAAACAAATCGGTATGGCCTGCCGGCGGACGTTCTGTTTTTGAGTTCTTGATGCTGCCGCCATCTTTCCGGGGTGTGAAAATACGTGTTGGGGACCATGGGGATCTTGAATCGTTTGGCAAATTCTTCCGCCCCTTTTCCGTAAAGCATGACGTGTTTGGATTTCTCCATGACCAATCGGGCAAGTTGTATGGGGTTTTTAATATGTTGGATGCCTGCCACCGCGCCCGCTTGGAGGGTTTTTCCGGACATGACGGAAGCGTCCAACTCGTTTTTACCTTCCAGGTTGAAAACCGCGCCTTTGCCGGCATTGAAGTAGGGCGAATCCTCGAGAATCACGATGGCTCTTTGGACTGCATCCAGGCTGCTGCCTCCGGATTTCAGGATGCGGTATCCGGCCATGAGGGATTCCTCGAGCTTTTTTCGATAGGCTTTTTCTTTTATCGATCCCATGTTTTTACGTGTCAGGGCTCCGGCCCCCCCATGAATGGCGATGCCGATAGGGGGGGGGTCGGCGGATGCGGTCGGGGGTCCGGGCAGCAGTCCGAACAAAACGGCTACAATGTGAAGTTTTGTTTTCATTGTTTTCTTTCTCCTGATTGGGTAATGCCGGTGCGATCATCGGCAAGCTTGTGTTCATACCGTTGCCAGTCGGCCAACGTATCGATATCTTCCAAAACCGGCAACAAATCGAACGACCAGTTGTTGATCTCGAGCCGCTTGCGGGAGTAGGCCCAGACTTTCTCGGTGCTCCAGGGTATGCCTGAAAAAACATCCCGGCAGGTATCGGCTTGTCCGATGAGATAATAACCCCCGTCAGCCGCCGGACCGAACACCGTATCGGCCCGCCGAAGTGCCTGAAAAGCTTTTCGCAACAGTGACGGGTTCAATCCCGGGCAATCACTTCCTACCAATACAATCCGTTCATGTAAGTATGCAAAACATTCGGCAAATGCGTTTTGCATGCGCTCGCCCAGATTTGTGCCGATTTGCGTGCGGATACAAAGATCTTTTTGTTCTTCTGCATGCAACCAACACCGATCTCCAGGTGGTAGATACATGTATTTGGTGGTTTTTAAGGGTGCAATCGCTTTCATCGTGCAATCCAGGAGTGTTTGGTATATCCGGCAGGCTTCATCCGCGCCGATTTCTTTTGCCAGTCGGGTTTTGACCCGGCCGGGTACGGGCTCTTTGGCAAATATGATGACAGCCTCGTTGATCACGTTTCGACCGGCCGAAGTGGACATTTTTCTCCCAGGCACTCTTGGTTGGCTTCGGTTTGCCTGCAAGGTGAACATTTTCCCGCAATCAGGGTTATGGGTAAATGTTTTTTCGATAACTCGGCCGTTTTATGTAAAGCGAGCACGCATTCGCGCCGGCAGCAACGGGCGGCCTCCAAAGAGCTTAGTACTTGCATGATCTCCAATACGATTCTTTGGGTAAGACTGCGTTGCCTCGCTTTGAGTGGATTCGACTCCAAAAGAGTACCGAAAGCAATACCCACGCCTACGGCAACCCCGCAGATACCCATCCAGGCGCAGTATCCACCGGCGACCTCGGCACCGCGCCGCACGGCGGTAAGTATCTGCTGATTGTCTATCTTTCCGCCCAGGTTGCGATAGGTCGAGAGTATGATACCCGGGATCATGGCGTGATGTTCGGGTCCATGGATCGGGATGGATGGATGCTTACGAATCAACCCAAGCAGTCCGAGCATGTCGGTCTCTTG
Organism: Myxococcota bacterium; assembly: GCA_041560255.1. GTDB lineage: Bacteria > Myxococcota > B64-G9 > B64-G9 > B64-G9 > JBFFBT01. The sequence goes on along the minus strand of JBFFBT010000163.1, from coordinate 8,359 downwards.
GGTCTCTATGCAGATTTTTTCAATGACTCCGATCCCTGCATGTACATGACAGGCATCGCATACGAAATGACCAACGCTGCATATCAATTGAGTGGTTAAGTGTTTTCCGCAGTAAAAACAAGCCTTCTCTGTGGATTTTTGCATATAGGTCAGATCGGCGCCGCAAACCATACAACCCGATCGGTGCCTTTTGGGCTTGTCGGTTATGGGGGGTCGTTCCGGGGTTGGGGCGCAACTACAGCAGGATTGGGCCGAGACGTTGCTCGGGACGCCGTCGGTCTGAAAAAGATAAATATCCTCGTTACAACGATCTACACTTTGTCGGGGCACCTTGGTGCTGACTCCTTTTGGAAGCAGGCGGCCGTCGTGCAATACGATAGCCGGGAAAGGACCGCGATACATCACCCTTACGGTTTGAGGATCCGAATGGGGCTTGTATGCCATATAGGTCATCGAGAAAAACTGGTGGTTTTCTACCCTGCGATATGGAAATCGGTTGATTACCCGGGCACAGGCAAATCCAGTTTCTTCCAAGAGGCCGAATAAATCTCTTTGGGTCAGAGCGCCGGCGATGCATTCGCCTCGTAAGCTTTCATTGTTACGAATTTGGGCAGCGGGCTCTGTTTCGCATACCACATCCGAGATACACAAGCGGCCGCCTGGGGCAAGAATCCTGAAAATCTCTCTATACGTGGCCCTTTTGTCATTCGAGAGATTGATGACGCAGTTCGAAAGCACCAGATCCACCGTGTCATTTTCCAGAGGCAAGGACTCCAAGTATCCCTTGCGAAAAGACAGATTGTCGTATTTCAGATGCTCGATCACCCCGATTGATCCTTGCCGAGCGAGAGCGAGCATCGAGTCTAGCATATCGATACCGATTACCCGGCCGGTTTCTCCAACTTGCTTGGCCGCGATGAAACATTCGACTCCACTGCCGCTTCCCAGATCCACGACGCGTTCGCCTTCACGGATTCCGGCATCCAAAACCGGGCTGCCGCAGCCATAGGCCCGCACCCGGGCGGTTTCGGGGACATGTTCGATTATCGCATCGGGATAGCCGGCCGGGTTGAGTATTTCATTGCGGGGGGCAATGGCTGCCTGGCGATAATAATCCTGCACCGAGGTTCGCGTGTCTTTGTGGGCGAAAGAAAGCAGGCAGTTTGAATGCACGAGCCCCACTCCAGCATGTGTTTTGCACGCATCCAGTCGATCTCCCATTTTGTAGAGCAACCGGGGTGCGCCGGATACATCCAGGTTTTCGACATGATCGCTGATGAGCCATAGAGCGAGCTTTGCATGCAGGGGAAAGTAAGGATCTTGTCCATCGAGTCGACCGGTGTGGATGTAGCCGTGATCCAGATCTCCGCCTCCGAGAAGGTAGCCGAAAAGGGAAGGATTATCACGTATGGTCAAATCACGGATCCGACCAAGCACCGGACTTTCCCGCCAGGTTTTGGAGAGGCTGGTCTCTATCCGACTTGAAAGCTCGTCGATACCGACCAAGGCGGCGGAAGGATAGACATGCCCGTCGGGTCCCACTGCCAGAGAATCCCAGGCGGAATTGGATCCGTCGTGGATGGTCCCGGGAGGGGAAAAAACCCGGGCTGCGAGCTCATCGAGATTGTCGATGCCTATACCGCAATGACGGGCGCGTTGATTCGCCCGAAGCACCATGTCGAAGATCCGGTTGATGTCCATCGGACGCATGTCTTGGCTTCTGCCCAGGGAGAACGGCCACATGAGATGCACGGATCGGCATCCCAGGTTTGCGGCGAGCTCCACCAAACGGGGTAGATCTTCAAGGTTGTCGGCGTTGATGCATATGGAGGTGGTATAGGGTATGCCTTTGCTATGCAGCCATTTGAGCTGAATGCACAGCTTTTCGAAAGCACCCTGGCCGCGAAGCTTGTCATGGGTGGCCTGCAAACCGTCCAGGCTGACTTGCAGATGCATTTTTTCCATGGGCCAGCGTTCGAAATGACCGGCGCTATCTTTCAGTAAGGTGCCGTTGGTCAAAACCGCGACATGTGCGCCCGGTAGACCGAACAATCCATCGATGATGGTGGGAAACTCGGGATGCAGAAACGGCTCTCCTCCGGTGAGTGCAAAAACCCGGCATCCAAGCTTCCAGGCTTCGGCCGCCAGGTATGAAATCTTTTGGTTGGAGAGTTGTAAACCACCGGTCGGCGAACATGCGAACATACAATGGCGGCAAGCCTGATTGCACTGGTTGGTGATGTGGAGCCAAAGCTCGTTGAGCCGATCGAAAGTCAATAGCCTCGACCTGCCCGGATAAGGTTTGACGTGTGATTCCGGAAGGCGCGTGATAAATTTTTCTGCCTGAACATCCAGGCAGGTTTGTGGATCGATCGCCAAAGATCGAAGCAACAAATCACCACTGCGATTGGGCACGAACCAATCGGGTTTACCCGCATGGATGTAAATGGGGATATCTGCGTGTTCGAGACGTGACCATTTGGATATATCGAAGTGCGCCATTGACATCGTTTTTTCTCCCAGTAGGGGAACCTAGCGCCGATCTGAGTGATTCGTCAACCCTTACCGGTCATGAAATTTTGCAGTTTTTTTTCATCATCCGTCATCGATTCGGCGAACAGATCGGATCGATCGACAATGGATGCGAGGCTTTTTCAAACTTCATTTATGGGATTGACAACCGACCCAGGATAAGGCTTCAATGAGAAATGTTCTTTCACATCGATATTGAGGGGTGTTGCATGCAGGAGCTCAAATACGGATTCATAAAAACCATCAGAAATACTACTTTCGACGCCGCCATAGCCCGGGTAACCGAAGCTTTGCAATCAGAAGGATTCGGTGTGTTGACCCGAATCGATGTCCAAGCGACTTTTAAAAAGAAACTCGATGTCGATTTCAGGCCCTACATCATCTTGGGAGCCTGCAATCCGGTTCTGGCTCACACTGCGCTCAATTCCGATGCGCACATTGGATTGTTGTTGCCTTGCAACGTGGTGGTTCAGCAGATGTCTGCAGACGGTGTGGAGATCTCGATTGTCGATCCCAAGGCCATGTTCATGGTCGTGGACAAACCCGATTTGATACCCGTCGCCGAGCAGGTTTATGAGCGCATCAGGAGGGTTGTGGATAAGTTGTAGCATATCTCAGATGTGCATCAATGCTTGTTGCCGTACTGCTTGAGCCGCTTCGGGCGAGCGCAGATAGGTGATGATCTCCAAGGCAAACTCCATTGCGGTCCCAGGTCCGCGGCTGGTGATGATGTGACCGTCTCGCACAACTTTTTCTTTCGAAAAAACGGCCGATTGCATTTGTTTCTCGAACCCCGGGTAGCAGGTGGCCCGCCGGCCTTTTAAAATTCCGATTGGATGCAATACCACCGCAGGCGAGGCGCAGATGGCGGCGATCAGGGTTTTGTCGCGATCTGCTTTGCGGATGATCTCGAGGATGGGTTGGCTGGCCGCCAGGTTTGTGGCGCCCGGCATGCCTCCGGGGAAAATGATCGCGTCCAGATCATTTGTCAATTTGTCGAGGGTTGTCTCGGTGCAGATGGTGACATTGTGGGCGGAAGTGATTTCTTTACCCGAGACTCCGACCACGATGACTTGAATGTCGGCCCGCCGCAAAAGATCGATGACCGAGACCGCCTCGAGTTCTTCGAATCCCGGCGCCAGAAATATGGCTGTTGGTTTCATTGTCATGATTGGTTCCTTTCTTTCGATCGGCTCAACGCCGTTTGGGTTTGCCTGCGCGTAAAGATCGTCGAAACTCCTGCCATGGCCGGTCGGCTCCTTCGAACCGGTCTTTATGGGTACGGCCGTTTTCGAGATTCAACACCCCCCTAGGGCATACCGCCGAGCATATCCCGCAACCCACGCACGATGCTCTGACGATATTGGCTTGCCGCTGCGCATACGAACGCACATCGATACCCATTTCGCAGTACGTGGAGCAGTTGCCGCAGGACATGCATTGGCCGCCGTTCGTGGTGATGCGAAAACGCGAATAGAAACGCTGGATCAATCCCAATATGGCAGCCATGGGACAGAAAAAACGGCACCAAACCCGCCCGCCCATCAATGGATAGAACGCTACTCCCACGGCGCCCGCCAGAACAGACACGACCAAAAACTTGTATGCTTTGACAAAATAGATGGAAAGCACGCCGAAAATTTCAAAATGCATGAGTTGATTGAGCCACAGCAACAATGTGCCGAGCGTTATTACGATCAACACGCTGTGGATGCTGTAACGTTCGAATTTCCAGGCGGTTGGTTTTTTGGAAGAAAGATGCCGAAATGGATCTCCCAGGGTTTCCGCCAAGCCGCCGCAGCCGCACACCCAGGAGCAATACCAGCGTTTTCCGAAAAAATAGGTCAGCACGGGAGTGGCGATGAAGATCGCCGTCAAAGCCCAACCAACCAAACCGATTCCCCAGGCGGGATGGCGCTCGAGTTGCCCGCTGATGTTTGCGGGAAAGAGACTTTCCGGAGCCAGGGGCCAAAAATAAGACAGATACACTTCGGGTCGATCGGTTTTGGCCAACCAGGCGGGCAGCCAAAAGGCCAATGTGAGTTGGATCAACACGACCGAAAGAGTGCGGAGTTTTTGATAGGCGCTGTGACGATAGCGGTACAACATGCGAATTGCCATGATGAGAACCATGAGCGTATAAAGATAACTATATACGAACCAATCAGCGTTCGAGCCCCTCAAAATGTCGGCGATAGGGTCGGTCAGGGATTTCACTCCGGAAAGGGCGTTTGGATGCCAATAGTAAAAAGCATAAAATACCGCGAGCAAAACAAACAAGATCCATGCTGAAATTCCTCGGTTTTGGATATTTTGCTGGGTGTTGCCATGGTTTTTGATCCCCGGGGTGGTACGGCGGTAGATGTTGATGCTCCAGCCGACAGCACCCATGGTAATGAGTCCATAACAAGACAAAAATGCCATCCACCCGTCTGAGATTCGATGTCCTATTGCAGCAGAAAACCACAGACCCAGTCCCGCAAAGGTCATGGCGGCAAAGATCCCCCTGGTTATGTTCCAGCCTTGGGGATCGTTGCGTGATGGTCTTAAATTCTTGAGGGTATCGCTTCTCATGGCATTTGATCTTTTAAAATTGTTTTGATTTGATCCTCATTTCGTTTGAAAAATTCGGGATCGAAATTGGCTTCTTCGAGGTGATCCAAAACATAATCCAGGGTGCGTCTCTCTGTAATCCAGCGTTCACAGATCCGATGCCGGTAGCGTATGCCCAGTGCATTGAGTCCTACGATACGGCCGTTTTCATGCACGATACGCACAAGTTGCGGCTGAGACGCATGTTGCCATACCAAACAGCCGGCCGGATCAGATTTGTGCTCGTCCATTCCACACGTTATCCTGCCGTAGGTATGCCACTCGAGGTCGATGAACTTTGCAGAGTTGTACCAGATGCCCGGATCGTATGGGCGTTTTTCACTACACATATTTCTGGCTGCCAACCCTCCTTGCATGATTCCGGAATACCATACCTGCCAGAGGCGATGTTGTCCGTCGGCCGAGACAATCTCGGCGCAATCGCCGGCGGCGTAGATGTTTTCCAGGTTGGTGCCCAGCATCTCGTTTACCAATACGCCCCGATTGGTGGCGATGTCAGAGCCTTCGAGCGCCGATAGATTAGGACTAACACCGGCTGTGAGGCCCACCAATTGACATGCGAGTCGTTCGCCTTGATTGGTAACGACCCCACAGGCTCTATGGTATCCGTCGTCGATGATCTGATCGAGCTCGCATTGCAAACGCAGATCGATACCGTGCTCGCGAATGACAGCATTGATAATGGCGGATTCGGCATTCGGCATGACATTGTTCCAATAGGATGACTCCCGCACCAGTAGGGTGACACGCACTCCACGGGATGCAAGCATTTCAGCCAGCTCGATACCGATGAGTCCGCCGCCTACGATCACCGCTTGTTTGAGATTTTTGGAGTTTTTTTCGAGCCTGTGAAGATCTTGAAGAGAATAAAATCCTTGAACCCCTTCGAGATCCTGGCCCGGCCATCCAAATCGGTTGGGTTGGGATCCGGTGGCTACCAGGAGCTGATCGTAGGGTATCGACGGATGGTTTTCGAGCTGGATGGATTGTTTTTGGGTGTCTATTGCAATGACGCGATCCAGACAGCGTCGAAAGCGCATCCGATCCCAAAATGGGTCGGCATATGGTTTGGTATCCTCGAATCTCATGTGTCCCATGTAAATGTACATGAGGGCCGGGCGGGAAAAGAAATATGCCGATTCGTTCGAGACGATGGTTATCTTGCAAGCAGGCTTGCGTTTTCGAAGCTCGAGGGCCGCGGTGATACCCGCAACCCCGTTTCCTATGATGACTACCTGCAAATCGATACTCCCTTTTTATGAAGAACATCTAATCGAATCGATGGGATTGTCAAGTCGAGCAGCGTGAAAATTTTTTTTCAAAAGAAATTTTCAAGATCTCGATTGTAACAGGATCTGAATGATGCGTTCTGCCGCCCGGCCGTCCCAGAGCTCCGGGCGATCGGTCTTTGGCGCTTTACCCATCAAGATCGGGTTTAATGCATCCGCCAGCTTGGTTCCCCGGGCTCCGGCCAACTTGTTGCCGCCCTGTTCGCAAGTTATGGGTCGTTCGGTGTTGTCTCTCAGGGTGATACAGGGTATTCCGAGCGCCGTGGTCTCTTCCTGAATACCTCCCGAATCGGTCAGCACGACCCTGGAATCCAACATGAGAGATAAAAAGTCCAAATATCCCATCGGGCCCGTAATGTAGAAGTTGGGCAGTTTTTCGAGGTTGCCGACCCGGTTGTGTTGGTTCAAAACAGCTCTGGTACGTGGATGTATCGGAAATACAATGGGAAGTCGTTCTTGCGCCCAGGCCAAGTGGCTGATGAGCTCATCCAAGTCTTTTTCCCGGTCTACATTCGAGGGTCTGTGCAGGGTCAATACGGCGTATTTCTGGGGCAGATCCAATTGTTTTTGCATCTTGCGAGCTCGTGCCAAGTGAAGGTAACGAAACATAGTGTCGATCATGACGTTGCCTACCAGATGAATAATCTCTTTCGATCGGCCTTCATTCACGAGATTCGTCACACCGGAAGGCTCGGTGACAAACAGAACATCGCTGACGGCATCCGTTACAATTCGATTGATTTCTTCCGGCATTTGTCGGTCGAACGATCTTAATCCGGCCTCGATATGAGCGGTCGGGATACCGAGCTTGACGGCCGCCAGAGCACCCGCCACGGTGGAGTTGACATCTCCGACCACCAAAACCCAATCCGGTCTCTCCTCCATAAAAACCGTCTCGAGTCTTTCCAGGCACCGACTGGTAACTTGAGCGTGGGTGCCCGAGCCGACTTCGAGATGCCGGTGTGGTTTGGGCAAATCCAGCTCGTCGAAAAACACCTGACTCATCCCAGGATCGTAATGTTGTCCCGTATGAATCAGCTGCAGATCAACCCCGGCCTGTTCTGCCGCCCAATATAAAGGCGCCGCTTTCATAAAATTTGGTCTCGCGCCGGTAACCGTCATCAATTTCATGAGAAATCCTTGCCATGCGATTTTGGAGGAATCTGCCCAAACGATTGCAACAAGTCAAGCGAAATACCGGACGAATAGCGGTCTGGTTGACCCCGTAGGTAAACGGTCATAGTATTTGGTCAGGTGGATTTCTAGGATACATATGAGGAAAGCGATGCAATATACTCAATTCAAAATGACCTTGATGTTTGTTTTTGTTGCTGAAATACTTGATTTGGGTCAATCTGAAGCTCGGAGGATGGATTTCGGTCCGTGGGACGCCATCTTGAAAACCCACGTCAAGCCTACTCGGATTGACGGGATCGGTATACACGGTTTCGATTACCGCAAACTATCCAAAAATCGAGCGGACTTCGATCGGTTGTTGATGCGACTCAAATCATTCGATCCAGACGGATTGCAGGGAAAAAAACAAAAGCTGTCTTTTTGGATAAATGTATACAATCTGCTGGCCGTCAAAATGGTTATCGATCATCCCGGTATCAGAAGCCTTAATGAGATCGGTAACGAAGAAGGCGCGGTTTGGAAGATGAAAGCGTCCGAGATAGGTGGTAAAGCCATGAGCTTGGATGAGATCGAACATACCATCTTGCGTAAGCTGGGAGATCCAAGGATACATTTCGCCATCGTATGTGCATCGGTGTCGTGCCCGGACATCCGGCCCGAGGCGTATGCAGCCTCCCGATTGGATACCCAACTCGATGAACAAACGAAAATGTTCTTGGCCAATCCGAAAAAAGGTTTACAAATTGAACAGGCCGAACAGAGCATGCGTGTAAGCAAGCTGTTCGAGT
>JBFFBT010000162.1:0-13379 GCA_041560255.1 Myxococcota bacterium | reverse complement strand
GCATGGTTGAAAAAGATATTGACACCTCCTGGTCACGAGGTCGCGAGGTCACGAGGTGCGGATGGCAGATTGGAAAGTGGTGGACAACTACAGATTGCCCTTATAATGCATTTTCAGGTAAATACTATTCGGCAGATTTAATTGCGCATCATAAACATAAGCTAAGAAAAAAAACTAGAAGATCCAAATGGGAATGTCGACAGCCAGGAAGACGGAGAAATGAAAGGTTGTGGCGTCGATCTTTCTAATTTCATTTTCGGTCATGGGATCTAAGATTTTGACCTGGTGCACCATGGGGCTGATTGCTCCACCAACCCCCAACGACATAGGTATCCATTGCGTGAGTCCGAAAACCAGAAACGCCCCAGGTGAAAATACCTGCTCGAATTTATAGGAAGGTTCTCCTTTGATCTCTTTCTCGATTGGTTCACCATTCTCTGCATCCATAGCCTGCTTCTTTCCATCTCCAAAAGCCAGCAAGCCCCCAAGGTCGAGTACAGACAGGAATGCACTAATTGTGAAGTGATCGTGCACTGCATAGCCGGCTTCCACGCCGACAGGAGCGAATACTCCATATCTGTTCCTGTCCCAAAGGCTCAGATCTACATCTGAAACCTTTTCCCATCCATAGACTCCACCAACATAGCCGTTCACAGTGACAAAGAACTTACGTTGTGAGCGCTTGAAACGAAACGAGCCTAAGGGAGTTGCAGCAGACTCGATGGCCTTCTCCACAGCCTTTGAGCTATTCGCCTGGGCCACTTCCACGATAAAGGGGCCAAAGCGCCTGAGCCACTTGGGTATGTCCTCTGGTTCGAGTAGCTTGTTCAGCATGCACACGACCTCAAGAAACAGGCGGTGATACTGCCTGCTAACCCCATAGAAGATGGAATTGCTCACATGCTGAATGGCCTGGTTGATCTCAACCAGGCGTTTCTTTATCTCGTCAATGTCACCAGTTTCGAAAGTATTTGCCTCTTTTAGAATGTCCAGGAGTACGTAGGAGGCTTCGGTCAAATAATGGCTCATATCCCTCATGCCGACGGACGTCATCATAACGATGTTTTCCAAAATCGGCTTCCATTTTTTTGGATCATCGCGCTGTGTCTTGAGCTCGATGAACTCAGGCTTTACTTTTTTTATGTAGGTTTCGAGAGCATTGACGGCCTCCTTGATCTTTTCAAGGGCCTTTTTACAAGCATCCTCTAATGGCTTCATCCCCCGTTTCAAAATCTTGTCAGAGGCGGCCTCCAGGGCTAGCCTGGCAGAGATCATCAACCCCAAGGGTATCTTATCAATATATTTTTTCTCTTGAAAAGCTTTCATGATGATCTGGCGATACTTCATGAATCTAACGAGCAGTGCCATGACATGTTCCGGTTGCAATTTATCGTTTTCACTCAGTTTTGCCTCGCCAGCATGCTCTGCAATCGTACCCACGAACTCAAACACTATGTTCTCCAACATTACTTCCTCCGGATTGCGGAGAAACTCGGCCAATAGATCGTATACTGCAACCACGATTGACCCGGCGACAGGAGCCTCGATGAAGTTTTCGATGACCCGTTCTGGCAAGTGGTTGAGATCGTCCTCAAAGGCGGCCTTGAACACCCCCCATGAAATGGGTTGCACGTACGGATCCGAGACCAGGGCGAGGTTGCATGTGTAAGGTAAGCATGCGCGTGCTTTTTCCTCACCGCACATAATATTCTTTATGTTTGAGATCAGTGTTGCCATGGCCTCGGCCTTGGCACGAGATTCTAAAAATGCAGCTAGGCCTTTGATCAGGTTGTCCTGGAATCCACCAGTGAGAGAGCCTAAGTTGATGGAGCTACTGGTTGAAGCGCTTCTAATATTATCACAAGAATTTCTGATTGATTCTAGATTATCGGGTTTGGGAATGCTGGCACTAGTCGAGAATGGATTTTTACAGAAATCAATGGCCATCTCCAATATTTCATTACTATTATTCGATCTGCAATTGTCCTTATTTTTAATTATTTTGATGCAAGTATTAAGAACTCCTTCATAATCATTTTCGAATCCTCGTGCGCTTGCAACGTTTGTATTCAACATCCGTAATATATAAACAAATAGGCTAGATAATACAAATAAACCAAGGATATTGTGCTTCATAGTTTACACCTCCCCCATGTATTTGGTTTTTTTATTTGAATAAAATCATCATTAAATACAAAAATATATCCGCTTATCATCCGTAACCATGAATGAAGTGAATATATATCTAGATACGTTCTATCGGATAGACATGCATAGGCTAAGGGTGTCGCCTTTCTATAAAATGCTTTTATTTTAAAATTATATTTTTCAATCGCTATTTCGTCGGCCAAATACTCATAATACAACACATCAGCCATCAATTTATTCGACATGAAAACCTGTTATTCTTTTTTATTTGGGCGGCAATCCATGATAGCATAATTGGCATAACCCCTTATGGCATCGATATTTGTATCTTTTGCACCAATAGTTTTCGTATCAGATTCTATTCTAATACTTTTCATACAAATACAACCTGTCATACCAAAACTGATCACAATAGAATTCGCAAGACAAGCCAGAATAAGCACCACTTTGTTTATGGCACTAGACATGTTTTTATAAAGACTCCACTCGACACCGCATTCATTTACTATTCAACAACGAACCCCTCAAAAGGAAGGATGCCGATATCCCCAATCTCTGATTCTTTGTTGTCTGATTTTTACTTCAATCGAAAAGCAATACAGCTTAGATCATATTTTAAATATTTGCAAATATTATTTTTGTATTTTGCTAGATGATAACAATTATACGTATTGTCATAATCAGCATAAACATAAGAATTAGAACAATCTCCAAGAGTTCTCATAATATATAAAGATATACTTTTCTTGCATATGGATTTCGATCCCGTATGCATATGAACAACTCTATTGTTTCGTTTCACATATCCATAAGCATTGTGTATCGATTTACTCAGTATAAAAACAAAATATCTTGCCTTTATATCCAGTGCAAGTATATCAAGTTCTGAAATATCAAATCCATCCGTTCTTGATCCGCACGACTCTTGGGCTCAAAGAAGGGTTTTAGTGTTGTCTTTTAGGCTCAAAATCAAGCAAAACTCGATTGATATATGCGTTAAATTGATCTGCGCTGATAAATGAGTGATTTATCGCCTATCTCCACATTTTTAATATCATATAACCAATCTATCAACCCTGAAAGTCCCTAATCTTTTTCACAAAACTATCCATATCTGGATGATCGTGCTTCCGCGTAGTCATAATCTCCATGACTACGCGATCAGCACTTTTTCATACACAACATTTTTACATATTCTAACCTATTCCATTGGATCATCTTATTCGGCGAATGGTTGCCATACATTGACTTCGTACTCAGTTCCATCTGGATACCTCTTCTTTTCAGCGACAACAATCCATGTCTTCCCATTCTCGGTATTCATCAGAAATGTGTGCCGGACAGCGATTCCAGAAGTGAAAATTTGAAATCTTGGTTTTGCGACTGACGGAATTATCGGAAGTCCAATGATCTCCATATTTACCCAAGTGATGCTATCATCCGCCATCTTTACAAGCTGAGCTACCCTACCTGAAAACCTATCAAGACGGAAGGTCCAGCGTGCCGCCAACATAGATTGGACGATCTCATAGCGAGCATTGGGTGGAAGCGTCGTATGCTGATGCTGAGGCGTTAAACCTTGCGCACTGGTTAACCAAGGCAACACACTAATCATCACAACAATAAAAACGATTCGCCTCATGGTAATGACTCCTTATCTCACGGTAAATTTGTCCTGCATATCCGACTTAACGTCCAAAGTTCATAACATTTCTCATTCATCACAGCGTTCACGTGAATCAGCTCAGAAACTATTCTGAAACTGGAAACCAACTCCACGTTCTCTAAATCGTGAGTTCAGATCATCTATTGCTTTAGCTGCGGTATTTGTCAGCCTTCGGCCATTTTATATTTTAATTTACCACTCAATACATCTTCCACATACTATCCAACAACATATCTATCCAGAATAGAGAATGCCGTTATGCCCAAAACTCAATTATTTGATAGCTGTTTTAATTTTGATCAATAAGCACATCATGTTGGATCAAATTGCGAAAACATGCAAAATTTTGGTGGGTGGATTACACACCCCATAGCCGGTAAATCCCATCGATGTCTCTGCTGGCGTTTACTCGCAAACATCGGGTAACGATGCAGTCGAGCCTAGAGGCTCGATATTTCGCCTCCATCTACGGCACAAAGATACCCGGGTGTGATATATCAGATTTGACCGATGGGAATCTGCTCCGGTCTTGTGATGTAGGAGGAGTGGTTTGGATTATCTTTTGGACTCGGACTCGAGCTTGCCCGACAGATCAGCCAGCATGGCATTGGTTCGCTCGTCGCTATGGCGGGTCGCGTGGATGTTTGTGTCCAAAACGGTGCAGGAGAAAATGCCTTTTTTGGCCTCGACTTTGGCATGAAATGCTAAAGTATCCGCATCCGCCCGCCAATCCGTTATTTTTCCAGATACATCTATACCTTTAATGGATTGATTGAAATTTTCATTCCCTTTGAAGGTATGATCGACGCTTCCTCCTCCCAGATTTGTTTTTACCGTGATGACGCTCGGAAACTCACTCGTGCCTTGATCGTAGATCTTTACCTCCAAAGAACCGTGCACAAAGCCCAAAAAACAATTGAATGAGTAAGTGTTATCACAAATGATGGGTAGACCGTTTTTGAAAAAATTGGCTGCCATGACTTTCCCCTCTCTCTGCAGAGGCGATCCGACGTTCCACCCCTGCGTTTTGTGGTGATACTTCGTGATAGTGAATGATTCTTGGGCTTGATGGTGACTCAAAGGTATTGATTTGTCAAACGAAAAATCTCTTTGAGGAACGCTGTGTAAAAAAATTCACCTCCATGCTACAAAAAATGAATATTCGTGTAACAGAGCCGTCTCATCTTTCACTATATTGTCAGGGCTTAAAAAGTCGGTTTACACAATTGCTACGCCGGGAGACACCAGTATGCAAACCAAATCCCAAGACCCGAAAATTACGACAAGAATGCTTCCATCCATTTTGGCCCCAATCGAAATGATTTCAAAAGCCATGGGGTATGAAATGAAAAACAGAGAAAAAACAGTGATAAGATTGACACCTCCCTCTCATGATGCGCTTAGAACCGCGGCAATCGAGCTGGCTCGAAAAATCAAAAAATCCCTTGCATCCGGATCGAATCAAAGCGACATCAGAGAAATCATCTGCAACAACTAAGGCTCCAGGCGCTTGGGGCTTGCGGTTGTGATGATAACGCCCATATCGAATGGAATAATTATTTAAAATTTTTATTTTCGGTGGTTTACCTGGGGTGGGGTCTGCATCGTAGATCTCTCAATCCTGCTCACAACAACACCCACCCCTAATCCCTTCAAGCCCTTCTTTGACCAGCCATGGCACCATCAACAACGCAGCCACCGGATCCGCCCACCACCATCCAATCCAAGCGTTGGCCGCCAGTCCCAGCAACAACGTGAACGAAAGATACGAACACGCCAGGGTTTCTTTGGCTTCAGCACGAAGCGCTTTGCTTTGCAGCTTGTCGGCCGCCCGCAGCTTTCCGATCGACACCAACGGCATGATGACCAAAGAAAATCCCGCCAGCACGATTCCTATCAGGCTTTCAGAGGGCGCATCCTGCAGGAACAACGTCCAGGCGGACTGTAGGGTGACATACACCGCCAGGACCATGAAGGTTGCCCCGACAAACCGTTGCACCCGTCTTTCGGATCGTTCGACCATTTCAGGCTCGGCTCCGGCGGTCTCCAGATGAAGTCTTCGAAAAAGCACGAGCGCCGCGGCAAGCTCTATCACACTATCGAGCCCAAAACCGACCAGCGCGATGCTGCCGGCTCGTATACCCGACCACAACGCCAGACCGGCTTCGAGCAAGTTATAGACCATGGTGACAAACACCAGCTGTTTGGCGATGTGCATCCACTTGGTTTTATCCATCCGATCATCCACTTGAAACCTCTTCCACTCTCTACGGCGTAGAGCCGTACATGATTGCGCGCCAGATCCCCCGGGTATATATTTCCGGGCGCATCGGGGCGAGTAAAGGGTTGTAACGCGCTAAAATTGCAGGCACGTCGGTCGACACCAATCCGGATAAAATCATTGTGCCCTGTCTGGATTGGCGCTCACACAGTTGATCGGCATACTCCAGCAATACCGCGCATAGGATGTTGGCAACCACCAGCTCATATTTCGTACCCGGACGGCTCATGGTCTCACACAGGCTGATCTTCGACTCTACTGCGTTGAGTACGGCGTTTTCCCGCGCATGTTGCAAAGACTCGAAATCGATGTCGATCGCATCGACCCGCGCGCCGAAGCGCGCCGCACAGACCGCCAAAACGCCCGATCCGGTACCGAAATCCAAGACGTTGTTCGGGCGGAACCCTTGCCGAAATAAAAATCCCAAGGCCAAAAGGCACAACTGGGTGGTCTCGTGATGCCCGTTGCCGAACCCGACGCCCGGTTTGAGCCGCACCACCCATAGGTCCTGCGATGAATCGGGCGTGCGCTGCCCGGCCCGAACCGGGATCAATTTCCAGTACGGTTTAAGATCGACACTCGAACAATCTTTTTGCACAACTCGATCTCCTTCGACCCGCTCGGCAACCTCAAACCCGAAAATCCGCGCTCAAGACGCATCGACGCTCGGATAGGCATACTCGGATAAAAAAAATCTCGTACCAAAGCAGTTACGCGCCAAACTTGCTAAGCCTTCCGGCATGCGCCAACAACAACGGCATGACATCGGTACTGTGTATCCTACCCAGTCCACCAGTGAGAAACGAAGATTCGTCGAAGGTTTCACACCGGTCGACCCTGGCGGTTGCCGCCCGGATGCAAATGGGTACCGGGTGCCAGGAGTGCGCTTTCATGCTGCAAGGTGTCGAGTGATCTCCGGTAATGCAAAGCACATCCGGACCAAGCTCCACGATCCGGGGCAAGCAGGCATCGAAGTGCTCGAGCACCTCCACCTTGCCGTCAAAATCTCCGTCTTCACCTTTCGAGTCCGTCTTTTTTACATGCAAAAAGACAAAATCCGAGCTCTCCAACTCCCGGGCCAACAAATCCAGTTGCTCCTCCAGGGTGGCTTGGCCCTCTTCGAGCACCCGCATACCGGCCAGCTTGGCAACTCCCTTATACATCGGGTAGGTTGCAATGGCGCAGGCTCTCCAGTGGTAAAGATCCGAAAAGCTCACAAGCGGCTCGTACACGTCAAATCCACGCATCATCACGAAGTTTGCCTGGGCCTCGGATTTCAATATCTTTTCGGCCCGCGAGACAAACTCGTTGGCAATCCCGGCGGCCAGAAGTGTCTCGGGCGCGGGATTATCGCAGATCGGTTTGATCTCCAACGGCTTTTTCCCAACTTGTTGCGGATCGGAATCGCACAAACCCCCCATGAGCCGCTTGCCCCGAAACACTACCGCCGCGCGATACTCTTTGACATGCTGCAACAAAACCCGCACGCCTTGTATTTCATTGATCCCATCCGCCAAAAGCTTGGTGACCCTTTGTCCTTCTGCATCGGGTATCCGTCCGGCACGCCGATCCGTGATGGCGCCGTCTTTTCCCAGGGTGGCAAAATTGAGTCGGCTCGCCAAGTCGCCCGGTTCAAACTCGAACGCGGTTCCGGCTGTATCCAATACCCCTCTTCCAATGAGGGTTTTTACCGGATCGTATCCAAACAAACCAATATGCGCCGGCCCCGAACCCGGGGTAATGCCTACACCGACCGGATCGTGAAATCCGCATACGCCCGACCTTGCAAGACTGTCCAGGTTGGGCGTTCGAGCGGCTTCCAATGCGGTCTTGCCCTTCGGTCCGGGAAGATCGCCCAGGCCGTCTAAAACAACCAAGACGACCTTGGTGTGGTTTTCTATCGCCAGAGACGAAATCAAATTCAAATCCATACTGCCTCCTCGGGTTTTTTGCTTTTGCAAGCTTCCAGCTTAGGGTGATTTTTTGCGGGTTTCTTCCTCTTTCAAGGCCCTGCGGAGAATCTTGTTGGCCGTGCCTTTGGGGATCTCATCCCGAAATTCAATAAGCCGTGGGTACTTGAACGCCGCCATATTTTCCTTCGCCCAATCGATGAGCTCTTGCTCGGAGATCTTACCCCGGGATTGCGGTTTGAGCACCACAAAGGCCTTGATTTCTTCACCCACTTTATCATCTTGGATGCCGATGACCGCGCATTCCATCACGTTGTCGTTTTTATACAGATAGTCCTCTACCTCACGGGGATAGACCGAGTAACCACTTCGTTTAATCATATCTTTTTTTCGATCCACAATCGTAAAATATCCATCCTCGTCAACCGTGGCCAGGTCACCGGTATACAACCAACCGTCGCGCAATACCGAACGGTTTTCCTCCTCCCGATTGAAATATCCTTTCATGACTTGAGGACCTTTGATCACCAGCTCCCCGATTTGGTCGGGCGCAAGCACGTTTTCCCCGGTCTCCGAGTCCATAATTTTCGCGTCGGTACCCGCTACCGGTATCCCGATGGTGCCGATCTTACTTCTACCATAGATTGGATTGACATGGGTCACGGGCGAACACTCCGTAAGCCCATAGCCTTCAATGAGCCTGGCGCCGGATATTTGCTCGAATCTCTTTTGCACCTCGATGGGCAAAGGTCCCGCGCCGGAGATACAGGCACGTATCGAGCGAAGATCATAATCTTGTACGTTTTCGTAATTGTTGATGGCATTGTACAAGGCCGCCACCCCGGGAAACAAGGTAGCTTGATAGCGCTCGATTGCATACAACAACTCCCCCCACTCGGGCAGCTTGGGAAAAAGCAGCATCGCCGATCCCGACTGAACGGATAGGTTCATCACGGTGGTCATGGCATAAATGTGAAACAGCGGCAATACCCCCACCACCACATCCTCTCCAGGCTGAATCTTCGGATCCCAGGTGGCGGTCTGTATGGCATTGGAGACCAGATTCTTATGGGTCAACATGGCGCCCTTGGGCAATCCGGTCGTTCCGCCGGTGTACTGCAACACCGCCAGATCTTGGTTGGGGTCCAAACGGATATCGGGCAGATTGGGCCGGGTGCGCAGCATTTCCATGAACCATACCGTATGAGAAGGCATGGGGGCTTTGGGGATCTTGCGAAGCAATTTTCCCAAAACCCGCTTGGGTGCCGGTAAAAAATCTGCAATGTTACAACCTATCAAAGTCTCGATCTTGGTCGCCGGCAATGCCTTGCCGGCATCTTCATACACGATATCCATCACCACAGCTACTTTGGCGCCGGCATCACAAAATTGATGTTCAATCTCGGCGGCCTTGTACAACGGATTGTTGGCGGTGATGACGGCACCCAATTTCATTGCGGCGAAAAACGTCACGACGAAATGTACGCTGTTGGGCAACCGAACCGCCACCACATCCCCCTTGCGCACGCCCATTTCATATAGCGCCGTGGCAAACGAATCCACCCACGCGCTTATCCTGCCGTACGAGTAACGCCGACCCAAGAATATCACGGCGGTTTTGTCCGGATATCTTTTCGCGGTGGCATCAAAAATCTCTCCCAGCGTCACGTCCTCGGCTTCTATGGATTGAGGAACGTCTTCGGGCCAAAAACGCAGCCAATTTTTACTTTCGGACCCACTCATGGTTCACCCATTTCCACCCCACCCAATGTGCAAGATTTTAATAGCCCCTTGTATCGAAAGCCCAGGAATCATACAAAGCCGCCCTCGGGCTGTCAACCAGAACCCTTTGTTTTCCATGCTGATGTACACCGACAGGTCAAGCGCGAAAAGGCCCTCGCGCCGAGAGGCCTTTACCGACCAATCCGCCGAAGACCTCGTTCGGCTTCCTGCCTATGCTCGGGATAATCTTTGATTAAATGCTCGTATACCGAGCCTGCTTCTTCGAATCGGTTCAGGCGTACCAAGCAGGAGGCCTGATCCAAAAGAGCCTGTCCCGCCAGAGGATGATCGGGAGCCGCGGCGACGACTTCGCGGATGGCCGTCACGGCCTTCTCGCAATCGTTTTTTAAAAACAACGCTTTTGCCATGTGAAATTTCCCAGTCGTTGCCTGCGGATCGTAGAGAGTTTTCTCGGCCGCAACCTTCGATTCCGATAATCCGGAGGCGGATTTCTCTACCGTCTCCGGGCGCTTTTGACGGGCGGCAGGGGCGCGGGCCGGGCGTCCGGATTGGGTCGAGTATCCGGTCACATCCGTGATCTGCACCTCGGGCGCTTCCCGCTCGGCTATTTTCTCAGGGGGTGCAGATGCAAACAGGCTTTTCCTATCCTGCTCGAGTTTATCGGCATCTTTGGATTTCGCGGTCCATTTTTTTTCCCGGGGCGGTAATTCTCGTTTTTTCCTAGCTCTGGTTCGAGATATCTTTTTTCTGGGTTCCATCCGTTGGGTCTCGGCAGGCTCGGATGATTTCTCCAAACCGGGGGTTGTATCCGGCTTCATATGCCGAGCCTCTTCATCCGTGGCAGACACAGCCAGCGGCTTTCCCGGTTCGA
Organism: Myxococcota bacterium; assembly: GCA_041560255.1. GTDB lineage: Bacteria > Myxococcota > B64-G9 > B64-G9 > B64-G9 > JBFFBT01. The sequence continues at coordinate 2,760 of JBFFBT010000162.1, read as the reverse complement.
AAACCAATTCTTCTTTTTCCGGACGAAAATCGCGAACCACCACGATGCCTACTGTCAACATCAATACCGCAACCAATGCGACCGCAGCCGCAGGATTCCATACAATCCTAGAAAGGCGCGGATTTCTTCTTGCATGAACTTCGGCTTGGGCCAGGATGATACGCTCGGAATCTCTCGAAAGCTTGTACTTCGGTTGTTTTCTCATCAGCGTGAGCACCGATTTCATCCGCTCGACGTCCTTTTCATGCGCCGGACAGCTCGAAATATGCTCCTCGAACGCCAGCTTGTCCGCGCCGTCAAGCCCATCATACAAATAGTCGATGATATATTGATCCGCCTGTTTACAATTCATGCCTGCACCCATACGCCCATCACAGCTCGATGCCCTGGTCCTCCAAGTAAGATCGTAAGCCCTGCAGCGCATATCGCATACGACTTTTTACCGTATTGACCGGAGCTTCGACCACCCGGGCGATCTCTTCAAACGTCATGGCCGCCTCTTCCCGCATGAGAAACACCTCTCTTTGCTCTTGATTCAACCGACCGATGGCGGCTTGAAGGATCTCACCCGTTCTGCGATCTTCGGTCTGCTTATCCGGCCATGCCTGGTTCGACTCGAGATTTTCCATCCAAGCAACTTCCCTCTCCGATCCCGGGTTCAGGGGTTGGTCGAGGGACAAATGGTTGCGGTGCTTTTGTTTGCGAAGATAATCGATACACAGATTTCTCACTATCGTGTACAACCAAGTCGTAAATTTGGAGCGCCGCTCGAAACGATCCGGATTTGCAACCAATCGCAAGAATGCCTCCTGAACAATGTCTTCGGCGGCCTCGGGGCGTCCCAAAAATCGATAGACAAAATTCAATACACCCTTATGATGCCGCTGCAACAACACCCCAAAAGCCCGCACATCACCTTTTTGGTAACGTGTCAGCAGCTTTTCATCGCTTATGTTCTCCAGGGTCGTCAGCTTGAGCACCTAAACAGTTGCCCGGCAAGACAAACCTTCAATTCTATAGACGAAGGTGACTGCCGTCGGATCTATGCGGGTTACCCGATTTTCAAATGAGCCCGCACGGGTTTCTCTTTATTGTTATAACAACTCGTTATAATTGTAAAATTTTCGCAAGTCTTCATTCACCGGCGTTGTAGACTTGGAGGGTCTCAAATTCCGGACCGGATTTGCCGTTATCCTGCGCCTGTCGGGCGCCGGCCAGGCCGGCGTTGGACAACGCCGAGGCGAGTCGATCGATGATCCGGCTCGCTTCGGAGCTTCGACAGGTATAATCGGAGATCATCATACTGAAAGCCAGGGTATGTTTCGCCCGGGTATGAACATAGCCCGCCAGGGCTCTGACGTTACCCAAACTTCCCGTCTTGACCCGCATGGTTCGAGCGATGGAAGGATCGCTGAACCGGTTTTCTACCGTCCCGTCTTCTCCCGCGACCGCGAGACTGGCCGAAAAATCCGGCTGTACATCGAATCTTTTCCACATATAGCGAAGCAACAAAACCACCTGCGACGCCGTGACCCGGTTGACGTCATTGAGGCCCGATCCGTTATGCAAGATATACGTTCCGGCGGGTATACCGACCTGCTCATCCAAAAATGCATTGAGTACCTGCTGTCCTTTCCACCAGGAGCCGGGAGCTCCAAGAAACACTGCTCCCAGGGTCTTCATCAATTGCTCTGCCATGAAGTTTTGCGACTGTTTGTTCACCTTACGCACCAATTCACCCAGGGCCGGAGATGGATGGGTATAAATTCTTTTGGCATGGCTGGGTACCACTCCGATCCGGATACCACCCTGCACGCGGATTCCCTCCCGCTTGAGGGCTTCTAAAAAACTGTATCCGGTATACCAAGTAGGATGCATCACCCTGCAATGCATCCGGTTGCCGGGGTAATACTTGGGCACCCGGCCGCTCACCATGATTTTGGTCTGTCGTCCTACGCTGCTTACATCCAGATCACTGTACCAACCTCTCGGTACGGTCCTGGTTTGATTGACCAACAAAAAATGCTTCGAATCCGGGTAGAGCTCCACCCGGGCGGGTGATCCAATGGTGCGTCCGGGGAAAAGCAACACGGCAACCGAGTTGAAATTGAAGCTTAAAGCCCCCATGGGCGCCTGGTAGGGACGCGAGGTGTCGTCCTGCTCCCATCCGGGACCCTCCACTTGGTTATCAAAATACGAGTCATCCAACACGATGGGTCCATCAATCCTGCGCACCCCCGCCAACGTATGCAGGTTGCTTACAAGATAACTGAGTTGCTCGTTGACCAAAAATGGATCTCCATATCCTTTGAGATACAAAGGACCCTTCACGGCGCCGTTTTCGATGGGTCTTGTGGCGTATACCTCCGTTTTGAATCTGAAGCTGGGGTGCAAAAGACAAAGAGCCGCCGCGGTGGTAAACATTTTGGTTACCGAAGCGGGATTGATAAGTCTATCCTGTTGATGAGAAAAGACATTTTTTTCAATGTCCAGATTATATACCTCGACGCCTACCGAAGCGCCCTGCAACAAAGGGTCGGCAACGATTTCCTCGAGCAATCCGGTCAGAGGCCTGGAAAGAACCGATCGATCGTACTGCTGCCCGGCGGCGGCAGGATGCGGCGGGGCCGACCAAAAAACCAGACAACCCAGAGCGGCAATACGGATCGTTCTCACAAAAACCTCTTGGACGATGTCTACCCAAAATGGTAGTTTTATAAATTAATAGTAGAGTACCACAGAGGATGCTCATGAGCAAAG
>JBFFBT010000161.1:0-13434 GCA_041560255.1 Myxococcota bacterium | reverse complement strand
TCGTTGAAATGCTCTTTTTCGGGCGCATGTTTTGCAATCCTTTTGAGGGTTTTCTCTATGTTTCTTGCAATATCTGTCATAGCACTCTACACGTTTTAACCCTTTGTTTCAAGCAATTATGAGTTTTTCAGGGACGACTAGCCTACCTGCTCAAATTCCTCTCCATATCCACCCGATCCCCTATAATTGACCTCCAGCACCGCAAATCCTTGGTTGGCCAGCAATTGTACCTCGTTGTCATATCCCCAATAGTTTCTTTCGTAATGAGGTCCTCCATGGGGTAGCACAACCATGGGGATTTTTCCGCTTTTGTACCCTGGAGGAAGGGTAATGTAGCCATATATCGTAAGACCATCGCCGGCTTCGAATTTAAACGGTGTGGATTCGGCCATTTGTTTTGGATCGATCCACGATCGTCTCGACAACAAGAGCGCGACGCTGAGCTTTTCTGTGTTTACCAGGTAATATTGCCCTGGATTTCGGTCCGAATATACAAAAACAACGGCTTGTTTGTGGTCGTCGGTCAAATTCATGATTTTTACATGTTGGTTTTTGAAATGGGCCGAGAGATTTTTCAGTAAAACGGAAAGAGGGTGTTCTTTATTGATGTATTCGTACGCGGGATAATCCGGGTGATATTCGGCAGCTAAGAACGAACGGGTTTTATCTTCCCATAGACCGGCATGTGCGTCCACGATGTCGTGTTGAAATAATTTTTTGCTCTCGCCGGTCTTGAGATCCACTGCATGGATTCCACGAACACCCTTTTTGCCGGTATGAGACACCAAGAGCTTTTGTTGGTCGGAAAGAAATACAATCGGGCGGGTGGATTTTGAAAAACCTTTCACTTTTTCCATGGCGATCCATTTGTCATCGTCTCTGTAAAAGACCTTGATGTTGTCATGGTCATCCCTACCCACCGCTGCTCGAACATCTCCTTTTGCATCAACCACAAAATATGCAAAGGGTACCGGACTTATGGCGACCAGGCGTTTGATGCCCGAATACACGTTGAGCTTGTACACACTTGGATGTTTGTCTTGGGAGTATGACCAAGGAGTCGAGCTGACCAAAATCCATCTCGGATCGTCCGGCAATACATCCAACAACTCAACCCAGGCCTGCTCGCCTTCGGACTTTTTGATGTTCGATCCGACTTGCATTTCGCCTGCCCGGTATCCGGCAATCATCCTTGCCTTGGATCCGTCGAAATTGACGGCGTAGAGCTCTCCAAACCTTTGCGGGGCGTCCAAAGTCCCTTTTTGCCCGGCCAATTCGACCACCACCCGCTCGTTGTTCACCCAATCGAATTTGTACACCATGGCGTGCGCGCCCGGCTTGAGGCTGAAAATAAATTTTTTTGTGCCAAGATCGAAAAAGGCCAGCGTTTTGCGTCCATTTGTCGTAATAATTACGCCAAGATGCTTTCCGTCCGGCGATATCTTGATGCTTTCAAATTCGTCATGCCGGCTGAACGCCTCAATCCCCGGCGCTTGCGCCTGCTCTTGTTGGGCATGGCCGGTTGAGGCCAACCCCGTTATGATTGCGAGAAATACCAAATAGTTCATGGATGTATGCATCATGTCAAGCTCCTTGTTCGAAAAAGTGTAACCGTTCACCGGGGTAGCGGCGACTCTTTCGATTTCTGCGAAACTCGCAGGGTTTACAAGCCATCAAAAATCGATTGCCTGTAAACCCTGCTCAGACAAGTCCTCGAAATCTCAAGAGCCACTGTTACCCCGGTGAACGGTTACAAAAAAGAGTTCATATCTAATAAGACCGGTAGAATGGAAAAGGTCAACCAAAAATCCATAAAAATTTTTTACTTTTCCGGAAAATCGTCGTTTCTTATCTGTCTACTCAAAGTGACGAAAGAGGTGTCTTGAGGATCCAGCCTTGATGTGTGGTGGTGTACAGATGGGTTTGGTCGCAGGTCAGCTTGATGGTTTGGTCCTGCGGAGCTACGAAGCTGCGTTGAAGCTTTCCGCTGCCGTCGTATACCAGGATCGAATCCAAATAACCGGTCCGATCCCATTGGATGGCCATGAAATGTTGGCCGCAGGCGGCGAACGCATACAAATCCGAGTACTCTCCGTTCCACTTCGATTTGGTGTCGCCTGTAGCCGGATCGATGGAGATGACCTGCATGTTGACCATGCCTGTCGTGGCCCAAATATGTCCGTTTTGGTATGCGATGGCGTTGACTTTTTCAAAGAGGGGCAATCCGCCTAGCTTGACTTGTCCCGATTGTGACAGATCGGTGCAATGATAGGAGGCCAGTGTGTTTGGTTCCGGATCATCGGACACAAACCACAATTGTTCGGCGCCCCAGGTCATGACGGCCCCCATGGGATTCAAATCATGGCTGCTTGTGATGGTTCCTTGGGCATCGAGTCGATGGAGTTGGTCCGGATCGGGTTCGGTTTTTCGTCCGTATACCCAAACGGATTCGTCGTCAGTCACTGCAAAAGAGCTCAAGCTGTGTACTTCGGCTTTGAGCGCGCCTGCTATCGGCAGCATGTCAAAACCTTTGGCTACCGTGTAGATGTAATAATCCTTGGATTGGTTCTCGTCGGTCATCGATCCGCTCATGGTGGTATCGTTGGTGAGGCCCGTACCGTACTCGAGAAATGAAATGGTGATACCCTCGGGGGAGGTAAGATCGACGTCTGTGTAGAAATCGTGATTGCCCGAAATGTGCTCGTCGACTTCTCCGTCCACCCGTATATCGGTGTGTTGAAATCCCGTAAAAGTCATCGTACCCCGGATCCGATATCCGTCCGTGGTCAGGCTGGCTTGAAAAGTCCCTCGATCTGTAGGACTCGCGGGGTCATACCAAAAACCCTGCCAGTGCAAGGCCTGCTCACTGCCTCCGCCGCAACCGATGGGTGCGCATAACATCCAAATGGCAATCAAAGTGTGGGTGGTTGTCTTCATGGCTCCGCCTCCTGAATTGTTTGTCATTGAGGACAATCGAGGTATACATCACGATTTTCTTCTCCGTATGAGCACGGCGCCTGCCGCCAAAGCCAGGCACGGTGTCCACACCCAGAGCATCTCACTCAGGATCACTTGGGCTCCCCGGTAACTCAAAAAGCCCGAAAGCCCGATGGGGGATACTTTAATGGGTCTTATGGGTAGAAAATAGCGTTGGTTATCGAAGGGTGAAAACAAGGCGATGCCCAACCCTCCATCGGTCATGGCGTCGAGCAGACCGTGGGTGGAAGAGATCGCGACAAAATAGGCGGTGATTCGAAAGATTTGCTTGGGGGTTGGTTGGGTTTTTCTCAGATACAAGATGCCGGCTGCGATGCCTATGATCAATGCGAAAAACCAAGAGTGAAAAAATCCCCGATGCCCGAATGGATGATGGTAGGGGATCCCGAAGGAGAAGCCGATGACGTCCAGGTCGGGTAAAATCGGACACAACAGGGTCAAAAGATAAAATCTCACCCTAGAAGGCAGGCTTCTTGGATGGATGAGCGTTGCAGCCGAGGCACCCACGACCATATGGGTGATGAAAGTCGGCAAAAGGCGATACCTCCAATTGTATTGGTACTACATTATCGAATCGGAGCTGAATTTACCATGGATTTGATTGGCGCTGGATGGGGTTGGTAGTATGATGGGGGCGCGCGTATGCAAGGAGTGTGGTTTGAATGGGTGGCAAACTCGTGGTTCCGTACGGTAACGGCATGTCTCATAACATGGCCGATGAGGATCAGCGCCGTGAAGTGCTCAAATCGGCCGGGGAGTTGCCTTCGTGGACGCTGAGCGAGGTGCAGGTTTGCGATCTCGAGCTGTTGTTGCAAGGTGGATTTGCTCCTCTTTGTGGTTACATGGGTAGAAAGGATTACGAGGGCTCGACGCTGCATATGCGGATGTCGGATGGCCTGCTGTGGCCTTGCCCGGTGAGTCTGGACGTAAGCGAGGCGTGTGCGGGCAGGCTCGCGCGGGGTGGCAAACTGGTGTTACGCGAGCCCGAGGGTAGCGCGTTGGGTTTTGTCGAAGTCGAGGAGGTTTGGAGGCCGGATACGCAAAAACGGCCGGACGGAGACGGCCGGGATCTTTTGATGGGACCTTGTGGATGGGGAGATGGTTTTCTGGATAGACCTTTTCGGGTCGGCGGCAGGGTTTTCGGCCTGTCGCTTCCGGTGCATTTTGATTTTTCCGAATTGCGTAAAACGCCTCGAGAGGTTCGCGAGGAGATCAATCACTGTCAGCACGCAAGAACAGCAGCATTCTTTACCGACCAGTACCTCTTCAGGCCGCAGTTTGAGGCTACGTTTCGGGCGGCGACCGAGCTTCGGGCGGGTTTGCTGATCAACTCGCTGGTCCCTACCACCTGGTCCGAGAACGTAGAGCATTTTTACAAGGTGAGATCCCAACACAAAATCATGCGCAGATATCCTCGAAATATGGTGGTTTTTAATGTATTGCCGTTGATGTTGCGGGGTGAGGCGCTGCGAAGAATGATGTTGACCGCCATCGTAGCCAGAAATTTTGGGTGTGCATACATGCTTGTGGATGAAGCCAGCTTGGGTCTCGATCAGATGGTTGGAGATGCGGCATCTTGGGAGGAAAAACGCACCGAAGAGAAGATTGTTACGGCTATCGAGCAGTATACGGAGTACCGACAAGAAATCGGCGTCGAGGTGGTGCGTTGCCGGCAGATGGCGTATCTGGAAGGACCGGACAGCTTTGTGCCTGTAGATCGTGTGCCCGCAGGCGTCGAATGGATGCGCTTGTCGCAGAAAAAAGCGCTTCGCAATCTGGAGTCCGGCGCCGCCATTCCGGATTGGTATATGTTTAAGGATGTGCTCGAGGAGGTGAGAAAGGCTCACCCACCCAGAGAAAAACAGGGATTTACGTTGTTTTTTACGGGGCTTTCCGGTTCGGGTAAATCCACGGTGGCAAAGATTTTGCGGATTGTCTTGCTCGAAATTGCGGACCGTCAGGTTACGCTTCTAGACGGAGATATCGTAAGGAGACATTTGTCGAAAAAATTGGGATTTTCCCGCGAGGATCGGGATATTAATATTCGCCGAATAGGATTTGTGGCCGCCGAAATTACCAAAAACGGAGGCATTGCCCTTTGTGCTCCCATTGCTCCTTACGATGTGGTTCGAAAGCAGGTTCGCTCGATGGTGGAAAAGCGAGGTGGCTTTATCCTGGTTCATATGGCCACTTCGTTGGAAGTATGTGAAAGCAGAGATCCCAAAGGCATGTACGCCAAGGCAAGGTCCGGGACTATTGCTAATTTTACTGGTATTTCGGATCCTTACGAGACGCCCGAGGACGCCGAGATTATCTTGGACGCAGCCCGTAAAACTCCCCGGCAATGTGTTGACGAGATAGTGGGGTATCTTCGAGCGAAAGGTTATATCCTGTCTTGATGCCTTCGGCGCCTGTGGCGTCATATGTGTTCGAGGATGGATTTCACCCGATGCACCAAGGCGTGATTTCCTTTCGGCACGACCACAAATCCGGTGTGTAAAATACCTTGATGGATGTCGTAGCGAAGATCCCGCCCCTGGAGATCGATGACCAGACAACCCGCCTCTCTTGCAATTATCGTTCCGGCGGCGGTATCCCAGAGGTGGGTTGGTCCGATACGCGGATACACATGTGCTTGTCCCTCTGCGACTGCGCACATTTTGATGGAGCTTCCGCGCGCTATGGTTTTTTTGACCTGCAATTTTCTCAGCAGGGCTTCGGTTTGGGGGTTGATGTGGGAGCGGCTGGCTACAGCCACGAGCGGTTCTTGATGGGATTCGACTGACAGCAAGGCCGTGGTGTGCCCGTCCGTAGATATTCTGGTAGCGCCCGAACCTTCGGCGGCATGGTAGCAGGTGTCTGTTGCCGGGGCGTATACGACTCCCATGATGGGCCGGCCGTCTTCGATCAGGGCGATGTTGACGGTATAATCCCCGAGTCCTTTGATAAATTCTTTGGTGCCGTCCAACGGATCGATGAGCCAGTACGGATCGGAGGGATTTGCCAGCGTCAAGCGATCTGTATCTTGGTATGACTCTTCCGATATTGCAGGCAGCCGCATCGGTAGGCGGCCGAGCTCCAAGCAGATAATCTCGTGTGCTTGACAATCTGCGGCTGTCACCGGAGAGTCGTCTGATTTGGTTCGGATGTTCAAGCTTTGGCCGGAAAACCGCCGGATAGTATTGCCCGCTTGGATTGCAATGGCTATGACCTGGGGTACGAGCGATTTGATCTCGGATGCTTGCATGACTCGAGTCTCCCTGATAGAAGATTCTTTCGGTATGAAATCTACTCGATCAGGCTTGGATACTACCACCATCTTTGGTATATAAGTCAACCAATGGTTTGTGATCGATGCTCGATTCTGTACACCGATCCCATAGGAGGGGGATATGCCATATATTCGCAGGAGGAAAAAGGGTTTGACCGGCGATATGCTGCATGTATCCAATCATCAATCCACGGCTCGCTTTGATTGGTTTGTCGAGCTACCCATGACTCTGTTGATCTTCTTTTCTCCTTTGGCCATAGGGTCGGTGCACTTGTGGTCGTTGATTGTCGTTTGGATTCTTGCGATGGTGGCTTTCTTGTCTCTGGTGGTGGCGGGATATCGCAGAAAGTCTGCGATGAAACTGTACCCTATGGGGGCATTGCTCTTGGCCGCGTCGGGATTGACGTTGTTTCAACTCATTCCAGTGCCTGCTTTTATGGTGCGGCTGTTGAACCCCGCGTCAGCCGAGCTGTTTGATTTTGTCCTTGGCGGCACGGGACTGTGGGATGAGGCTGGTTGGCGCTCTCTCAGCCTTCAACCTCCGGCTACCGCCGTGGAGCTTATCAAATGGAGCGTGTATGGATTGGTCTTTTTGGTGGTCATCAATCGATATACCAATCGACACCACGCTAGAAGATTGCTGAAAACTGTTGCCTGGAGCGGGTTTGTGGTCGCCCTGGTGGGTTTTTTTTCGAAGTTGTTCATGGCCGACTCGATTCTCGGGGTTTACGCGTTTAAGGGAGAAATGCGGTTTTTCTCTACTTTTGTCAATTCAAACCACCTGGCGGGATATACGGGATTGTGCACCCCGTTGATTGTAGGATTGGCTCTATCATCCCGTTATCGTCAGGAGAAAGCCCTGTACGCTTTTATGGCGGTCATCACGGGGGCTGCGCTCATCGCGAGCTTGAGTCGGGGTGGAATGATTGCGTTTGGAATCGGATGTGTTTTTCTTATGGTTTTCGCCATGACCAGGAGCATGAAAGATTTTAGAAAAGTATTGATGATACAAGTGGTCGCCGCCGGCGTTCTTTTGATCGCCGGATATTTGTTCTACGATACCATCATCAATGAGCTGCGTACGCTCGGAAACCTGCAAGCCATTGAGGAAGATGCAAAAATACGTGGTTGGGAAGGTACCCTGCCGATGATGGCGCAGCATCCGATAGTGGGTGTCGGGCGGGGTGCATTTTCCACGGCCTATCCGAAATACAAAAGCGTCATGTTGCAGGGTACGTTTTCGCACGCAGAAAACCAAGTCCTGCAATACATGACCGAATGGGGTCCCTTGTTTGGTGGATTGTTTGTGGTTGGATTTGTGATTTGTTTTCTCATGGCCCTCAGACGGGCCAAGCACTCCTTTACCATGGGGGGGTGTCTTGCCGGGATATTCGCCGTATCGGCTCATAATTTGGTGGATTTCAATCTCGAGATTGTCGGAGTGGCGCTGCCTTTTGTCGTCGTTTTGGGGGTATTGGCGGTAAGCCCCTTTACCCATGCGGGTAGGCCTACGAAATTCGAACGGTACTTCAGACTACCCTACAAGATCCAACCTGTGCTTTTGGGGTTGACCGGGTTGATCGGAGGAGCCTGCCTTTCATATGCGGCCTCCAACAATATCGATCGGATGACCGACAACCTCATGCGGCACGCCAATGTGAATCCGACCGAACCTTGCTCGAACAACGCTTTCGGTATGGCGGCTTGTGAGATTATGCGCAGTCATCCTGCAGATTTCATGACTCCCTTGTTGTTGGGTAAGCTGTATCTTCAGGAAAAACCACCCAAGTTGCAACCCGCCATCCACTGGCTCAATCGAGCCCAGTACCTAAACCCAACCATGTCGTTGCCCCATTGGCTTTCGGGCCGGGCATTGTATTTGGGCGGATACGAGGACCAAGCAATGCTCGAATATCGATCTGCAATACATCTCGATCAAAAAGTGCTCCCTGAGGTGATCGAAGAGATCTTTCGCCTTACCAAAAGTCCCGAAATGGCGATTCGGGCCACACCGAATAACGCGCAAGCTTCGATGCAATTGGCCGTTTTGCTTACCCGAAAGAAGGAAATTCAGGCGGCCAAAAAGGCCGCCCGCAGAGCCTTGGAGCTCGATTCGTCTTTGTTGTCCGCCTTGGATCTTTTGGGAGAGCTTGCTTGGATGGAAGGCCGCATGGAAGATGTGTTGGGGTTGGCCAAACAGACCATCGAGATGGATCCATTACATGATAAAGGCTATTACAAAGCAGGGTTGGTGTATTACGCCCAAAACCAACGGAAACAGGCGGAAGAGGTTTGGTTGGAAGGGTTATCCCATGTGCCTGAAAGCACACAATTGTCTTACCGAATCGTCGATCTGTACTTGTCTGAAAATCGCATCGTCGAAGCCGAGAAGATTGCCGACCGGTTACGTACCTTCAGTCGCTCGGATGATTACAGCCAAAGCCGGTTGAGCATGTTGGCGGGTAAAATACAAAGCGCCAAGGGGAGATTGTTCGAAGCGCGCAAGCATTACCGGCAGGCATCCATGATTTCGCCTTCCAACCTGGAATCTCTGCATATGTTGGCCATAACGGAAGAAAACATGGGAAATTGGATTGAGGCTCGTCGGATCTACGAACAATTGTTGGTCGGAGGTTATCGCAAAGAAGAAATGCAGCAAAAAATCGACGCGATGAAAACCGCGGTTGAGCAAGAAAAACATCGGGCCAGATGGGAAAACTTGATTGAGCCTGAAAGCCAATAAAAAGCATACGATAGTTCATTATAAAGGCTTGGTACGGATTTGAATCGGCATGGATCTCAATGAAGAATTGAATGCAGAACAACGAGAGGCCGTTTTGCATGCAGACGGGCCTCTTTTGGTGCTGGCGGGAGCCGGTAGCGGCAAGACCCGCGTCATTACGTATCGGATTGCAAACTTGATCTGCAACCATCAGGTTAGGCCCACGAATATCTTGGCGGTCACCTTCACCAACAAAGCCGCTCTCGAAATGAAAGAACGGGTCGAAAGGTTGGTGGGTCATGCGCGCGGCATTTGGATCTCCACGTTCCACGCATTTGGTGTGCGGGTATTGAAAGAACACGCCGCATTGTTGGGAGGATGGGACAAAAATTTTGTCATTTACGACGAGGACGACTCCCAGCGTCTCGGATCTCAGGTGCTTCGAGAGATGGATGTGAGCAAGGATCAATACCCGGTCGATAGAATGCTTCGTTATGTGGAAAAAGCGAAACACCGGTTGCAAAACCCGGACGAGTCGAACGGCCGAACCATAGAAAAAGCATTCTATTTTCGCTATCAACAAAAATTAGAGCAGGCCAATGCGTTTGATTTTTCGGACTTGATCCATCGTACATATGAGTTGTTCGCACAACAACCCGAAGTCTTGATGCGATACCGGCAGAGATTTCATCATATTTTGGTGGACGAGTTTCAGGATACCGATCGGGCCCAATACCGGATACTTCAGCTTTTATGCCCTATGAACGCCAATCTTTGCGTGGTGGGTGACGACGATCAATCGATCTATACCTGGCGGGATGCCGATGTTTCTCATATTTTAGGATTTCAAAGAGATTATCCTTCAGCCAGGGTTGTGAAGTTGGAAAGAAACTATCGTTCGACCGGATCCATTCTCAAGGCTGCGGGCAGCATCATATCCCGAAATCGAAACCGGCACGAAAAAACCCTTTGGACCAATGATGGGTTGGGAGATCCGGTCATCGTGCGATGTCTCGAGGACGAGCGTGAAGAGTCCCATTTCGTGGCCCGCGAGATTTTGTCGCAGGCAAATCAAGCCGGATCGTTGTCGAATACGGCCGTGTTGTATCGGATTAATGCGCAGAGTCGAGTGTTGGAAGAAGCTTTTCGGCTCTATGGTCTGCCTTATCGCATCGTAGGCGGAACCCGGTTTTATGATCGCGCCGAAATACGCGATTTGCTGGCGTACTTGAGGCTCATCAACAATCCGAAAAGCGATCTCGATCTCATCAGGATCATCAATGTGCCTCCAAGGGGTATCGGGGCTGTTACCAAACAACGCCTCATGGATCTGGCCGCACAACACAGACTTTGTATGTACGAGATATTGACACCTGAGCTGCTTGGCGGGGTTTGCCGAACGAGTGAGTTGTCCAAAGTGCTTCGATTCCGTAAAATCATAGAAGAAGTGAGTAAAAATATTTCCGAACAGCCGGTGGACGTATTGATCCGGCGGATCCTGGATGTGACGGGTTATGTGGACTACCTGGGTCGTCAAGAGCCCGATTCGGCCATCAAGCGCATTGAAAATCTACAAGAATTGCAAACGGCCGCAATGGAGTATCATACGCTCAGCCAAGATGCATCTCTGGATGGATTTTTACAACATGTCTCGTTGGTATCGGATATAGAAAACCTGGATGATGCCAATGATTTGGTCAACCTGATGACCCTGCATGCAGCCAAGGGATTGGAGTTCGATCAGGTTTTCGTAATCGGCATGGAAGAGGGGTTGCTGCCCTATCGCCGGGCGCTGGAATTCGATTTTGTCGAAGGCGCGCATCATGGAGGGGTGGAAGAGGAACGCAGATTGTGTTATGTCGGCATGACCCGGGCAAGAAAAAGATTGCACCTAAGCTGCGCGCGCAGCAGGACCATATTTGGAAAGTGGGATCAAAATCCTCCGTCGAGGTTTCTTGCCGATTTGGCCGAGACTGATGCCATAGACAAGGATTGGATGGGAGATGCTCGACTCGAGAGCCGTTGGGATGAAGATATTTTTGATGCCGATGATTCGGAATTTGCTTTGGACAGCCATGATGAAATCGTCGTCGATTATGACGAAGAATACTCTCAACTGGGTTGGGAAGACCAACGTCCGAGGAGTACGCGATCTTGGGTGGGTACGATGGTGGAGCATGCCTCCTTTGGTCGAGGCGAGGTGATCGAGGCCCAATGTGCGGGTGAAAAAACCAAATTACGGATTATGTTCGAATCAGTCGGTGAAAAAAAAGTATTTTCAAACTATGTCAAGCCGATCGGACAAAAATTCCGATCGATGTAGTGACGTGCATGTACATATTTCTTTCAGGAGGGTGAAACCTTGACCAAGCACAAGTTTGAAACCGAGGTCAATCAGCTGCTTCAATTGATCGTTCATTCTCTCTACTCCAACCAGGAGGTGTTTTTGAGAGAGTTGGTATCCAATGCTTCGGATGCGCTCGATAAGTTGAAACATCTGACATTGGTGGATGAACGCTACAAGCAGCTGGAACTCGATCCGGTTATCGATATTGAATTCGATCCGGACACAAAAACCATATCGATCCGGGATAACGGTATCGGCATGGATCGGGAAGATCTGATCGAACAACTAGGCACTATCGCTCGATCGGGAACCCGGAAGTTTTTAGAGCAAATGAACCGCGAAAATCGGGCCGATTCGAACCTGATCGGTCAGTTTGGAGTCGGCTTTTATTCCTGTTTCATGGTCGCGGATTTTGTCGAAGTGATAACCCGCAAGGCTCTGGAGGATACCTCCTGGTGTTGGTCTTCCAACGGCAAAGGAGAGTATGATCTGATTGAATCCGACCGGGAAAGCCACGGAACCACCGTGTTGCTCCGCCTCAATGAAGCCGGCCGGGAGTACGCCAATCGTTGGAGCATCGAGACTATCATCAAAAAGTACTCCAACCATATCTTTTTCCCGATCAAGTTGCATTATCATGAGACCCGCTTCGAAGGAGAGGGTGTCGACAAGCAAGAAATCAAAGAAGCCAAGGAGTCGAGACTCAACGATGGTACGGCGTTGTGGAGGCGTCCCAAAAGGGAGCTTACGGACAAGGAATACCATGATTTCTACAAATCCTTGACCCATGACAATGAAGATCCTTTTTTGACCATCCATACCCAAGCCGAGGGCAACTTCGAGTATACAACTTTGTTTTTCATACCTTCAAAAGCCCCGATGGATCTTTATTACGCAAACCATCGTCCCGGAGTGAGGTTGTACATAAAAAGGGTTTTCATCACCGACAGCGAGAAAGATCTTCTCCCGGTTTGGTTGAGGTTCGTCCAGGGCGTGATCGATTCGGAAGATCTCCCTTTGAATGTGAGCCGGGAAGTGCTTCAAAAAAATGCTTTGCTTGAAAAAATCTGCAACACTTCGGTAAAAAAGATATTGGATGAGCTCGAGAAACTCTCTGAAGATGAGGAAAAATATGCACGTTTTTGGTCTGAGTTCCAAAGACCCATGAAAGAAGGCCTTTATGGTGATTATCTCAACAGAGAAAAGCTTCTCGAGCTGGTCCGCTTTCGCACCACCCACGCGGAGGGTTGGACCAGCTTGGCGGCGTATTGCGGGCGCATGCAGGAAAAACAGAAATCCATCTACTATATAACCGGTTCGAACGAACGCCACCTCAAGGATTCGCCTCTGTTGGAGGCCTATCGAGACAAAGGCATCGAAGTGTTGTTGATGGGTGACGAAATCGACGAAATTGTCGTGCCGATGGTTGGTAAATACAAAGAATTCGAGTTCAAATCGGTCAACCGGGCGGAAGGAGATCAAGATCTCAAGACCGATGAGGATACCCAAACAAAATCGGATTCGATATCGTTGCTGGAACGATTGAAAAAGGTTCTTGATGATAAGGTAAAAGATGTCAGAACCAGTTATCGGCTCAGCGCATCGCCCGCCTGTATTGTTGTGGATGACAAAGATCCCACCGTGCATATGCAAAGTATATTGAAAACCCTGGGGCAGAATGCGCCGGAGCTCAAACCCATATTGGAAATCAACCCCGATCACCCTATCGTGAAAAAACTCGACAAGCTCGAAGATGATAACCTGTTTTCAGATATTGGTTACCTATTGTTCGAACAGGCCATGTTGATCGAAGGGATGGAAATCGAATCCCCGGCCAAGTTCGTAAAACGCATCAACACCATTATGGATCGTGCTCTTTAGCCGGCCTCGGGTCGCAAGCCTAGCGTTATAGCCCCAGTTATTAATCGGTAGTCACAATCCTGAGCGAAACTAAGTTACCCCCAACGTTGCATGTAACGATGTATTGAGAGCGCACGAAATTAGCTGACTACAACAAAATGTGTGCATATATTTGATTGAGCCGGGATTTAACTTTTTGTGGCTTTTGGAAACAATGTCATTCTGGCATGCTTTAAG
>JBFFBT010000160.1:0-13434 GCA_041560255.1 Myxococcota bacterium | reverse complement strand
TTGGTGGTGCGATGAACGTTCTAGGTATTTATGGCAGTCCTCGAAAAAAAGGAAACAGTGATTTGTTGCTCGATCGAGCTTTGGATGCTGTGCGGGAATCAGGTTGCTCGGTGTCGGTGTTGAGGCCCTCGGATTACGACATCACGGGTTGCCGGGGTTGCGGGGGGTGCGATCGAAGCGGCGAATGCGTCATGCAGGATGTCATGCAGGATTTGTATCCCATGCTCGACAATGCCGACAGGATCATTGTATCCACACCCATCTTTTTCTATAGCTTTCCGTCCCAACTCAAAGCCCTAGTAGATCGAAGCCAATCCAGGTGGGCGCGCCGGATGATCGACCCAAACGCACGCAAACCGCAGGCGCACGACAAGAAGGGTTACTTGATAGCGGTCGGGGCCACGAAGGGAAAGAAATTGTTCGAGGGAGTGGAGCTTACGGCCAAGTACTTCTTTGATGCCTTGGGGATGCATTACGAAGGTGGATTGTTTTTTAAACAAGTGGATAAAAAAGGCGCCATCCGAGATATTCCGGGAGGGTTGGACGAAGCCTATGCATTGGGCCGGCGCGTAGTATCACTGGAGTCCAGGTAGAACCACAAACCAATACCAGGGCTTTTTTTGGACGAAATTCGATTTTTTCTGTAACCGAATCAACTCAAAGCGGATATTGATAGATGAAAAGAGAGAGGGAGAAACCATGCAAGCGTTGATTGGATTGACGATTTCCTTATTTCTTACGGCAGTGTCCGCCCGGGCCGAGGAACCCGACTCGACAATCAGTCCGAAACAGATCTTGGACAAAGTCGACGACTTGTATCGGGGTGGATCTTCGCATGCCAAGATGACCATGCGGGTCCGCACGGCGCATTGGAGCCGGGAGATGAGTTTCGAGATGTGGACCAAGGGAAAGAAAAAATCATTGGTGCGTATTCTTTCGCCCAAAAAGGAGAAAGGCACGGCGACATTGATGTCCGACGACAATCTGTGGAATTATCTGCCGAAAGTGAAAAAGATCATCAAGATTCCATCATCGATGATGGGCAACTCCTGGATGGGAAGTCATTTTACCAACGACGATTTGGTAAAAGAAAGTCGTATGGCCGAAGATTACGATCTCGAGGTAGGCTTTCAGGGCCTGCGGGATGGGCAGCGGGTGATCGAAGTCACCTGTACGCCCAAGAAAAATGCCGCAGTAGTCTGGGGAAAAGTGATCGTTCAAGTAAAAGTTGAAGGATACCAACCCAATTGGGTACGTTATTTTGATGAGGATTTGGAGCTCGCCCGCACCTTGACCTACGCCGAAGTGAAAAAGTTTGGTGATCGAAGTCTGCCGGCCGTCATGCGGGTAGTGCCGGCCGACAAACCCCAAGAAGTTACCGAAGTGGAGCTGGATGAAATTCGGTTTGATCTCGAGATCAAAGACGATGTATTTTCCATCCGCAATCTGCAACGCTAGGAATCTGGATTCATGAAAAGCATCATATATGCCTGGCGCAACATCTGGCGTAACGGCTCGCGCACATGGATAACCATCGCGGCCGTGGGGATCAATACGGCATTGTTGATCATCTCGTTCGGTCTCATGGATGGAATGGCTGTAGATATGGTACGAAACGCGACCCAATTGGTGGTTGGGGACGCCCAGGTACATCACCAGGAGTACCGAGCGGATCGATCTTTTTACAAAGTGGTGGATGATCCCCGCAGCGTCATGCAAAAGGCGCGTTCTGCCGGGGTTCATGCGGCGGCTAGATCGTATGGATTCGGCTTGATCTCATCGGGCAACAAATCCGCCGGAGCCAATTTTTGGGGAGTAATCCCCGAAGATGAAAAGAGCGCTTTTGATTTGGCGCATCACGTGCGCTCGGGGAACTATTTGCCGGATTCGCCCGAGGGACAGATCGTCCTGGGGAGTAAACTGGCCAAATCCCTCAATGCAACCGTCGGTACCGAGCTGGTGGCTGTGGTGCAGGCTGCGGACGGCAGCTTGGGCAATGAGTTGTATCGCGTGAGCGGAATACTCAAATCGGCCGGTGAAGATGTAGATAGAAGCGCGGCCATACTGCATGCCGAGGATTTCGAACGGTTGTTTGTCTCCGGATCCAGGGTGCATGAGGTTGCGTTGAATGCCAAGGGTAATATGACAGCGCAGCACATTGCCGCCGTCATGGCGGATGATCACCCGGGCAGGCAAGTCAGTACATGGAGGCAGCTCATGCCGCAATTGGCCGGCATGTTGGAGATGTTCGATGGGGGATTGTGGATCTTCGGCGCTATTTTCTTTTTGGCGGCTGCATTGGGTGTGATGAACACCATGTTGATGGCGACCTACGAGCGCATTCGGGAGTTCGGAATACTGAAAGCCCTGGGAGCAACCCCATATCGAATTTTGAAGGATGTTTGCACAGAGGCATTGGTAATGGCCCTGGTAGCGGTTGTATCGGGATTGGTGATCGGACTGAGCACATCTTTGTATTTGCAAAGCCATGGTATTGATTTGAGTATTTTCGGCGCCGGAGATATCAGCTTCACGGGCATAGCATTCAACCCCATATGGAGCGCAACGGTCAACTTACGCGTAGTGCTCATGCCGGTGCTCATTATGACCGGTGTATGCGTGGGAGCGTCTGTGTATCCTGCCGCCAAGGCAGCCAGATTGGACCCGGTGCGCGCCATGAACCACGTGTAAAGCCGAGGGCCGAATCTCCATGGTTGGGAGGCGCATGTTATGATGTTGCTTTCGAAACTCGCGTGGCGAAGCATCTGGCGAAACCGAAGAAGAACCATTATCACCACGACGTCGATTTCTTTGGGTTTGATGTTGGCGGTTTTTTTCATCTCTTTTGCGGAGGGCATCTATGCCAAGATGACCGATGATGCGGTCAGGATGTTGGGTGGGCATATCACCATCGAGCATCCGAGCTATCGCGACGCGCCGGCAATCGATTTGACGATCGATGGGATGTCGACTCTGCGATCTCGCATTGAGCACCTTCCGGGAGTCGAGCGTACCAAAATCTTGGTGATGGGGCAGGGGGTGATTAAATCAGGATCAGGAGCCCTGGGCGTCATGGTTATCGGAGTGGAACCGTCGATAGAAAAACAGACTTCTCCTCTGGCCGAGAAAGTTGTGGCCGGCTCGTATCTGCATGCCGGTGATCGCAACAAAGTGTATATCGGGCGTGAGCTTGCCAAGCAGTTGCGGCTTGGAAAAAAGGGACAAGCGCAAAAGCTTGCGATCTGGCTCGAGCCCCTTTTTGACGCCTTGCATCTATCTACCGACTGGTTGGTGGAAGAATTCGATTTGCGGCTCGCGTTGAACAAAAAGCTCGTATTGACCACGACAAATGTCCATGGAGATTTGGTGGAGGAGTTGTTGCGTGTCAAAGGCATCTTCAAACTCGGAACCCCCGAAATGGATGGAAGCATGATCCAAATACCCATCGAGACCGCCAGAAAGATTTATGGGTTAAAAGACAACCAGGCAACCCAACTGGGTGTGATTCTCAAAGATGCCGGACTCGAGGCAGCTACCCTATCGAGGTTGAAAACCGAAATCAGAGAGCCCAAGCTTTCGGTACACTCGTGGAGGCAGATTATGCCCGAGTTGGCTTCGTACATCAAAATCGATGGTGGATCCAATTTCATCTTTCAAGGCATTTTATTGTTTTTGATCATGTTTACTATTTTCAACACGATTCTCATGTCGGTTTTGGAGCGCAAGAGAGAGTTCGCCGTGTTGCTGGCTCTCGGCACACCCCCTTCCAAGCTGAAGATCCAAATCATGCTGGAGACCGCTATGCTGGGATGTTTGGGTTGTATGTTGGGGTTGATCCTGGGAGGTGCGCTGTCCTGGTGGATTGCCGGGGTCGGATTGGATATGAGCAGCTTGATGGAAGAGGGGCTCTCTGTATCGGGTTTTGGTATCGATCCCATCGTGTATCCCGAAGTGACCGTCGGGTTGCTTGGATGGTTGGGAGGCGTGGTTTTTACCGCCATCATTCTCATCGGCCTGTATCCAATGAGCAAAGTGAATACAATATCGTTAAGTGAGTTGCTGCGTTGAGGAGAGCTATGGAACCGATTGTCAAGCTTGAAGGTATCGAAAAGAACTATGGTCAGGGAGAAGTGGTAGTACATGCTCTCAGGGGCGTGAGCCTGGCGCTGAACCCGGCGGATTTCGTCGCATTGGCGGGACCATCTGGATCAGGAAAAACGACATTGCTCAATATGGTAAGTGGTCTGGATCGACCCTCATCGGGCAGGGTGTGGGTGGACGGTAAAGAAGTGACCCGTATGGATCGCTCCGAGTTGAGCCGCTTGCGATTGCGTCGATTGGGTTTTGTTTTTCAAGCCTACAACTTGGTTCCCGTTTTGACTGCCTATGAGAATGCAGAATATGTTCTCATGCTTCAGGGGGTATCGGCATCCGAGCGAAAGCAAAGAATCATGCATTTGCTCGAGCAAGTGGGGCTCAAAGGCATGGAAAACCGCTTTCCCCGTGAGCTTTCCGGTGGACAGCAGCAACGGGTTGCAATCGCTAGAGCGATCGCCTCACAACCCGCTTTGGTCTTGGCCGACGAACCCACTGCCAATGTGGATTCGCAGACAGCGGAAAGCCTGCTGGATCTCATGGTTCGGCTCAATGAGGAAAACGGGGTCACGTTTTTGTTTTCCACTCACGATCGAAAGGTCATGAGACGATCCAAAAGATTGATTTTGTTTCGTGACGGGATGATCGACAGCAATGGGAGCCCGGATGTTTTCATGGCGGACCAAAAATAAGCTCGGCATATATATCGGTTTGGGGCTGCTTTTCCTTTGGCCTAGATCATCCAGTGCCATCTTTGGGGATTCTCGAAAGATCATTGGATTGGATGGTAGTGTACGCACCATCACCGCATTGACCCGTAATTACGACAATCCGCTGCTGTTCGGCCCGGATAACCGGATGGACGGGATATCTCAAACCTTGTTGAGGATTACTTTAGGGGGCATGCCTTCGGACTGGATTACCTATGAGCTGCATGGTGTGATGGAGGTCGATTTTTCAACCCAACAGGGTCAAGATGCCAACCCCATGGGTCTTCTCGGCGCTTCGGGTGGATTGACACGGTACCAAGTATGGGATGCAAGCCTGGATTGGTCTCATGATCGGGATACACGCATATTGATGTGGCTGGATCGATGCAATGTAAAGTTGATGTTGCCGTTTGCCGATCTTACCATTGGTCGGCAGGCTATATCTTTCGGGAAGGCCTATTTTTGGAACCCCTTGGACGTGTATTTGGCGTTCGATCCCCGCCGGTTTGATAGAGATTACAAGGCTGGTGTGGATGCAGCCCGCCTCGATTGGTCGTTGGGAGATTTTTCGGGGTTGAACCTGGTGATGGTTTTGGGAAGATCCATGAATTTCTCCTCTGGATTTGATTCGGATGCCGCTCTGGATGCCTCTGTGTACGGATCATCCTGGTTGGTGCGGTTTTTTACCAATTTATACGATTGGGATATCGCCGTGCAGACCGGCAAAGTATATGGAGGTTGGCAGGCCGGGTTGGCGTTTTCGGGAGAGTTGTATGAGGTGGCGTTGCGGGCCGAGGGATCCGTATTTCGACGCTCCGTAGATAAAAAACTCACTTCCGGGAGTGATGAAGCTGAGATTCCTGATCATGCATCGATCGTATTGGGGACTGGATATCGATTTTCCAACGATCTGCATGTGGAGTTGGAATATTTTATCAATGGGGCAGGGGATCTTGAAAACCTCGAAGCGGGGTTCTTGCGTATGGTGAATGCATCGAGTTTTCATTTGGGCAGACATCTTTTAGGCGCTGTGGTGGGTTATGAGATTTTACCCATTTTACAGAGCAACTTTGCCTGGATTGTATCATTTTCCGACGGATCCAGTCTGTTGCAGCCGGGTATGGTTTTATCGATATCCGATGAGTCGGACTTGTTGTTCGGAGCCATGCTTCCAATCGGACGGCGGCCCAGGATCGTCTCCAAGATCGATCTTGCAATCAAAAGCGAATTTGGATTGTATCCATACGTTTTTTATACGGAATTGAAACTATATTTTTAGATCTTCAGCATGCATCAACTCGAGACGGCGCTGTACATGCATTGAAAAAGATATGGAGTAACCCCAAAAGCCAGCTCGAGCATGCTGTCGAGTATCCGGCGCTCAAAGGGCTGATTTTCCGCGGTTGCTTGGATTTCGACGATCCGATCCTTGGTAAGCACCAGGTTGGTGTCTACATCCGCGCGCGAATCTTCGGAGTAATCCGGATCCAAGAGCACTTCTCCGTCGATCAGAGCGCAAGATACGGCACAAATGGGGCTGCGCACCGGGGATGTACCGATGATGCCTTTATCTTGGAGCTTTTGAACCGCGAGCTGGACTGCCAGAAATCCCCCTGTGATAGATGCGGTACGGGTTCCGCCATCGGCTTGCAAGACATCACAATCCACCGTGATGGTTCTCGGACCCAGGGCGCTCAAATCGAATGCCGCCCTGAGACTTCGACCGATCAAGCGTTGAATCTCTTTGGAGCGGCCCTTGGCTTGTCTGGATATCCGTTGAGATGAAGAACCAGGCAGCATGGCATACTCACTGGTTATCCAACCATGGGGATTCTCGCTAGACTGCATCCAGGGTGGGACTCCCTCTGTAACCGAGGCAGCACACAATACGACCGTGTCGCCGTAGGAGATCTGAACGGATCCATACGGATCTTTCTGAACCCCCAAGCGGATGTCAACCGGGCGCATTTGTCCGGGCGATCTTCCATGTGTACGTGAAATGCTCATGGCAATCCTTTCTTGGTGTAACTGATTGTATTTGTTCCTGACATGCTGGGGATTTTGGACAATCGGCACTGGATTGTCAAATGTCGATTTTTTATCTATCTGAAAATCTATTTTGGACCGGAGAGAGTGCGATTATAGATAGGCGATTTTATTCCAAAGAGCAATATTACCGGGCCGAGTAAAAGAAGCCACATGCTTACGCTGAGACTGAAGATTTCAGCGATAAGCCCGAGGGCTATGGGTATGAGGCCTCCGATGAGGCAAGAAACATTAAATAGAGCCAATGCGGTCGCGCTTTGTTCCGGGAGAGCTTCATACAGTTGAGCTTTTATGATGGCGTACCAACCCGAATTGAAAAAGCCCAATAACCCGATCAAGACAAGTTTGAGCCAAAACCAAGGCGTCATCAAAAAGGCTGGAAACAGTCCCAATACGATCACCGCACTGATTCGCAAATATCGTAAGCCACTCATTTTTTTGAGTAACGGCAGCAGCAGTAGGTCTCCTGCCAAACCGACTCCGGTCCACACCGCAACCGCAAGGCCGGCTTGCGCCGGGGAGGCATGTCCGACCTCGACGAAGTAGAGCGCCAAAAAGCCGACCAAAACGTCGATCATCAGATCTCCGGCCTGAATCAACACGAGCCATCTCACGACCCCCTGAGTCCTGCATGCATCCGCAACCATCTTTTTTATTTGATGAAATGACGCGGGTTTGGGTCTGGTATCGGGAGTGATGCGCCATTGCCAGACCGCGATACACAATGACATTGCGGCCGCGGTGAAAAAGAAATAGCGCCAGCTTCCACCCACAGAAGTAAGACCGCTCAACACCAACGGGCCTAGGAGCATTCCCAATGATCCGCAAAGCGCCCAAGCCGCCATGTTGTTTTCACGCCTGTGGGGTTGAAGATCCATGAGGTTGGCCTGGGAGAGATTTACAAATGCACCCGAGGCCGGATAGAAAGCAATCAAAGATATTAACAACAGAAAAAAAGAAGGGCTCAGGCTGCGGGCTAACAGCGCGCCTACGAAAAACAGTCCTCCGATAAGGATGATGCGTCTCCGGTTTCCGATATCGCCATAGAGACTGACGAAAGGATCGAGTAGGCCGCCGACGATGGCCGGAATCCCCATGCAGATCCCGATTTGGCTGTAGGATAGATTCAGCTCCTGTTTGATGATCGGCCAGGCGGCGTCCATTGCGCCGCCGATAAGTTCGTCAATCAGCTCAATGACGAGAATGATAATCAAGGTTGGTCGATGGATCATGGTTTTTTTGTATTGACCTTCGGGTTGGATCCTAGGTATGCTTTCGCGCAAACAATATCGAAGAGACTATACCAGTTCGGATCGGCGCAGGGAAGAAGTTTCTGTATGTTTCGGTCAGGGGTTTGGGATCTGCCGCCACGGAACGGAAAGGGGGTGATGGTATTTGCTCTGATTGAGGGGTGTCTTAAGTGAGAGAAATCGGTTTCGGATTGGATGACGGTCCAAGGGGGGAGATGATCGATCTCGTCAGGCCGTCAAAACACAGTTGCATTGTCAAAGAGGGAGTTAACATGAGAGGCCTTATCTCATTGTTGGTCGTGGGTTGTTTTTTGGGCGCATGCTCCGGGGCAGGCGAGGATCAAATCGTACCGGGAGTCAATGAGTCGCTCTTACAGGTCAGAACCTATGTTGATGTGAATTCGGATATCGAAGCGATTCGATTTACGCTCACACCCTGCGGTGATACCGAAGGCGCCATCGTCATCGACCGACCGCTCGAGGATCAGATTATTCCCGGCAATATTCCAGAGCTTCAAGATAATCCTCTGGATGCAGACAGCGAGCATGTGTTTGCCGATCTATTCAAAATGCTCGAGGCGGGCTGTTATGATGTCCATGCCCAGCCTCTCGGGGCGGACGGCGCCAACTCGAAGACCTGTGCACCGGCGTGGAAAAAAAATGTGTTGGTGTTGGAGTCCTCCACCACAGAGGTTTTCTTGTTGATCCAGTGCCTCGGGCACGACAAGGGCGCCATTGATGTGATTGCGGCGATCAACCATGAACCGGCGCTCGATGACGTATGGTTTGAAGACTCCAAGTTTGTATGCGGTGGTATCGCGGTCGTGTGCTTGGAGGGCAGTGATGTGGACAAGGATCCCCTGGAATTCGAGCTTCTGGCCGAGGAAGGTTGCGAAGTCAGCCCGGTTGGTCCGGGTCGGCAGGCGACTGCCGAGCAATGTTTCGAGGTTGTCTGTCATGATCAAGGTAAGTTCGATCTTCGCGCGCGGGTCTATGATTTGGCCTTCCACAACGGGGATCAAATCCGCATTGAAGACTGGTTGGCTCTTGCCGGCTATCCCAACGAGTCTCACGCCGAGCTCAATTTCTGGATTTATTTCGATGGTATCAAATACTACCCGGACAACGACGGGGACGGGTTTGGAGATGCTTCGGCTGAACCAACCTTGTTCTGTGATAACGAGCCCCCACCCGATGGTTATGTCGAGGACAACACCGATTGTGATGACGACAATGCAGCGGTCAACCCTGGAATGGATGAAGTCTGCCACAATGACATAGATGACAACTGCAACGGTGAAATCGACGAAGATTGCCTGTTGCCGGCATCGATTATTTACAGCGACAACGACTATGGCTGCGGATGGGAAAATTATGCCAGCACGGTCACCATCGACAACTCATACGAGATTGGAATCAACTTGGCAGTCTACGCCTCGATGGGTTCGGGCGCAGTCAACATCATGCAAGCGCGGCATAATGGTGACTACAATCCGGATCCGGGATCATTGGACAACCTGGTATCCCGCATCAATGCTCTGACACCCGTGGCGGCCACCAATCTCGGTTTTGCAGATTTGGGTATTACGGATCTTTCCACTGTCAACATGCTTTATGTCACCGGTCACAATGCGTTCTCGATGAGCCCGATCGAAAAAGATGCTCTTTTAGAGTATATTGAGAAAGGCGGATTTGTTTTCGCCGACGATTGCAGCAATGCTTTGGATAACCAAGGTTTCGAGACGGGCTTTCGCAGTATGGTCTTAGAGGTGTTCGGTGCGGGAATGACAGTCTTGTCTGTCGCTCATGATGTGTATTCTTCATTCTATTCTCTAAACGGAGCCGATTTTTCTTACTCAGCCGCAGGCAACGGCACCGAGTGGAACCAGGAACCGCTCGAGGGGCTTGGATTGTAAAGATTGACGACCGGTCGATTGTGTCAATCAATCCTACCAAACGATCTTGACTTGATCGAAGATCGAAGTGTACATTTGTCTTATCAAATCAGCTAGCTGATCTGCGATGCAAACTTTCGTTTGGCTGTTGAGACCGGGGATTTATGTTAAAGAGATGCAACCAACTACATTTAACGAAGTTTCAAAAGACGGGTTTTTGAGACGGTAACGAGCCGGAGTGCGATCGATTCATGGGACGATATCTCTTTATCGGACAGAAGACGTTGGATATCTGGATGGAGGAAGACAAGATCGATTTTGACTCCAATGTCATGACCATCAAGGCCGATGGCCGCAGCTTCAAGCTGATTGAAGCGGTTCGGTTTGTGAAAGTAGAAGGTGGGGATGATGACAAGGCCGGTTTGCTTGGTACCGTCAAGACAGATCAGCAACTGCAATCCGTGTGTGCCGAGCGCTACCGTGATTCGGTCATTTGTCAAGACGTGGCCTACAAGGTGCAGGAGGGCTTTATCGCCGAGATTCTCTCTGCCCCGAGCACATTGCCGACGGCGCCTCCCGATAGTGCTCCCAAACCTGCCGTGGTTTCCGAAGAACCCATTCTTTTGACGAAGCCGAAAGCTCCTCCCACGGTATCTTCAGGAGAACCTACACCGGCTTCCAGCCGGAAGCATCCACCGGCGGCAGCCGCACAGGTTGAAGCGCCAAACACCAAATCCTCCTCCCACGAGCCTTCTGACGAAGAGTTGTTGATTCGATTTTTGCTCAACAACACTCCCAGATAAGGCTATTTTTACTGGATTGCTCGAAAATTTCGATCCAAACGTTTCAGCGCCTGGAGCTTTTCGGGTTGGTTGAGCCGGGCCCGCCGTATGGCGTCGTGTAAAACCCGAATGGAATGATCATAGATGTCGAGTCGAACCGGAAAAGGATGGCCGTCCTTGCCGCCATGTGCAAAGGCGAACCTGGCAGGATCACGAAATCTCGACCGGTGTGCAAACATCACTTCACAAAGCAGCGCCAGAGCGGATACTGCCGCGGGCCCCAGACCGGGGACCAATAGCAAAGATTCGAAATCGGATGGTTGGGTATCTTGAGCATACCTGAGGATTTTTTCGAGTCTTCTAAGCAGCACATCGCTGGGGCGGATATCGTGATGTTTGGGCATTTCAAGATGTTGCAGTGCCCGAAGCTCACGCATCAAGCTTGTCAGGGGTGATTGGAACAACTGCACCATGGCGGTCCTCGCCTGTAAAGCCTGCCGATCGGTAAGATTGGTGATGATACCTTGATTTTTCCCAACGACAGCTTGATGGGGTTGATCGACAAACGAACGCAATCCATCTGATTTCCAATGGTATCGCCTTGCAGTTCGGGTGTCGGCGTTCATGCCCTGTTGCACAATCACCCATTGACCATCGATGGATAGGATAAAATCATGCAAGTACAAATTGAATCCGTCCTGAACGGCGTTGTTGTCAACTCTGGCGACCAATCGACTCGTACGTACGAGCGCGTCCCCGTCCAATCCGGTCCGGTTGGCAATCTTTTGCAGTTCTTCGGGAGTCTTACGTGAATGTTTTCCTCTCCCCCCACATATAAAAAAGCCTAGATCCTTTCCAAGATCGCATTCCGGACCGAAATTGCGCTTGAGTGCGCCCATCACGGAGGTTGTAATGCCCGAAGAATGCCAGTCCATACCCAAGACACAGCCGAGAGCCTGGAACCAATACGGATCACTAAAGCGATGCAACACTTCGTTGCGTCCAAGATCTTCGGCCATTATCTCGATGATTCGGGCTCCCAAAGAGGCCATGCGATGTGCCAACCAATGGGGCACCCGACCACTGTGGAGTGCAAGATCTGCGGTTCCGGATCGAGGCGACATCTTGACGAGATTAGCAAAACCACAAGCTTATGGCTATGGTGAAATGGATAGGAAAATCCATCGAAATACCGCTTGCAGCCCAAAGAGTCGGAGGATACAATCCGGTCTGGCGAAGCGTGGGAGTGTGGTATGGCGGATGCGGATCTGTACTTGGATACAATTGATTTTTCTTCCGTTTTATCAGAGCAAGAGTGCAAGAAGTGTGGTGCGGATTCCTGCCGGCAACTGGTTGAAAAGCTCGCGGCACAGGGATGTACGAAACAGGGGTTTTCGAGCCTATCGG
Source organism: Myxococcota bacterium (assembly GCA_041560255.1). GTDB lineage: Bacteria > Myxococcota > B64-G9 > B64-G9 > B64-G9 > JBFFBT01. The sequence continues at coordinate 1,249 of JBFFBT010000160.1, read as the reverse complement.
GTGCCAAAATCGACAAGCTGAAGCTTTTGTGTCGGGTCGAACAAGCACTACCGGTCGTACCAAGCATGCAACTGCCGCAACCCGGGCCGGTAGGGCTCGTGGAGCTCAACGAACCGCGGGATGGCGATCCGGTTTTGATGACCGGCAACAGCAGGCTGACCCAAGAGGTTTTGTCGGCGGTGTTGTCGACGACGATCAGTCCGTTTTATTTGCTGTGTGTCGATACAAACGGGGATACCCTGGACATGGCGCTCATTTTGGGAAGCTTTACTGCCGAAAGGGTGATAAAAGACATCGTTTGCACTGGATTGAAAGAGAAAGCTCCAAACAGCACATTAATCCTACCGGGTTTGGCTCGCGAGCACAAGCATGAGATAGAGGCTCAAACCGGTTTCCCGGTGCGTGTGGGCCCTATTTGTGCGGTCGAGCTTGCTTGGATGTTCGGCGACAGTTGGCGATCGGCTTAGATACAATATTTGCATCCAGGTATCTTCCCGTGACGTTGATATATCGGGATCCATGGCGTCACGCACATGATGGCGAGACAATCAATAACCAAAGGAAGGTGGGATTCATTGAGACGGGCGATTGGATTTGACAATGAAAAGTATTTGGAGGAGCAATCCAAAGCGATTCTAGAAAGAGTTTCGAGTGGCGGCAATAAATTGTATTTAGAATTCGGGGGCAAGCTTCTGTTCGACTACCATGCCTCCAGGGTATTGCCTGGTTTCGATCCCAATGTAAAGATTCGATTGCTTCGAAAATTGGCTTCGAAGGCGGAGATATTGTTGTGTATCTATGCCGGAGACATCGAGAGACGCAAAATTCGCGCCGATTTTGGTATCACGTATGATTCGGACGCGTTGAAGTTGATTGATGATCTGCGCGCATGGGACCTATCCGTGGCTGCAGTGGTAATAACCCGTTATGAACAACAACCGGCCGCCACAGTATTCAAGAACCGACTCGAACGACATGGCGTCAAGGTTTTTACCCATAGCAAAACCCGTGGATACCCGACCGACGTCGATCAGATTGTGAGCCCGCAAGGATATGGAGCCAATCCATACATACCCACATCGAAACCTTTGGTGGTGGTGACCGGGCCGGGACCAAACAGCGGAAAGCTGGCCACGTGTTTGTCTCAACTCTATCACGAATACCAACAAGGCAATGAGGCGAGTTACGCCAAGTTCGAGACTTTTCCGGTATGGAATCTTCCCCTCAATCACCCGGTCAATGTGGCATA
>JBFFBT010000159.1:0-13494 GCA_041560255.1 Myxococcota bacterium | reverse complement strand
GCTTTGGGATATCGGTTGTTGGGATCCTGGGGCACTGCGACCAAGTAGGCGATCTCCATGGGGCTTAGGTTTCCGGCGGCGTGCCCGAAATAGGTAAGGCTGGCGGCCTCAACGCCCTCGAGGTTGCGCCCGAAAGGAGCAAAACGCAGATAGGCGCTCAAGATCTCTTGCTTGCTCAAGCGCAGCTCGAGTTGCAAAGCGCGCAACGCCTCGATGATTTTGGAGCTCAGGGTGCGTTTTCGAGGCTCCAAAATGCGTACGAGCTGCATGGTAAGGGTCGAAGCTCCCGATACCACCCGGCCCGCCCGCAGGTTTTGCAGCCACGCTCTTATGATCGCAACCGGATCGATACCCGGATGAAGATGAAAACGCTTGTCTTCGTAAGCCTTCAAGGCTTGCAGATAATTGGGATCGATGCTCGTGGGGGAAATTCTCCATCGCTCGTCCGGGCTCAAAAATACGTATGCCGCCGATCCGTCCCGGTACCGCACCACCACCGAGTCGGGCAAGTCGAGTCTTTTGGGAAGCGGCACCAGATGGGCGGCCACGATGAGCAGACATATAAAAATGATACCGGTTGCGAGAAGCTTGGTTGTTTTGGCGCCCAACACCGCGCGGATGGTTGGGGTGAGCTTGGGTGACATGTTGCGTCCGCGACTAAATGGCATTCCAGGGATCGAGTATCCGGATGCGCTCGCCTGCGTGCTGCGACCAAATGTTGGGATCGTACATGGCCTCGGCTTTGATCGGGGGCGAGGCAAACAGTCCGGCTGTAACCGCCCGCAAGGTGTAGATGACTTCCACGGTTTGACGGGGTTGCAGGTGTCCGAAGTACTCCACCCGATCATCTCTCAGATTGAAATAACTTATCTCCCAGGCCTTTCCCTTGGACCAATCGACCACGGATCCTCGGTTGAGGCGCGGGTTTTCCACCTCCAACCCGGCCCCGAAACGATCCACCAGAGCCACATTACGCACGCGTTGGTTCGACGTGTTGGCCAGCGTGATCTTGACATTGATCAAGGCACCCAGACGAATGTCGTTGGTGTCGATGGAACGGCCTTCGAGATCATGGTAGCTGCGGCGCACCTTGAGGGTGTGATCGGCAAACTGGTAGGCTACCCCCGGTTTGAGACCCTCGATGTCGACGATTGCGTAGGCCTGGCCGGAAAGATCGCTCATTTCTACCCAAAGCGAATCGGATGCGCTGGCCGAGGAGACGGACCAAGTGCGATCCAAGTCGTTCGGTTTGGTTTGATCAACCCTGGGCTCGATCGCTTTTCCGTCTGCAAAGAGCATGGTTTTGGACCAGGATGTGGGTCCGCGTGAGCTGCGTTTTCCCAAACCGCCGGCACACCAGGACAGCTCCTGGGTGGTAAAGCTCCAACTGTTTTGGGTAGAACCGAGCTGATCGGCGATGAGCGCCGCCAGCGGCTCGGCCTGGCTGCTTTGAGGAAACAAATCTTCCAAAATGGTCAGCCGCATACCGTGGGAGCGAAGCGCCGACCAAAATGTCCACCCGTTTTGACGGCGGTTTTCAACCGGAGGTTTTCCGATGGTTTTGAGGGTGCTTTCGTGGCTCCTGTCTCCGGTGAGATACAGCGCGGCTTTGAGCAAAAATGTGTTTTCTTCGGACAACTCACCCCATTTTTTGGGATCATCGCTCAAAAGCTTTCGCAGACGACCCTTTTGACCGCGGCCGGCCCGGGCCAACACGAACTGCATGTACGGCTCGCTGGATTCGACCGAATAACCGTACTTGTGATCCGTGTCCTTGGTTTGATTCGTCAAAACCCTTTGCATGAAATCGAGCGCGTCTTTAATTCGATCTTGGGGGATGGGGTAACCCTTTTCTTTGCCTTCCAGCAAGAGGTGGGTGACATAGGCGGTCCCCCAATAGGTCGGATGGGTCTCACCGGGCCAATACGAAAAGCCGCCTTCCGTCGTCTGCATCGAAAGCAACCGGTTGACGCCATGCATGAACTTTTCTTCGATGCCGGCGTCTTTGAACAAGTCGGGCGCCAGGTTGGAAAGCAGATTAGCGATGTGCAACAAGGGTCGGGTGGTCGATGTGGTTTGTTCGATGCAACCGTAGGGATAGCGTATCAAGTGCTTCAGGTGCATGAGCTGCTTGCCGTAGCGGTTGGTGGTGACCCATATTTCGGTTTTCTCGGTTTGGGGGTTCCAGCCTGCGAGCATTCCATGAATTTCGTTTTTCCCTTCGCTCAACGACACCACGTGGGTCTCACGCGTTACGGGTGCGTTGGGTAAAAACGGTATGACAACCTCATCGGCGCTGCTCGTGCGGTTGCCGGTTGCCTTGACCGCAAAGCGGGCTCGGCCGAAGCTTTCTGTGGAGGTGGCCACGAATGTCACCGTGCCGGAAGCCTGGTCATCCAGGAGGACGCTTTTTGGATCGGGGTTTTCCAGTTGGATTCCGGGGCCGGTCTCGGGGGTGATGGTAAAAGTTCCTTTTCGGCCGGTAAGGTTGGTAGCGGACACCGGCACCACAAAGCGATCTCCAGAGAGCAAAAATCGGGGTAACGTGGTCAACAGCACCAGCGGATCCCGGACGGTGGTACGGGTTGCGGCCGAGGCCGCCCGGTGTTTGTCCGCCGCCACCGCCATGATTCGAAGCTGACCGCGGTATTGGGGCACGGGCAGCTCCACGCGGGCTTTGCCCTGAGACATTTTCACCAAGCCCGACCAAAGCGCCACCGGTTTGACCGGTGCGATCCGGCCTGCCCGGCTTCCTTCGGCGCTGCCTCCGGGTGAAAGGGAGTTGTCGGCCGGAGGCAGCTTGAGCATCCAGCCGGCGGTATCGAAGGTCGCAACCCCCAAGGCCCGTTGATCGAACAGCAATCCCAGAATATCCGGAGAGCGAAACCCGGTCAGTTGCAGAATGCCCTCGTCCACCGCCGCTACCGTGACGAAGGCCGGTCCTTGGGTTCCTTGCGCATCCAGGTCGACTGTAAGCTTGCTGTTGGGGCGGATTTCTTCGGGGGCTTGCAGGGTGAGAGACAAGCTGTAGGGGCTCGGTTTGATCCGCACAACCTGCAGACCGAAAGCCCGACCCGGAAGAAAGGCCCGGTTCGATTCGCGGTGCGGGTCTTTTATCAACAGGCCGCTTAAATACACATTGGGTGCAAACTCGTTGATGCGAAACGATACCTGCGTGTCCTGCATACCGATGTCCAGCCAGCGTGACTCGACGATTGTGTCGGTCTCGACGGTAAACAAGAGCTTTCCGGGAAAGGGCGGCTTGATGGTCACGCTGGATTTTTCACCCGGATTGATGCTGTTTTCGGCCTCCATGATCAAAGTGACCGGCCCGGACGGCCGCGGAGTGTTGTCGGATCCGCTGGCGTGCGGGCGCCAGTAGGAGTAACCCCCGGATTCGATAAACAGCTCGCTTGCGCTGTTTCCGAAGCTCGCTTTGACCAGGTAGCCCCGGCAGTACCCCGAAGGGGTGAAGTCCACTTGAAACTTTCCGGCCTGCACCTTGACCCGGCGGCCGGATTCACGAACCCTGCGGGTGTAACTGCGGTAGCGGTAACTCCCGTCGATGTATTCGTAATTGTAATCCCGCTCGAGCTTGATGATCTCGACGGCTACCTCCTGGATGTCGGGTTCGGGGTTGCCTTGCCAATCTGTCGCGATGCCTTCGATATGTATGCTCGCGCCGGTTTCGGCCTTTTGCGCACCGGTCTTCAATCCCAGGTAGGTTTTTTCAGGATGTACGGGTACATCGACGGTCTGGCTGGTGGTGCGCCCGCTGCCCGACTCGAACACCGATACGCGTGCCTGTACCTTCGAGGGGCCGCGGGAGTGTGTGGTCGTGGCCGGACTCGGACAACTCATCACAAGTTGTCCTTTTTCGTCGAGGTTTCCGGTTGCCGACCCGAGCAGGAGGGGTTGGGAAGGCTCTTCGCTCCACAGGCCGAAGACGTAGCCCTTGACTCGAGGCGGGCTGAATGCGGCCGGCAGCAGCGAGCAAACCAGCTCGGTTTTTTCACCGTTTGCGGATGATCCAAACAAATACCGAGCCGAAATTTGCACTTTTACCGGTTGGGTCAGGCGGAATTCGGGCTGTGACGGTCGGATCGAGACCTGCATGCGCTCCGGCATGAACTCCTCCACATTAAAACGCAGGGTCTGGATGGCTTTTCCGCCTGCTTCGAGCGTAAATGTCCAGTTTCCGGTGGAAGCGAAGCTTTGCAAATCGATATCGAAAGCGGCCATACCGGCGGTATTGGTCCGGGCTCTGAGGGTGCTTGCGATCTTGGAGCGCGGATCTATGAGCTTGCCCACCAGTGGGAGGTCTTCGACCCCCAGGTGATGGTCGTCTCGAAGCAATGCTACCAGGTGGGCGGTCTCGCCGGGCCGGTACACTCCTCGGTCCGCATACAGGGCCGCCTGGTAGGGGACGTCGGTGCGGTAGGCAGAGCCTTGCACGTTTTCGTCACCCAAGGAGATCTCGAGATCGGCAAACTCCATAAAGCTCAGATCGTCATCTTTGTGCACAAAAAGCGCAAAGGGGGGTTTGCCGGTGACAGGATCGACAGCCCCCGAGAAGGTCATACCTCCTTGATCGCCGGTCGATTTGCTGTGGATGACGCGGTTGCTTTGGGCGACAAGCTCCACCCGGGCGCCGGATACGGGTTGCAAGGATTTGCTGTCGAGCACCCAGACGGCCAGATCCTGCCCCCCGGTCCCGTACCGTTTGGCGATCAAAGTGAGATCCGTAAGCATGAGACGAACCTCGTCGTTTTGTCTCGCGCCGGTGAGGCTGAGCTGATAGGCGCCGTTTTCGATATCCCCGAGCGCTTTTTTGATTTGCAGCATCGAGACCGTTTCTTGGTCGGGTTGATTGGGGAGGGAAAATGTGTGGGTGGCTACCACGTCCGAAACCCGATCGTCCGGCCGATCGGTCGGCGCGGTGAGCCAGTAGACCAAGTTTTGGCGATAGATTTTCCGTATTTCCAAAGTGACTTGATCGACGTTGATGTGCCGTATGGCCAATTGATCGAGGACCGAACGGGGTAGATAACGGCCCTGGGAGACGAACCGCACGGAGGGTGAGCGGCGGGCGACATTCAGGGTTCGTTCGTAGGTTTTGGAAAGCAGGCTGCCGTTGGTCGAAGTAAGACCGCTTTGAATCTGCAAGTTGTTTTGTCCATAGCGGATATCGCCGTGGATACGAAATCCGTTTCTGATTTTCGAAAACGAAAGTTTTTCGACCTTGTCGATGCGCACGAAATCACTCAGCGTGTCGATCTCCAGGGGACATCGCTCGGTGTAGTAGTCATAATAACCGCGTTTGTTTTTGGTTTGCTCATCGTCGCAGAATACATCGATTTGGAAACCGTTTTGGGCTTCTTTGAGTTGAATGTGTGCAATGTTGAGGTAACCCGGCACATTCAGCGAGAAGGATTTTTTGTAGGCCTGGGTGGTTTTGTCCGGCCGACCGAGCGCTTCGATACCCGGGTCGATATGCACACTCAGCTCACCTTCGGGTCGAAGCTGAGGGCATCTGCCGCGCAGCCTAAATTGGTTGGCGGTCAGTTTATCGGCCGACAAGGCACAGGTTACCGATCCGAACCAGGCGCCGACCCGTTTCGATAGAGATTCGATTCGGACAGGGCCTGTGAACGTCGCCACAAAGACCAACTCGCGGGAAGAGACTTTGGCCTGATCGAGCTCCAGGCGCTCGAGCCGAAATTCTGGAGTTTTCATCACATGTCGCCAAGGCTCGTTGGGGCTCGGAGTTTTGATCCCGAATCGGGTGTCGACCGACAGCAGCTCGATGGTGTAACCGGTGTTGTATGCAAACCCAGTTCCCTCCGGGCGGAATACCAGCCGTTGTTCGGTTTCCCATACCAGTTTTCCCGGTACTCGGGGTGTTATGTTCACGCGGGTATTCGGATCTTCGAGCGGTTTGCCCAGTTGTGTCGACACGGGTTGCGGATATTGAAATGCGATTTCCAGAGGTAGTCTGTCGGCCGGCTGGTCGAGGGTGATGATGGGATCAAAAGACGGAGCCGGGGTTTGCTCGGCAACGGCTTTCGGGCTGGGTTGCTCCAACGATCCGCTTTCTGTGAAGGGTTCGGTCTGCGGGCTTTTCCCCGGATCTTTTTTGCATCCGGACAAGAGGAGTCCAACCAGCAGGCACGAGCCTACAATCCAATGCTCGAAACGACGCATGAACATGCTCCTTTCCCTTTTCAAACCAAATCAAGTCGGCCGAACGGTATTCTGTCGGAAAACGTTTTGCCGCGAGTATACCACGAAATTCCAGCCGGCTCAGGTTTTCTCCGAGGTTGGTTGATAACTTCTCTCAAAACACCGTTTCTTGAAGCTTCACATACTGTAACCAAACAAATTCCTTAGATATTATTTCCGGCCTCCATCAAAAAACACTCGATTCGCGGCGGATACTGGATATGATCTTTTATTTTTTTATGATAAAAATGACTTCTCGGGCCCATGGATCCCGCGGTTTACAAGTCACTCGAAAACAGTGACTTATCAGTCTAGCTCAGTCGACCCTCCGAGCGAAGGCGGGTGACGATTTCGCAAGACGCCTTGCTTCGATCCATGGTGTAGAAATGAATGCCGCATACCCCGTGTTGAAGAAGCTCTCGGCATTGTCGGGTGGCGTAATCGATGCCGAATTCGGCCACCGCTCCTTTGTCGTTCGGATCCAGCCGGGACAGCTCTTCCTGCAGCCGCGCCGGAATGGATGCTCCACACATTTTTGCCAAACGCTTCATCATATTGATGCTGTAAATGGGCATGACGCCCGGCAGGATGGGGATGTGGATCCCGATCTTTTCGCACTTTTTCGTAAAATCAAAAAACAGGCGGTTGTCGTAGAAATAATTGGTGATGATAAAGTCCGCCCCATTGTCTGCCTTGAGCTTGAGATAGGCAAGATCCTGTTCTAGACTTTCAGACTCGATGTGTCCTTCGGGATAGCCTGCGGCCGCCAGGCAGAAATCATAACGTGGCCGCAGAAAAGACAACAGATCCGAGGCATGGGGCAGGCTTTCCGGATGGGGTTCGAAGTCTTCGGGTTCGTTGGGTGCGTCTCCGCGGGCCGCCAGGATGTTTTCCACCCCCAGATCTTGGTAGGCGTCCAGCACCGCGGTGATGCTTTCGAGAGACAGACCGTAGCAAGTAAAGTAGGCTACGGTATCGATGCTGATTTCCTTCAAAAGCTTTTTCACCAGATAATACGAACCTTCCCGGGTGGATCCGCCTGCGCCGAAGGTCACCGAAAAAAAATCGGGTTCGAGCTGCGCCAGTCGATTGATGGCATTATCCAGGTTGGACTCCGCGTCTGCATCTCTGGCAGGATACAGCTCGAACGACACGGTAGGCTTGGATTTCAATTTCCACATCTCGGTTACTTTCACGGCTTTTACCTCCGGCTAGGATTCTTGATACCGCCCGCTTTTTGCCCCCGGCTATGGTGTGTCGCTTATTTTGTGCGAGATGTTATTAGAGCATACAATAGCCGGTGGATCAACCGGTGAATTTCTCGGCTTGGGATGAACGGTTTTGAAGATCCATCCGTGCTTTGATGCGTCTGTAGAGGGTGTGAGTCGAAAACTTCATTTTGGGAGGACCACATGCACAAGATCATGTTGACAGTTGGTTTGATGAGCTTGGTGTTTTTTTCGGCCGGTTCGGCGCAAGCCACCGGTTTGTTGATTCCCTCGCAACCCGGGATTCCGCCTTTGGGTATAAAATATCATCGCGCCGAGGTAGACATCCAAGATAGGGCGGCGGTGACCAAGGTAGAGCAGGTTTTCGTCAACCATACCGGCCGTCCACTCGAAGCCACCTATATTTTCCCCTTGCCCAAAGGCGGCACGGTGTCGGATTTTTATTTGTACGTCAACGGGAAAAAGACCAAGGGGGAGCTGCTCGAGAAAAACCAGGCCCGAAACATCTACGAAGGGATCGTACGGCGCATGCAGGACCCGGGGTTGCTGGAGTATCTCGAACGGGATTTGTTCAAGTGTCGGGTTTTTCCCGTACCGGCCAAGGGCGAGCAACGGATCGAAATAACCTTTACGCATTTGATGCCTTACGAAGGTGGGTTGGTGCATTACAGTTATCCCATGCGCACCGATAGAGCTTCTTCGCGGACCATCCAGGATTTTACTCTTTCAATAAAAATACGGTCTAAAAATGCCATCAAAACGATTTACTCTCCCACTCATACGATATACCACCGCAAGAACGATGATCACCACGCCACCGCCGGTTTCGAAACTTCGGCGGCTCTTTTGGATCGGGATTTCGATCTTTTTTATGCCGTATCCGATCAAGAGGTGGGCCTGAACCTGCTGACGCACAGAGAGGACGACCAAGCCGGGTTTTTCATGTTGATGATTTCTCCAAAGAGCGAATACCGGGATAAACAAATCACCGGAAAGCACTTGAGCTTGGTCATCGATACATCCGGTTCCATGGCCGGAGAGAAAATGAAAAGCGCCAAGCTGGCTTTGAAACACTGTCTCGAGGGGCTCTTGCCCCAAGACACTTTCAGTCTGGTGAGGTTTTCAACCGATGTAGAATCATTCGCAAAGACTCCTCAGGCGGCTTCGAAAGAAAATGTTTCGAAAGCTTTGTCTTTTGTGGACCGCATGGAGGCCGCCGGCGGCACAGCCATGAGTGAAGCGCTCGAGCTTGCCTTGGGTTCGGTTGAAAACCGTTCGGCTCCCAAGATGGTGGTGTTGGTTACCGACGGATATCCTACCGTGGGACAGACCCAAACCGAGATCATCGAAAAGAACGTCCGAAAGGCCAATCGGGCGGGATCCAGGTTGTTTGTATTCGGGGTGGGTGATGAGATCAACACCTTGCTCTTGGATTCGATTGCGGCCGACAACCACGGGGATGCGACCTATGTACGTCCGAATGCACAGATCGAGCAGGCCCTACGGGCGTTTTACGACAAGGTAAGCCACCCGGTTTTGCAGGACTTGGAGCTTTCGTTCGGTTCGGCCCGGATCTACGATTTGATGCCCAAAAAACTGCCCGATTTGTTCAAAGGCGGACAAGTGTTGTTGCTCGGGCGTTACCGCAATCCGGGACACAGCTCGATTGGGCTCAGTGGAAAGATGGGAGACAGACAACGGAAGTTTGTCTACGAAGGTGTATTTCCGTCCAAGGAAATAAAATACGATTTTATACCCAGATTATGGGCCACCCGTAAGGTAGGATTTTTGTTGGAAAGCATTCGGCTCAACGGAGAGCAGAAAGAGCTTTTGGACGAAGTGGTGGCGCTTTCGAAACGATACGGCATCGTAACGCCTTATACCTCCTATCTGGTCACCGAAGATACCCCGCAGATAGCCAGGCGGACGCCGCCCCCGAGGGCCAGACCGATCATGCCGCTCGAAAAGCTTCGCTCGGGCTACGCCCCGAGTCGTTCCGACGCCGGCCGAGCCTGGGAGCCCAAGAGCCCGGAGAGAGCCAAAAAGCAAATCCACATGTTTGCAGAAAAGAAATCCGAAGCCATGCAGCTCGAAAGCGGACAACAGGCGATACAAATGGCCGATGCGGTCAAGAGCATGAAAGACAGCGAAGAAGCCGACAACGAGATGGACGAGGCCGGAGGCATCCGGTATGCGGCCTCGAGGGCTTTTCGATACCGCTCGGGTGTATGGGTGGATTTGGCCTATCGTCCCGATATGAAAGTACTGAAAGTCAAGTATCTGGGCAGAGCCTATCTGAAGCTGATAAAAAAATCGGCCCGATTGAGAACGATCTTTTCACTGGGCGAGAAAGTGATCGTCGTGGTGGGGAAAAACCGCGCCATCGAAGTCGGCCCGGACGGCCTCGACGAGATCGAAGATCGCAAGATCGATACATTTTTACCGTAATCTGCGACCCAACCCACACCTCTGTCCTGTATGTCCATTTGGTGATTGACCTTCTGGATATCGGAATTACACTGTACCTGTCCCCTTTCATCCTCTCGTGAATGTTATTCGGGGAACAAACCTATCGGAAAGGAGCGATAAGCCATGAATAAAAAAAGTATACGCGCTCTGAGCGCTGCATTGATGTTTTCTACAATGACGTTACTGGCGGGTGCCGTATATTCTGAAGATGACACCCAATCTTCCACACGTCATCATAAAAGCAGTCTCTCAGTTCTATGGACCAGCGGGGATCCGGATGTGGCCCACCGGGTATGCTTCATGTACACCCATAATGCCAAGCTGCAGGGCTGGTTTGATCATGTCGTATTGGTCGTCTGGGGACCTTCTGCCAGGCTGTTGGCCGGTGATAAAGATCTGCAGGCCAAAGTAAAACAAATGATGGCGGATGGGGTGATCGTACAAGCGTGCAAGGCCTGCGCAGATTCCTTTGGAGTAACCCAACAATTGGAGGATCTCGGCATCGATGTGAAATACATGGGTGTTCCCTTGACCAATATGCTGAAGCAAGGATGGAAAGTGCTTACATTTTAAGCTTCACACAATTTTTCCCGCTTGTACAAAAATCAAACAAATCAAAAAGGCTGCATGAAAATAATGTGTACGAGAATTACTGATTCTTATTTAGTTTTAATAAACTTTGATTATCTGGTACTTGGTCGGAAAACTTGTCTTTAACGACACGGCGAGCATTTACGTTCTCCGCCGCACGTTTTGATCGTTGCCAGATTGGATAGCCGTATTAGGATAATACCTGATTCATTACGAACATTGTTTTGTGGCGGGTCAAAGCTCATGGAGTGCGAGGCGGGTGCCTCGTTGCTCGTACATTTCTGATTCTTTTGGTAACTGGTATTTTTTTACAAGCGCTGGATGCTCCTTGTTATTGCGGGTGATGATCCATATGCGCTTTTCGTTTTTGATGTCCAAATCGGGGTTTTCGGATACCGCCACCCTGGGTGAAGCGCCGCGGGTTTGTATGTCGTAGGTGTACATCTTTCTTCTGAGGCAGAGAGAAAAGTCCAAATTCCGGCAGATCTCGTCCGGTATGGAGAAATACTCTTCCCAAAGATTGTTGTCCCAATCCGGTCCGATGAGGTAGCGTTTGACTCCCCATGCGACCCGGGGGGTCGAGGCCAACACCAAATCGGTCGGTTTTGCTTTGGCTCGCAGCATATCGGCTGCTTCGATATAGGTTTCTCTTTTTTCGTGGTTTTGGACGAATCGTATCGATCCCCAGCTCATAAGACCTATGATAGTCAGCAAAAGCAATCGGCTCAGCACAATGACACCGCGATGCTTCCATTCGGCATACCAAATCAATGCAAAACCCATGGCGAAAAAAGGGATCAAAAAAGCAAACACCCTTTCGTTGTGCCAGATGGGTTTGCCCATCCAGGAGATGCAGAAAGTCAAACAAAACGGCAGGAGCATGAAAGTAAAGCCATACCAGCGATATCGCTTGTGCGGGGCTGCAAGCAACACGATCTGAAAGGCGCAAAATATCAAAGCTGCTGCAGGCACCAGCATGCCTGCATCGGCCTGTACTCCCAGGCTGAACCTCGAAAGACCGACCAGTACGCTTTGAAAATCGGGAATGGTTTCACTCTCTCTTCCTACCCGTTCAAGCGTAATGATCATCGGAAGCAGGTACACAGGGCTCGCCTTCAAGTGGAACATGATCCAGCGTTTCCAACTTTCTTTGTCTTCGGCTCGCGAGGCCAAGAAGTACAGCCAGATGAAAAACAGAAAAAACAGACCTGCGATGTGGCTTGCGAGAATGCAAAACTCTGATACCAAAAGCCAAAATCCGATCCAACCGGCAGCCCGCCTGCACTGGAAAAAGCGCTGATGGGCCCAAAAACACGCCAAACATAGCAACATGAGAAGGCTGTACATGCGCGCAAAATGTGACCAGTATATCGAAAAAGGATGTAGAGCGAGCACGCAGGCTCCGACCATGGCATGTCGCTGGTCGGCAAGTTTTTCCAAGATCCGATATACGAGATACACCGTGGCGCAGCTTGCCAACACCGAGGAAAGCAAAATGGTAACGTCGTCTCTTCCCAACAGCATCCAGATCCCCAAAAGCAGGCTGTAGAGAGGCGGGTGGCAGTCATACTCTTGGGTGCTGATGAAAGAAAGCGGAAAAGGCCGGTTTGCGTGGGTTACGGATTGTATCTCGTCATACCAGAGCGACACCTCATCCAGGTTGATCAGTCTCAAGGCAGCGGCCGCGGCTACAATGAGGTAGGGGATTGCGCTCTGAAATCGTATCGATCGACTTTTGGGCTTAGGCGCCGTTTGGGTGTGCATGCCGGGATGTTTCTATATCAGCGCATCTTCCATCCAACCCATTTTGACGAGCTCGATCCGCTCGGGATCGGCCAGACCCAAACCGTGACGGGTTTGGGCCAGTTGAACGTGCTTGGCCGATGTGACCAGGGGGATGTGTTTTTTGAAGTGGGATTTGCGTTTGTTGGTAAGGATCGTAAGACCGACGGCGTCCGCGGCCACCGGATCGGTGCTGAGCAACAACCCTTTGTAAGGCCATTGGTAGCGGGATTGATAGTGATGTGGTCCCTTTCCGTGGAATAGGGGCACAAGCGCCACCAACACGTTGAGGCGGGTTTTTCCGCGTACCAGCGGTAGATTCCATACCCCTGCCAGATCGGCGCAGGCGTCCGGATGCCATTTGGGAGGGGAGTCTGAAAACATGATGTAATTTTTGATTAATCCTCCGATCCCGGACCAATGATGGGTACGGATGGGACGCATGTTGATGAGCGCGGTGGCTTTCTGAAATACCGGATTGTCCAAAACGCTTCGGTCATCAATCCCGATGTTTTGTGCCGGTATGCCTAAGGCCATGGCGCGGGCGCGTACGGCCTGCTCGAGGATTTCGGGCGTGCGTAAAAAACTCCACACGTTGGTCTTGATTCCCAAAGTGTCGTCTTTCGAAAGACAATGCGACCAGGCGGCCTGGGGCGAGTCTTTGTCGAAAAGCTTCGCGACCCCGTCGTCGAGCATCTGAGTCAGTACATCCGGATCAACCCGGCCGTCTTTGTCGATGACGTGCTCGGAGCGGATGAGGACCACCCTCGATTTTGAAAGCTTTTCCGGTCGATTTTCCGGGGTGGTTTGTGCAGATTGTTTTGGGCGGTCGGGTGAGCCGATATGGTTGTCGCCGGTTGTTTTGCAGGAACCGGCCGTTATCGTCATTCCGGTAAGCACCGATCCTGCCGCGCCTTTGAGAAAATCCCTGCGTGTGAGACCATTTTTTTGCTTTTTCATGTTTTCTCTCCCGCATACTGCTTGCCAATCGGTTGCGGATTGGGTATCTTCTCGTTGGTTCATCGGGGCGTAGCGCAGCCTGGTTAGCGCGCCTGCCTTGGGAGCAGGAAGTCGGCGGTTCAAATCCGCCCGCCCCGATAGCTACATTATCTTTTTTCCTTTCAAAAATACAACCAAAAGGTATATCCGTTTAGGGGTTTTCCATCTCCTGTGTGGTTACGCCAAGAGATCTGCATGCCGT
>JBFFBT010000158.1:0-13651 GCA_041560255.1 Myxococcota bacterium | reverse complement strand
TTTTCACTTGGATACGAATGCGTTTATATAAAACTTCATCCAACTTGCCATTAATTGCGGTTGGGGGTCTTTCAGCTTCAACTGCAGTATTGGGAACTGGTTTGATAATACGAAGTATTTGGATTATCAAATCATTCTATGATGAAAATCCACCAATACCAGAGTATTTTTATAGATTAATTGAAGGAAAGGATTCTTCTTTAGAATTCAATATTGCAGCCGCTCCTCAATTATATTCGTATCATCTTCTTATTGTTGCTATAATTATGACTGGATGTTTGGCTATGGTATTTGTTACAATATTGAAGAAATCACAACTGTATGTTGTTAGACTCAGGTTAATTGTAACTAGTGTGTTGGTTTTAATAGTAGGTATTTTACTTTTTGCATCAACTCGGCATCATACTAAAGATGCAGATATGACCACAAAACTATTCAAAATATTCGAAAACTACAGAACCCAGATAAGTATTTCTAATAACATTGAACTACCAAAATTGGAGAACACAGAAAACCTTACTGGTGGAATCCTCATAGAAGCCAACCAAAAGGAAATATTTGTCGATAATAAAATGGTAGGTAAGATTGATGAAATATTACAAGATGAAAACTTAGAGATCCCTAAACTAAAAATAATTTTAGAAAAAAAAATAGAAACGGAAAAATTAGTACAGCGTTACAATAAAGATTATGGAGATATTGGCTATGCAATATTAGCTTTTGATAAAGATATCGTTGGTAGAATTGTTGCCAAGGTGTTGAGGACTTGCTACCATTCTGAATATCGAAAGATTCAAATCGCTACGCGTGACGTTTTGGAAATCCCAACAGAAGTAATGGGTAATTTTACCTATACTCAGTACAAAGCATTGACTTTTGAGCTTGTAGACCAGATCGATAAGGCTAAAATAACTCTACCAAAAAATGATAAGCTCTGGCAATGGGCTGATCTTATTGACAAAGCAAACATGAACAGAAAAATGAAGGTCAATATAAACTAATAAAAATGAGAGAAAAGATACCAATAAATACCATCGTATTGATGACCGTGGGGTCTTACACCAAGTTGACCGATAATCTATTTATTTTACTCGTCATTAGGATGTTTTTTGTCTTTTTACTCTTAAACTCCTGTCCAACTTTTGGTGAATAAGAGGGTCATGATAAGGTTTTCGTGTTGTCTGGATAAATACTTTTATTGACCACTACTGTACATTAGTATAGTATATTGCTAAGTATTTCAGTTGTTTAAGATATATTAACGTGAGAAATCAAGGTATTGCAGGGTGGATGATATGGATGTTGATACAGAGGAAAAAAACCAACTTTCGCAATTAATGATATTCAGTATTTGTGGATAGATTGGTTCTGGCTTGACGCTTGTTTGGCATAAAATTGCACAGGCTCTCGCTTCTTACAATTACGAGTGTTTGCCTATTGATATAAGTGGAGTTATTTTAGAAGAGTTTTATGACCGAATACCAAAAATAAAAGATGATAATAAAGAAATTGATTGCCCAAGGCTCTTAAAGAGTGAAGCAGCTCGCAGGATTTTCAAACTTCAACGTAGAGGGAACGATCTACGAAACCAATTTGGTAATGATATAATCACAAAGGTTGCCGCTGCTCATGTCATCTGGCCCCAGATAGAGAAAAAGAAAAGACCACGAATCGCCTGCCTAATTGATAGTTTAAAACATGAAGAAGAAATTAGATATCTTCGCAATCTATTTGGTGATGCGTATTTTGCTATAGGTGTAATATCGACTGGTTCAGTCAGAAGAAATCGTTTGGTGAGTCGTAAGGGCTTCTCAAAAGAAGAATTTGATTATCTTTCTGAAATTGATGCCAGTGAGAAGGGTCTAGAATTTGGCCAAAGTACAGTAAAAGCAATTACTCAGTCAGATTATTTTTTCTACAATGATTTTACAACAACAGAGCAACTGGATAACGAAGCTCATCGCTTGCTCAGGCTAATATTTTCAGTTGGTATAGATACTCCTAGGATGGACGAATATGGTATGAATATTGCTCTAAATGCCGCAAATCAATCTGGATGCCTTGCTAGACAAGTAGGTGCTGCTATCGTTAATTCATCTGGCCAACTAATTTCGACTGGTAGGAACGATGTCCCACAATATGGTGGTGGATTGTATACATCAGAATCTAAGAAAGATATGCGTTGTTGGTCTCTGAACGGGCAATGTAGCAATGATAAATATAAACTGAAGATTATCGATGAATTAACAAAAAAACTTGTTAAAATAGTTGATGGTGGAGATGGATGTTCAGAACATAATATCAGATCAATATTACAGAACTCTAGGATTGACTCGCTAATTGAGTTTTCAAGAGCGGTTCATGCTGAAATGGACGCTATTATTGCATTGGCTAGGGAAGGAACTTCTGGACTTAAAGGCTCAACTTTATATTGTACGACTTTTCCTTGCCATAATTGTGCAAAACATATTATTGATGCAGGGATTGAACGAGTAGTTTACCTTGAACCTTATGAAAAAAGTCTTGCTAGAGATTTACATCCAGATGCGATAAAAGATCCTTTAGAAGGAGATATAAGAGAACGAATTCCTTTTGACGCATTTGGTGGTTTGGCGCCTCGCAGATATAATCAATTATTTGGAATAAAGAGGAAAAGAAAGAACAACATTGATGGTACCTACATAGATCTTGATCGTGAACGGCATAATTTGGTGCCTATTGGTGTACAGGATGATGAGTTATTACAAGGGAGACTGAAAAAAGTTGCTTCTTTATTTGGTATAAACCAAAATAGTTGAGGGTACACCCTAGTCCAATAAGCTTGAGCCCGAAAGTGAGGTGCAACGTGAAAGATAAATACGAGCCAATTAGGCGCATGTCTGATGAAGATCGTAAAGCTATATACCAGTTTGCAATTAAAAGATCTCGTGAGATGTTAGCTGGAATAAACGGGAAGCTAGAGTACAATTTAAATGAGAGCAAAAGCAACGAAAAAAAAGTTAGAATGCTCAATGATATCTGCTCAGAATAAATGAGTTTTGTGTACACAAATTATTCAAATAAATCTGAGGCAGAAATAGTAAATATGCAAAATCACCATAGCAAATCGTGCTTGCATTGATGTAGTTAACAAATCGGCAAATTGAGTGGTTAAGCAGTTGATACTCGGAGCGGATTGACTGAAACACCCAACAATTCGCTTAACCGGAACTTCAGGCGCTACGCGCCTTTCGTCCGGTTAGCTTTTCGTTGTGTTGGAAAATGGGATTTGACAGAGCGTACGCTTAAGGCTGGAGGTGCAAAATGCCTACTGTTACAGCTACCGAGGCAAGGTCCAAACTCTATAGCCTTATTGACGAAGCTGAGAAATCCCACAAGCCAATCATAATCACAGGAAAGCGAGGGAATGCAGTCCTAGTTTCTGAATCAGACTGGAATGCGATAAATGAAACTTTGTATTTGCTTTCCATTCCAGGCATGCGTGAGTCTATAAGGGAGGGCATGCAGGAGCCGTTGGAAGAATCATCATCAGATCTCGATTGGTAAATGAATGTGGAGTTTATATTTTACGAAGCACGCGCAGAAAGATGCGAAGAAATTATCTGCTGGGGGTTTGAAGAATAAGGCTGAGAAGCTGCTTGAAATACTTCGAGAAAATCCATGTCAAAATCCCCCTACATATGAAAAATTAGTTGGCGATCTAGCGGGTGCATATTCGCGAAGAATTAATATTCAACACCAATTAGTGTACCAAGTTTACGAAATAGTATCACTTTTATGAAGACTGAAATCGTAACTACGTTGAAAAGACAAGCAACTAAGATCCTGGCGGAGCTACGCAAGACAAAAGAAACTGTTCTTATAACGGAACATGGCAAACCGTCGGCATATCTGGTTGACGCTGATGCATACGAAATGATGCAGGAACGGATGCAGATTCTTGAAGGAATCGCCAGAGGCGAAAGAGCAATTCTCGAAAACCGTGTGCATACACATACCGAAGCAAAACGAAAATTGAAAAAATGGCTCGTTTGATATGGACGGCTCCTGCCCTTTTAGATCTGGAAGAAATTGCTGAATACATTGCACTTGACGATTTTGAGGCGGCACGGAAGCTTGTTCAAATAGTTTTCAGCTCGGTTGAACGTTTGAGTAAAACTCCGAACTCGGGACGGAAGCCTCCTGAATTGCATAGAACTTCATACAGGGAGGTAATTGTCGGATCTTGTCGGGTTTTTTATCGGGTAGAATTGAAAAAGGTATATATCCTCTACGTGATGAGAGGGGAACACGACCTCAGGAAGTACCTTTTAGAAGAACGAAAAAATAGAAGTCGTTAACAAAAGGTTGTATGTCGCCAAAGGGGGAGTTCATGCTTTCCTTTTGAAGAAAGCGTGTATACGCCGACCGATGTTCTGTCAAACCAACCGTATACGTTTCGATATAAAATACTCCTGGCTTTGGGATCGTCGAGGGATTGGGCGATGAGCGACGCCTTGGTAGGCCCTTGCTCCTTGAGGTAACTTGCAATGGCCAAAGCTCGTTGCCTATAGGCGGTCATGATGCCTTTTCTTTTTTCTTTTCCACCCAGGTTGGGATCGCCCGTTCGGTTATGAAACTCACCCAATAAGTGTTTCTTGCGGTAATTGGACTTACGCGGTTGGTAAGTACCGGGATCGAGCCATACCTGGACGCGGCCGATGTTCGGATTGGGCTCGATGACCACCAACCCCAGACCAAGCATGCGCAAGAGCTTGACAACCCGTTTGCGTTTCCGGTTCAGCAGCTTGGATTGCAGGGGTATGCCGATGTAGACTTTCGATGTTAGAGACAATCTTTCAACCGCCTGCAAGACCACGTCCAAGTTGAGGGTGCGCTTGAGCTCGATCACCACGGGGTCTTCTTGGCCCCGGAGTGCCAACACGTCGCAATCCAAAATTTCCGCTTTTACTTCGTAGCCCTGCGACTCTAAAAATCGTTTTACGGGCAAATAGAGATCGGACTCTTTCATGGTTCGGTTGACTTTGAGGTAGTGATGGATAGTTTGTCCAGGATATTCTCAAAGTCGAAAGAAAAATGATTGGCGGATCAGGTTGATCCGACTAATTGATGTCGATTGAAGATCGATAGACTTTTCTGCTGTTGATAGGTTGCACCGGTCTGCGGTTGCCGTAGGGGAAGTGCTCGCCCGAAAAAATCGCTTTGAAAGCATCGATTTGTCCAATCGACAGGCCCAAGGCTTGGTTCATCACCGTCCAGTCGACCCCTTCGGTGCACGGCGGCGTGGTCAGGGAGCCTGCAAATCGATAGGCCGTCAAATTTTCGGGCAACAGGTTGTTGAGATCGATTTGGTTTTCGAGGGCTACGGGATCTTTGGAAAGTTGGGGCAGTTTTTCAAGCAGCTCCATAAGATCTAAATTTTTAATCCCCTGGTCGAAAAACACTCCGATCACGGCCAGCTTGCCGTCTTCGGCCTTGTGCACCAAGTGCATTTCCAGCTCGAAAAACCGGTTGTCAATCGTGTTTTCACTTTGGGTGTGGAAATGAAACTGCGCCAAATTGTATTGCTTTGTGCCTATGGTGATAAAATGATCCGAGCCTACAACGTCGGCCTGGACCGCATGACCGTTGTTGAGCACTTCGACGTTTGCCAGGCCGTACTGAACCGTGATTTCTTCCAACTCACCGACTCCCGGTGGAACCGCATCCTCTTCGACGATATTGATGGGTGATTGCTCCGTGCCCAAAGCGTCCGGATACGTCTCGCCCCAGTTGGCCGGGCCGCACTCCCCGGTGTAGGTCCAGTGCTCACAACCGTGATCCGACGAGCTGCTGCAGCCTGCGAGGCCTAGAAGAGACAGTGAGAGAACGCCGATTAAACTCCATTTGACTTGCTTCATTTCTTGCTCCTTATTTTTTTGTTGGTTGAAAAACCTATTTTATAAAATACACCATAAAAAATAGGTCTGCGATCGTAGGTAGGACTTGCTGCTCTCGCTATCAGCAAAGCCCAGCAAATCAAAAACATTAATATATTCTCTCGGGATGTCAAGGTAAGATTGAGCTCTATGCCAAATTTTCCCCATGTATTTGGTCGTAAAAGAATAAAAAAAGAGTCGAGATGCAAAACAACCAGCCGTTATTTACAGGGTTTCGCTCAATCTCTTTGAATTCGGTTTATATTTTTGATGCTTAGGGATGAATGGGGTGGTATGAAGGTCTACTTTATTTCGATGGTCCGGATGGCGTCATCCAGGGTATCGCCCATGCAGAGATTTTCAAAGAAATTTTTTTCTTTTGCCTTACGCAGATGCGTCAAGGCTCTTTGATCCTTGATTTGGGCGAGTTTCTTTGCGGCTTGTTTGCGGGTTGAGCACGATCCTGCGAAGCGAAGATCTTGTATGTATGCAAAGGCCATGTCCACCTCGTCCGACTCTCCCATTTTTTCGAGCAGATGTATGCTGTTCCAACGAAGCCAATACCGATCGCTGCGGGTCGCGGTGACCAGGTAGGGTACGGAAAAATCACCAATCTTTTCCTGGAGCAGGGTCATGGTTTCGTCAGCGTTGCTCCGATTGAGACATTCCACCAGATCCATCACGACCGGTTTATGACGCGCCAAGGAGGCATTTTTCGATATGGCTTCGTGCAACAAGTCTGCGGCTTGATTCACATCGGCCTTATCCTGCATGAGCAACGCTCGGGCTCTCAGGGCCTGTCCCGCGGGTTCGTCTCCTTCCGTATGTCCGTTGAGCAATGCCAGCGCTCGTTTGGGATTTCCGGCTTGGATGGCGTCTCTGACTTCATGGTAGGTATCCGGCGGCCAGACGGCTACCAGCAGCAGGATCAGAAGTATGCCGCCCGCCACGCCGAAAAACATCTTGTTGGATATGCCGGAGGGTATGGTTTTGAGTCGGTTTGCAAGCTGTCGGCCATGACGGCCCACGACCGTCATTCTGGTCTTTGCGAAAGTAACCAAGATAGCCCAGCCGATTCTTTCGGCATGTTTGAGGCCCATCCCGCCATAAGGATAGAGAGGAATTTTCGTATCATTTGAGGTGTTTTGTACGTTCGGTTCTCCCAGACTGGATAATCGGTAGGCCGATCCCTTGGGTATCTGAAAGATCCGTACCGCTCCCTGAATGCCTTTCAGCGTGCGGTCACCGACTTCTTCGGATGGTACTTCGCTCTTGGTCATGGCCAAAAACACCGCTTCCGTAAACCAGATTTCTCCGGGCGGCGTGATGTTTTCGAGTCGAGCGGCAATGTTGACCGGCTCACCGTACACATCTCCCCGAAGCTGGCGCACTTCTCCGACATTACAGGCAACCCGTATTTCGATTCGTTCGCAGGCCGGCGCAGATCGATTGTATTCGTACAATCGATCTTGTGCGGCCATTGCGAAGAGGAGCGCATTCGTAGGCGAAATAAATGTAATCAGGTATGCGTCGCCGATGGATTTTATCTTTCTGCCCCCAAATGCCTTGACCAAAGGCAACAGCAGCTCTTCGTACCTGCAAAGCCAGGCCTCGCTCTGATCACGACTTTGTTGGCTCGTGCGTTCCGAAAACCCAGCGATGTCGACAAATACTATGGCTAAATTGCTTGATTTCATGACGACGCTACCAGTTTGATTCATCACATCGGCAGCCGATGTGAATTGGAAAAGATATTATCGTTAATTAGGTTCGCGGGTCATCATTCCCGGCGAATGTATATATATACGTCGAAGTGTGATTGGCAAGAAGATCCCTGCAACTTCGATCCCACCCCCCCGAATCCCTTTGATGGTGCAATGATTCAAATAGGATGCGATGGGGGTGGGGGTGGCGGTTTCTTTATTGCGATCTTCTGCGTCTACGCCATACCATGGCGCCGATTATGAAAAGCAACATGGATAACGCCGATTGGGGCGACCCGGCGGTTTGACAGCCGTCGTCATCGTCTTTGGGGCACTGTCCCTGGTTGTTGAGCTTGGTCTCGCATCCATCGGATTCCGTCAGATTGCAGTTGCCCCATCCGTTGTTGCACTTCAGCATACAAACCCCTTGGCTGCACCACGGGTCGGCGTTTTTCCTTTGCGGGCACTTGACACCGCAGGCTCCGCAATTGGATTCGTTGTCTATCAGGGTGGTCTCACAACCGTTATCGAGGGCGCCGTCGCAGTCTCCAAAGTCGGCCGCACAGGCGATGGCGCAACTTCCCTCGGAGCATGTCGCGGTCGCGTTGGCGGTCTCGGCGCACTTCTTTTTACATCCTCCGCAGTGTATCGGATCGTTTGAAATGTCGACTTCACAACCCGTACTCTCAAATCCGTCGCAGTCGGCGTAGGAATCGAGGCATTCCATTGTGCAGGCGCCGTCTACGCATGCGCCGGTGGCGTTGGTGTACGGCTTGCAAGCCTGGTTGCAGCTTCCGCAGTGAGAAGCATTTGATGAGATGTCGGTCTCACAGCCGTTTGCGGGATCCTGATCACAGTCTTTATACCCCTCATCACAGACCATCATACAGGTGCCCAAGAGACAGCCTACCGTTGCGTTATCGGCCGGCAGGCAGGTATTTCCGCAAGATCCGCAGTTTGTGGGATCCATGGAGGTCGAGACTTCACACCCATTCGAGCTGTCTTGGTCGCAATCGGCATATCCCGGTTTGCAATCGCCCATCGCACAGGTTGCGCTTTCAGGATCAAGGCATACTCCCTGGGCATTTGGATAGGCGCAGCTTATTCCGCACTTTCCGCAGTTGTTGCCGTCTGTCAGATCGGATTCGCATCCGTCGTAGATCGCTTGGTTGCAATTTTTCCAGCCATCTTCACAAACAATACCGCAAACAGAATTTGTGCATTCATCTATGATCTTGGCGACATGATCAAGCTCGCCTGGATCGATCGAAGCGCATCTGTAGCTGCATGCACCGCAATTGTCCGGATCCGAAGAAAGCAGGATTTCGCAGCCATCTGCGGCCAATCCGTTGCAGTCCGCGTAGTAGATCTCGTTGGCCCAATCGGTTACACACGTGGATACCTGACAGGTTCCGCCTTTGCATATATGAGCGCTTACATAGGGCAGCGCGCATTCATTCGCGCAACTTCCGCAATTGTACGGATCGTCGGCCAGCCTTACTTCGCATCCATCGTAGCTCTGCTTGTTGCAATCCGCGTAACCATCGGTACATTTCATCTCACTCAGATCACATACGCCGGCGCCGTTACATTCGCCGCCCATGCCGTTGATCGAACACGAGTGATCACACCATCCACAGTGATCATTGTGGGTAAGCGTGTCGGTTTCACAGCCTCCGTCTCCGGTGTCCGGGTTCATATCACAGTCGCCCGTGCCGGCCGGACAGTTGCTGTTTTCATTGCACCAGAAAAATGCGTCGACCACCGCGCCGTGCGCGTTGATGAGACCATCCGAGTAGATTAATAACTCCAAATGATCCAGAGCGAACACCGGTCCGGTGTATTCACCCCAAACACCCGTGATTTGCCCTACGTATTTACCCGTATTTGGATCGCCGAAAACGATATAGTCGTACGCCGGTTCGGTGTCGAGTTGAGAAAAATGCGGCGCCAACAGGGTCGCACCCGGTTTTTGTATCTCTCCAAAGGCTTCGAAAACCCCCAGGGGATATGGGTGTTCGGTCTCCAGCGGAGTTGCCAAAGGCTCCCAGTTCATCGCCAAGACGGTAGCGACATCCGGCGGGGAGACTTCTTGCCCGGCTTCGATTGTCAGGGAGATTTCGTACTTGCCGCACACGTCCGGTACGAGTACCGTCAAGCTGCCCTCGGATACCAACTCCGCGCTCGAGTGATCGGGCTTTTTCAAAGACCAGTTGTAAGCTGTGATCTCGTCTCCGTTGGGATCGAAGGATTGGCTGCCGTCGATGACGATTTTGGTCCCCACTCTGTGCAATTGATTGCCGCCCGCCATGGCGACCGGGGGTAGGTTTTGCTCATCCAGCAGTGTCAATGCTCGATGCAGGTTGATGCGGCCTCCGGTGACGGTTTTTCCTTCCAGGCCGGAAATGGGTTCTACCGAAAGAAACAGAGCTTTCCTCAACGCGCTGAAATCAGAAACACCCCCGCCCGCATTTAAAATCAGATTGGGTTTGTGTTGCAGCATCACCGCGATGGCCCCTGCCGCGGTCGGCGATGCCATAGAAGTGCCCGATAGCAGTCCATAACCAATGCCGCCGGCAAGATCCGGGTTGATGGTGGACATGATATTTACGCCCGGAGCGGCCACATCCACCGACATCGGGCCCCAGTTGGTGAAGGAAGCCGGCAAATCTAGATTGTCCGTCGCGGCTATCGAAAAGACATTTGGATTTTCGTATTCGGCCGGATAGGAGTTGAAAAATTTCGAGTCGTTATCCAGGGCGTAATTGCCGGCGGCCGCAACCACCACCACCCCGTTGTTTTCGGCGGTGGTGACGGCGTCTTCCAGGGTTTGAGATTCTCTACCCAGGGTCCACCATGAGCAATTGATGATTTTGGCGCCTTTTTTTACCGCGTACTCGATGCCTTGGGCTGCGTCCAGTACAAAGGAAGCGTTGTCCTGGTCTCCGACGATTCGAATCGGCATGATTTTGACGTTGGATTTCCAGGCCACGCCCACGGTGCCCAGGTTGTTGTTGCCCACGGCCGCAATGATTCCAGCCACATGGGTGCCATGGATGTCGCCGTCGGAGGGGTTGGAATCATCGTCTGCGAAATCCCATCCGTAGATGTCGTCAACCAGACCATTGTCGTCATCATCCTCTCCTTCGACGCCGTTTTTTTCCGCTTCGTTCGTCCATATGACGGATGCCAGATCTTCATGCGTGTAAGCGACTCCGGTATCTGCTACCGCGACGATGATTTCATCCATGCTGGTTTGACTTATTTCCCAGGCTTCGGCCGCATCGATGTCCGCGTCTTCTTTCCCGGCGACTCCATTAATATCTTGGCCCGTGTTATGCAGGCTCCAACGTTGGCCAAAAAGCGGATCATTGGTGGTCTCGAGCAACTCGATGCGCCAATTGGGTTCTGCAAATTGGATCCGGGCATCTTTCGACAGTCGTGCGGATACCTCCGGTACGCTTTCTTGGGTGGTGATCTGCATCAAATCGACTCCCAGGGAAGTCCGGGAGCCGATGCGTCGAAGGCCCAGCTTTTGGGTCGTGTCGGCGAAGTTTCGATCGATCGAATTGATGAAGCTCGGTCGAAACTTGACCAACACCACCCCGGGTTGATATGCGTCGGTATTCCGGTTAGCGGTCCTATTTTTCAACCACTCCGGGACGTTGTACGCCGAGCTCATGGCCACAGCCGACTTGCCTTGTTCGTGAGTTTGGTGGTTTGCCTGATCCATGCAAGTGATGCCTGCAAAAGCCATGACGGTGCATCCCAGAGACAACAATCGTCCTGTTCCTCGCCATTTCATTCTCCTGATCCTCCTCTTTCAGTTAGATAAATGAATAGTATTTGATACAGTAAACTGGATTCATGTGCAATA
This sequence comes from Myxococcota bacterium, assembly GCA_041560255.1. Classification (GTDB taxonomy): domain Bacteria; phylum Myxococcota; class B64-G9; order B64-G9; family B64-G9; genus JBFFBT01. The sequence goes on along the minus strand of JBFFBT010000158.1, from coordinate 2,153 downwards.
GTTAATTATTTAGCGTATATTTCCCATTGTTTATCTCATGTTTTGTTTTTTTATCGTAAAATAGGAATTATATGTGGTTAAACTGAATTTTTCCATGCATATGCTAAAATATTCACCGCTTGTTGAATATCCCGGAAGGTAGTGGCTCGACCGAGGGTAAGTCGGATGGAGCAGAGTGCGGCATCATTTGTAATTCCCATGGCGAGGAGCACTTTCGATGCCGACTCGCCGCTCTCATGACACGCCGAGCCGGTCGAAGCAGCCAATTCGGGTGCATTGGCGAGTATGAAGCTGCCCTTTATGTCTGGAAAACGCACGTTGAGCGTATTGGGCAGCCGCAAGGTCTCGTGTCCGTTGAGCATGAGACCGGGGATTTTTGATTGGAGCATTGCAAAAAACTCATCGCGCAAGGATTGTACCCGCTTTGATTCTGCTTCGAGCGTGCTTGCGGCGATCTCGCAGGCCGCACCAAATCCGATCATGGATGCTACGTTTTCCGTTCCCGGGCGCAGGCCGCGCTCATGTGAGGCGCCATACAGCACGGGTTGCAGGCTGACTCCCTTTCGGACATACAGCGCACCGACTCCTTTCGGCGCGTAGAGCTTATGTCCGGCTAATGAGAGCAAATCTACTCCTAGATCATTCACATGTACTGGGATCTTGCCCGCAGACTGAGCTGCATCGGTGTGGACCAAGGCATCTGAGGAGTGCGCCAGCCGGGATATTTCTTCGATCGGCTGGATCGTGCCGGTTTCATTGTTGGCATGCATGATGGTAACCAGCGCCGTATTCCGGTCGAGTTGTTCTGCGATGTGTGCAGTTCTTACCCGGCCGGCGGCATCGACCGGAAGCCATGAGATCTGCTTGCCGTTCCTTTCCAAAAATCGACATGGTTGGGTTGTCGCCGGATGCTCGATGACGGAGGTTATGATGCGTTGTTTTTGCGAGAGAAAGTCGGCGGCTCCCCGTATCCCAAGGTTGTTGGCCTCGGTGCCTCCGGAAGTAAAAACGATCTCTTCGGAGTTGGCTCCGATCAGCGCGGCTACTTGTGCGCGGGCGTCTTCGACCGCCGTACGTACGCGCCTACCGTACACATGGCTGCTGGAAGGATTGCCGAAATGTTTGTTGAGATACGGCATCATGGCTTCTACAACCTCTGGCAGCAGAGGTGTGGTGGCGTTGTGGTCGAGGTATATCGGATTGTTCATCTTTGAAATAGGCTCCATGAAGAATTGAACTTGAGCAGCCTGAAAGCGTCTCGAGGAAATCGCGTGTCAACCTCCGTCCGGTGGGAGCAACCCGAGATCCATGACCCAGGTCGGACTACCTGCCCAGCCTTCTTCCGAGGTAACCCGCATCAAATCACCGGATTCAACTGAGAGCACATAGATGTCATGCGATCCGGACACATCGCTTTGATAGGCTAACAAACCGGTTCCGGCTCCGGTGGCATACATGGCGGGATCCAGATTTCTAGCACCGTTGACAACTAGATCTTTCAATCCATTCAAACCAGAAAATATCATGATATCCGTACGGGTGCCGGTTTCACGATCCACGTACCAAATATCGGTCGATGTGCCCATGCTGGGTCGCTTGACTTCTCCACCGGTGGTATTGGTATCCTTGATCTCGTATATCGGTTCGCTCCATCCGACGGTTCTCGTCGACGAGGACGATAGCATGTGGACGTATGAAACCCACTGTAAAGGGTAAGAGTCGTTCGTTGTGCCGGCATCGAAATCAGCGCTGAAGGCCAGGTAAAGTGAACCTCCCATGTTTGAGTAACAATAAGGATACCTGAAGCTGTAGGCGCGATCGGTCGGAGTGGTGATGTTTATCGGTATTTCGGTGCCCGGTCCGAACGCCGGGTTTTGTCCGGGAGTCCAGTCCGGGTCCGCCGCAGAATATACTTTCCAACGGTCCAGCTCGAAAACCTCGTAAAACATCATCAGGGTACCCATATATGGATCGACACATACAGAAGGGTTCATGACGTCGCTTTCGCCCAAGGGGAGCGCTTCGGGTTTCGGATCACTCAAGCCCAGCATGTAGATCCGAAACGGAGTCCCGGGAGACTGGCGATGATGGAAAAAAACCCATGTTTCAGATAAGTCATAGACGGCCCAGGCTCCCCAGGCTTCTCCCTGCAT
>JBFFBT010000157.1:0-13673 GCA_041560255.1 Myxococcota bacterium | reverse complement strand
TCAGCAAGTGGAAGAGGAGAACGTCGACTTCGCCAAGAGATACCTGGAGATCGAAGAGGAGAACAACAACCTGGCCAATCTCTACGTGGCGAGCTTCCAGCTGCACTCCACCCTGGATCTGCCCAATGTGGTGACCATCATTGTCGAGATCCTGCTCAACTTCGTGGGCGCCGGGCGCTTCGCCATCGTGGATTGCCTCTACAGCCCCTTCGTTATTGTCTGTTCTTATGTCTACCTCTCGGAGCCTGTCGGTAACAACTTGATGATCGCATTGGCCCTGTTGGTGGGAGCCATTTTCATCGGTACCTGGCAAACCTCCAGAAAAACGAGTCTCAAGGGCGATCATCTGTTTTGGGGCGTATTTTTCGGTATTCTGGCTACTTTTTTCATGGCATCCAGTCTGGTCATGATCAAACCGATTCTAGATCGCTCCGATCCATTCTGGGCGACCATGGTAAGATTGATAGGAGGAACGGCTTTGTTGATGGTTCAAGGAATGCTACCCGGATACCGCACCGAGTCTCTGAACTGTTTCAAACCAGGTCCCGGTTGGAAAATTTTACTTCCCTCCGCTATCGTGGGTACTTATTTGGCGATGTTTTGTTGGATCGCCGGCATGACATACACTCATACAACCACTGCAAGTGTTTTGAATCAAACCAGTATTATTTTCTTGATTCTGATGGCCACCCTCATACTGAAAGAACCCTTGACCAAAAGAAAACTGATCGCGTTGCTGCTCGGCGCCACCGGAGGTATTTTGGCGGTTCTCTAGCCCGCAAACACCTAAAAACCTATCATATCCGCTCTCCGACAAAGACCGTCAAAAAGCTTTTTCAATCCGGAATAATTGATTCTCGAGATCTCGGAAAGAGTATGTTGCACCCGATCGATAAACTCAATACCGTCAAGAATGCCGTCGACATAGTTACGGGTTTCATATATCTGCAGCGGAAACCCCAAAGCAGCCCAGGGAACCTTCTTCTTGCCGGTTTTTATGAGATTACCCATACCGGCATTGTAGGCTCCCAATCCAAGAACGTCATAAAGCCGGTCCATTTGTTTTTCAAACAAGTCTTCATCTCGGGTGGTTTCAAACAGACCCTTATGCCACGCGCGCATTTCAATGGCGATCAGATTCTGCAGGTAATTGTTTGCCTCACCCCCATGTTGTTGCATCCGGACAGCAACCTCGTCGCGTAGCCTTCTAAAATAGAGACAAGAGACCCGAATCGCCACCCGGGGATCCTGCCTGACCGATCGCTTGAGTTCCTCCAAGCTATCTATGCCTTTCAACAACTGGACAGATCCTTCAATCCGATCACGAAAGCTCCATACATCCTTCAATGCAATGGACATGAATTGCGCCACCGAAAACGCCCCGGCAACCGATACCCGCTGGTGGATAAAACCGGACTCCTGAATAAAGAGGCTTATCATTGTATGTGGATTCAACCCGGTAAGCCGGCACGCATGCACTATGGTATCCATATACCTCAAACCCGCCAATAAACCTGAAAGAGTACGATATTTCTCGTAGGGCAGTGTGCGTTCCTGCATCAACCTGAGCTTGAGATGATGCAACATTCCAAGGTATCGATCCAGGGTATCGGCAATTTCATCATCATCCCGGCTGTCGCGTCTCAATGCTATGGGTGTAAGCGTCTCGATGCGTTTATCGACTTCGCTTGTCAATTTTCGAATTTCGGTATCTCGATACCACCAAGCCAGCATTCGGACCTGGTTTGCCGGCAGACCTTCCAGGGTATGAATGGAGCGAGCCTGTTTGCACAGATGCCTACATTGCCCTTCATCCAACCCCTTCAGATCCCGACGAAAACCGATATCTTGACGATACAAAAGATTCCGAAGCCAACCTTCCAACACAGGTTTGAGTTTCGTACGTGGAAATGACCGAATCAACACCGAAAGCTCTCGATGAGAACGCCGTCGATCTTCGAGAAGTTGATGGTAGAAATCATCAATGCGGGCATTCATTTCAATCAGCCCACGATCATGCTTCAGCGTCCAGGTGTATTCTTCTTTCCATTTTCCGATCAAATCACCCAAGATTCGCGCGGCTTTACGATCCTCAAACAACCAAGCCAACCCGGAGGCGTCCTGCAAATCCCGAAGATTGGTCGCAATTCGAGCACCATATTCATTCGGCCGTGTCATCACCGGAGGCGACAGGGCAAATGGGTCTTCCCGTCCCCGGGCTTCACTGGCTGAAAGAATCCACATCATGCAAATCCAAGCCGATACTACCCGGATTGTCGTTCTCATACCGCCCGCCTCGGATCTCATGAAACGGATTGCATCGTTCCTTGCAACCCTGCTTGCAACCCAACGTTGACTCGACCCCCTCTATGACGATACCATCGGGAAGAATCGATGTCAGGTATTTTGGAGAAAGTCATGCGTGCAACCCAAAAAACGATCGTCTTGTTTGCCGCAGGCTGCCTGTCGGCGGCCTGCGCCCACAATCCAAACCCCAAACCGCAATTTTATCAAAACAAACATGTGCGCTCCTGCTTGGAAATCGACAAGCAAAATCGTCCGGCTGAAAGCCGTACATGTTGGGCCAAGCTCGAAAAGAAGCTCGCAACCGATCCGGATTTCAAGCAAAGCTCACGCTTGACAGCCGCGGATATTTCCAAGATACATGCATTCGCAGATACCCGGGGCCAAGAAGCTCAATCCCTTCAGCATGAGATGAACCGCTGCCTTGCTCGACCCATCTCTCAACGTAAAGCCAGAATCGAATGCCTCACGAAATTTCGCAGACAGCACGAAAACACTTTGAGCCTTTCTGAGAAACTCGAGATCGACAACTCCATCTCGGCGATGATCGAGGCCGAGAAGCTGGCATCCGGACAAGTGGAAGCCACCATCCAACACACGGGCAAGCTTTTGGGAGCCCACCTGCTCCAAGAGGACAATGGAATCCGGATCGACACCATCCAACCCGGATGCTTGCAGCTGGCCGAAGCTCAGGAACAAAGCCTGATCGTCGCCATCTCGGACACACCGGCTTCGGATCTCAGCCCACTGGAACGTATCGCCCACTTAAACGCCTGCCGCGAAAAGCCCATTCACATATTGGTACGCCGAGGTGGTCTCAAAAAAATCACCTTTGGAATGCTGCGGATTCACTGCCTCGAGAAACCGGATTGTCGAACCATAAAAGAAACCCATCTACCACCCATGGCCTGCTCACAGCAAAACAGCCCCGAAATCAAGCTTGGGCTCAGTTGGTGTTACCTGGCCCAATCCGGGGTACTACGGGTGGAACAGGTTTGCGCCGGTTCTCCGGCCGCCTTGGCAGGCGTTTATCCCAATCAGCAATTCGTCGGCATCAACGGTGTGATTGTAATGGGAAACACCAAAACACAAATAGACCGGCTCTTGGAAAGCTCTCTCGACAACTCCTTGCGGTTTGAACAGAAAAAAGGATCGTTGCTGTCTCCCGATGCATTGAAAGCCCCCCCCATGACCGCACCCCAAACCGAGGCCTGTTGGAGGGCCATTGAAGCCAGACGAGATCCCAGCAGGATTACCCAAACACCATGATAGCCATCAACAGCTTTCTACATCGAGAGCTTCTATCCGATCTCATCAAGCGTTGGATGTACGATCAACTCCAACCGACCGACGCGGATCTGGTCACACGCTTGGTGCTGTTCAACCATGTGTTCACGCATCGCTATCTGGATGCATTTTCCTCCACCCTATTCGGCTCCCTGCACGAGCGCAGTCCCATCTCCAGACGAGCCAATTTCAAAAAAGACATCAAGGATACCATCGTAGTCCATCCTCCCTATGTCAACACACGCATTGAAAAGCTGATTTTGGATTTTAGAAAAAATCCCGAGCGATATTACCGCGAAACACCGTTTCAGGGCATGTTGTATTTTACCGGGACTTCGCACGGAGATCTGTATATCGGATGCAACCGGATCAAACGTGTCCGACGTTTGGCTGAAAAATCCGCCCGGCGGATATCAGACAGTATTTTCGACAACATCAAAAAACGGGTGGACGCCCAGACCGACGATCGAGCCCGCAGGCTCGGGATTCCCCGTCAAAAGCTCTTTACCCGACCAAAAGACATGAACGAGGAGTTTTTCAAGGCGGAGGAAAGATTTTTGGAAGATCTCAAAAGCCAGCGAGACATACAACTCGGCAACAAACTCGAAATCAACGACGTCACCGGCATCAAGGTCATCCTCGAAGACAACCATTACGCCGATCTGCTGGCACTGCTCTCTCGCTTGGATGGATGCGAGATTCTCGAAGAGGAGCACCACGCGGGCGACTACAATGCCATCAACCTCATCGTAAAGTATACCCCCGAAAAGAAAAGCATTCTGAAACGATCCCTGGGGCGCGACACTTTGGAGCATATGAGAAACCGTGGCCTGGAGCCGGATTACGCCAATCAAGAGTTTCAAAAGTTCGTAAAATCCGGGGAATCCTTCGTGCTTATCGAAATCATCGTCTCCAATTACCAAGAGATGCTCGAAAGCGAAATCGGACGATGCATGCACGAGGATCGGATCGTGAGGCAGCGTCTTCAACAGGAATATCGCGGACATTTGGCCAAAAATATCGAGTATCTCATGGCTTTCTTGTTCAACTTTGCAGTTTCGCCTCAGATCGAATTGCACGATCTTCCCATCAAGCTCTGGCACCGATATCTACCCGACACGTTCGATGAAGCCATACGATCTTTGTTCAGGATACCGAGATTGCGCTTGACGGTGGAGTGATACCTTCCGGCCGGCCCATCAGCTTGTTCCAGTATGCATCCCTCTCCTTTTCCTTTCTCTGCAGATCCCATCCCAACCACCCGGCGGCAATCTCGAGAATGCGTTCGAGGGCTTGGTTTCCCAAGTGGCCTTGCGTGCCCAGGCCGGTTCTTCGAAACATGATGTCGGAAAGAGTGCAAGCCATCTCATGCTCGATTGCATACACCACCTGCGCAAAGATCTCCGGCCGGTCGGGCCGCACGCGTGCGGCCAGAACCGGATTTTGCTCGCCCAGCTCGAAAACCCTCGAATAGTCGGCGCCATAAGTGTAGACCAAGTTTTCGATAATTTCTCGATCTGCGGGTTGACGCATCTGCCGGACGCAGGCATCCACATAGGGTTGCATGGCGCCATCGGGAGCACCCGGGAGTTTTTTTCTTGCGGTGACACAACCCGGATCCGATCGACCAAGGTGCTTCATAATCACGCCGGTAAGCTTGCCGGCCAAAGAACGTGAAGTTGTGTATTTTCCTCCCACCACCGAGATAAATCCCTTGGATTGATCGTTCGCGTGGTGATCCACGATTTCGTATCTCCTCGACGCCTGGTAGACCTGTGAATCTTGATCGACCAGCGGCCGCAGTCCCGCATACCGATACAACACATCCTGCTCGCTCAGTGCGGCGGCAGGCAGAACCTCATTAATATGCGATAAAAACTCCCTTACTTCTTCAGGCTCGACCCGCAAATCATCCGGATTACCTTCGTACTGGGTGTCGGTGGTGCCCACCAAGCTGCACCCCCGCCAGGGTATAACAAAAAAATGCCTGCCGGCCTTGGTCATCAGAACCAGAGCGCAATCACCCCCAATCGCTCGGGTTACTATGTGAATCCCCTTGGATCGGCGCAGCTTGAGGCTCCGGGCGCGCAGCGCCAATGCATCTATCGCATCCGCCCAAGGTCCGGCTGCATTGACGGTCATCCGGGCGCGCACCTGACAGCTTTGACCCGAAAACCCATCCATCACCTCGGCGCCCACCACCTGGTTCTCCCGAAACAAGAGATCGGTTACCGCAGAGTAATTGACCACGACTGCTCTCTGCCGGCTGGCGCCCAGCAAAAAAGCGAGTGTAAGTCGATCCGGCTCGCAAAAACAATCATAATAGAGGGCGCTTGCGGTCAAGTCCCGCATTTGCAGTCCGGGTGCGGATGCAAGCGTATCTTCAATACCGAGCATGCGGTGTCGCGGAAAATGAAATCGGGCATCCATACCCTCAACCCGACCCATGGATAGAAGGTCATACAACGTCAACCCCGCCCGAAGCGTCCACTTCCCCACCCCCCCGGTTCGATACGTCGGCACCAGAAACTTGAGCGGGCGTACGAGATGAGGCGCGATGGACAACAATATGCTTCGTTCCCGCAATGATTCCCGCACCAATCTGAAATCACCGTTTTTCAGATAGCGCAACCCTCCATGGATGAGCTTACTGGTAGCCGATGAAGTCGCGCAGCCGAAATCACCCTTATCCACCAAAGCGACTTTCAAGCCCCTCAACGACGCGTCCCAGGCCAACGCCGCACCGGTGATACCGCCGCCGATTATGAGCAAATCAAAGTCCCGATCCCGCAGGGTGTCGAAATCTCTTTTCATGCCTCACCACTTTCTCGATTCACCCGTCTCGAAGTCGAAAATCCGCCTCAAATAAAACCATCCAACCGCAGGTTGTAATATTGCAGCGAACAAGGTATATATAGTCGGAAGTATACGAATTGTCATTTCAATTGAGGTGGAGGCGCTAAAAAACATGAAAACGAGGATGTTCACCGGGTTGTCAATCTTGATCATCGGTCTGCTCATTACGCTGGGAACGGCTTGGGCATGTACGAATATTTTAGTATCCAGAGGAGCCTCCAAGGACGGCTCGGTCATGATCACCTATGCAGCCGACTCGCATTCATTGTACGGCGAGCTTTACCATTGGCCTGCAGGCACACATCAACCGGATGCCCAGGTGGATATCTATGAGTGGGATACGGGGAAATACCTCGGCAAGGTCAAGCAACAATCGGTCACCTATTCCGTGGTGGGCAACATGAACGAACATCAAGTGGCGATTGCCGAGACCACCTTCGAAGCGCGCGCCGAGCTCGTGAATCCCAAGGCATCCATGGATTACGGCAGTTTGATCTATCTGACATTGCAACGCTCCAAGTCGGCCCGCGAAGCCATCCGCGTCATGGATGACCTTACCAAAGAATATGGGTATCGCAGTCAGGGCGAGTCGTTTTCCATAGCAGACCCCGACGAGGTATGGATCATGGAGATGGTGGGCAAAGGCCCCAAAGAAAAAGGCGCCGTGTGGGTGGCCCGCCGCGTTCCGGATGGGTACATATCTGCGCATGCCAACAGCCCTCGGATCGGCACCTTCCCACTCAACGACAAAAAAAATTGCCTGTACTCCGAAGATGTGATCAAGTTTGCCAAGAAAAAAGGTTATTTCAAAGGAAAAGATCGGGATTTTCATTTCCAGGAAGCATATGCTCCCAAATCATACGGTGCGTTGCGTTTCTGTGAAGCCCGGGTATGGAATGTATTTCGACGGGTGGCGCCGTCTTTGAAAATTTCGGGCGAATATCTGAAACAAGAGGACAGTGATTACAAGCTGCCTCTTTGGATCAAACCCGATTCCAAGCTTTCGGTGTCCGACGTCATGGCTTTGATGCGGGATCATTTTGAAGGCACGGACTTCGATTTATCCAAAGGCGTCGGAGCAGGCCCTTTCAAGCTGCCATACCGCTGGCGCCCCATGACGTATAAGGTCGGCGATCAAACTTACCTGCACGAACGAGCCGTATCGACCCAACAAACCGCATTTTCTTTCGTGTCTCAGTCCCGTTCATGGATGCCCGGCCCCATCGGAGGGGTGTTGTGGTTCGGATTGGACGACACCTACAGTACGGTCTATCTCCCCATATATGCGGGCATCAACCAACCACCCGAAAACCTCCGGGTCGGAGTGGGATCGTTTGACGAGTTCAGTTGGGATTCGGCATTTTGGGTATTTAATTTCGTTTCCAATTTCGCATACTCTCGGTATCAAGACATGATACAAGACATACAAAAACACCAAAGAGACTTCGAATCCATGTTCTTGGCGAAACAAGATGAAGTCGAAAAAGCGGCCCTCAAGTTGTATGAACAGGCCCCGGAATTGGCCCGGAATTATTTGACCGACTACAGCGCAGAGCAAACCCGACGCGTGGTGCAGCGGTTTCGAAAGCTATTGACCGAGCTACTCATGAAATATCTGGACGGAAACCTCAGAGACGAACACGGAAAAGTAACCCATCCTCCCTATCCGGAAGAATGGTACCAACGCATCGTGAAAGAAAAGAGCGAGCTTCTGAAAATGAAAAAGCTCAAGAGTGAAATCGAGCCCACTCCCACGCCGAAATGTGAGTGCAACCCCTAGCGTTTTTCCGATATCTGCCTCGACCCATTCAATAGGAGCAGTTTTTTACGAGATCTTCGGGATCTTCGACACCACATCGCAAACACGCCAACTCCCACATATCGTCATACAAATGAAGTCCTTTGCTGATGGCGCGGATCGATCCGTCTCGGACTCCAATCTCGTCCGCCATGTACTTTTTCAGCTGCTGGAGTCCGGCTAGGTTTACCGGAAAACCGTTGTACAGATCCCAGGAGCGAAAATAGACGATAAAGTGTAAGGTATTGTTGCGAATGCGCGTATCGATCAACCGAAGACAAGGAGGATCCTCGAGCAAGACGTCGGTAGGCATGCCGATTTCCATCACCGCTTGGTTGGTGTTATGACCTGCTTGCTTGTACATGCGAATGACTTCGTCCACTTGGTTGACACCGGTGGCTATATCTATTTTTTTGGGAAATGCATCGAGCTTGTAGGTCTCGTGGTTTATCATAATTTCGAGTTCGGATCCCTCCAGTCTTTTTCCGTCCGCATCCAAAAGACCGGAAAGAGTCGCCCCGATCCTGGGACCCACCAATCTCTCCCCATAGGTGTACTCTTCATAGGGCTGTTTCGTATGTGTCAGCAGATACAGCAGATATTTTTGCGCTTGTTCCTCGGTCGTAGGGGCAAGATGTTCTTTGCCCGAGGGCATTTGGGGCACCAATGGGCCCGAGCCCGGATGGAGAATATCTATCAAAAAAGTATCTATCTCGAGCCTTTCCTGGCCCTGATAGCTGCCTCGTTCAATGCGATAGCGCTGGCTGTAGCGAAATGCGCCCCGATCGTCCTTCTCCAAACAGGCCCACATGGCCGAAAACCAAGCATCATCCAAATCCCTGGCGCTTACGACACAAGGCGGTTTGAGGTTCTCCATACCTATCTTCTCCTCTCACTTTGATCCAACATAGATTTTCAATCGGACAGGAGTGATCTCCTCCATGGTTGTTGTCTCAAAATCCGGCATTTCGTAGGATTGTGCCGGCAACCATTTGGGTTTCATAGCAAATTTTCCTAATCGGCGCATCCGACCGAAGACATTGGGACTGCAACACTCTAGGTATTGGTATACCTATATGCCTACCTCGTCAACCTCTCTCACGCATCCACATCGAAGAATCCTACCTGTAGAAAAAATCTCCGGGTTACATCCTCGGATCCGCAACCACACAGTTGACAGCAATCGCCGCAAAGTGTTTGAATAGCATTACCTTAAGTATCGCTGTTGGGGTGGTAACCATGATTAAATGTAAGAAATGCGGGCGAGAGAACGATGATTCTTTTTTTTACTGCATCGACTGCGGCAACGAGCTTCTGAAAGAAAACAAACCCATCAAGAAACCACCTCCAAGCGAATCAAAAACGAACAAAAAACCAAGCTCAACCATAACCAGAGCCGCCGTTTCAAAAACACCTGAGAAAACACAAAGTTGCCCGCACTGCCGGGCGGTGGTATCCACAGACAGCATCTTTTGTACCGAATGCGGACTTCGTCTCGATCAGCCGATATCCAAGGGAAGGACCGTGTTCATGCACCAAGCCACTCAGGCCGAAGAAAGGGAGCTCAAAGTCCGACTCGTGCTGATCAAACCCGACGGCACGGAAGCGGAAAGCTACACGATGCGCGGCGGAAAGATGACCATCGGGCAAACCGGGCAAACCATATCGTTCCCCAACGATCCGTATGTTTCAACCGCGCATGCCGAAATCAGCTTCCAATCAAACAAGTTGACGATCAAAGACCTCGACAGCACCAATGGAGTGTATTGGAAAATCACCGATCAAACTCAAATCTATCCGGGCGCTTATTTTCGTATCGGACGACAACTCCTTCGCCTCGAACTGCCCGGTGAATGCCGAACCCATAGGACCAAATCCGATCTAAACGATGACAGCCGCTACTGGGCCGGCCCCCCTTCTCAGCCCTGGGCCCGCCTGGTGCAAGTGCTGGATGAGGGAAAAATCGGTGAAATTCATCTACTCATGGAGCCGGAAATTCTCATCGGACGTGAAGAGGGCGAGGTGCGCTTTGCGCTCGACCCCTTCATCTCTTCGCGCCACACAACCCTGAAAAATGATCAGGGCAACTGCTACCTGTATGATTTGGACTCGTCCAACGGAACCTACCTGCGTATCCAAGAGCCCAAGATGCTGGTTCATCAAGACCGTATACAGGTAGGCAACCAGGTCCTCAAAATCGACATAGAGTGAACATGGAACGCTCTACCTTGCAACCAATGCACCCATCGGATCGTTGTACACCCCGAAATCCCATAGCTCATATTTTACCGTGTGTCTCTTGAAAGGAGGACTCCGATGACACAGACCATACAACAAGCCGCCGTTTTAGGCGCCGGAATCATGGGCACCGGTATCGCCGCACATCTCGCAAACTGTGGTATCAAAACGTATCTACTTGACATCGTGCCACCGGCTTTGACCGAGCAAGACAAGCAAAACGGATATACCGAAAACTCGCCCGAGTTTCGAAACCGCCTCTCGACCACCGCGGTCGAGAAAGCATTAAAGGGAAAAAAACCCATACCCTCTTTCTATCATGACGATTTCGCCGATCTCATACAATGCGGAAACCTCGAGGACCATCTGCATTGGATTTCGGATTGTGATTGGGTGGTGGAAGCGGTGGTCGAAAATCTCGGCATAAAACAAGCCTTGTTTACCGATATCGAAAAGCACCTCTCTCCCGACACCATCGTCTCGTCCAACACCTCCGGACTGCCGATTGAGGAATTGATACAAGGCAGAACATCTCAGTTTCAAAAACGTTTCCTGGTCACCCATTTTTTCAATCCGGTTCGCATCATGCGGTTGATAGAGCTGGTTCCAAGTGATCGCACCGATCCGCAAATTATCAGCAGGATGGAGAAATTCGCCTCAGAAGTACTGGGCAAAGGGGTGGTGTTCGGCTTCGACACCCCCAATTTCATCGGCAACCGGATTGGAGTCTACACCCTCATGCGGGCCATGCAAGAGATGGTGAAAAAAGGATTTACCATCGAGGAGGTGGATGCCGTCATGGGCGAGCCTTTGGCTCGTCCCAAAAGCGCGGTGTTTCGCACCATCGACTTGGTCGGGCTGGACACGGCGGTCAACATCATGAACCACTGCCACGCGAGTCTGCTCAAAGACGAGTCCAGAGACATCTTCATTCCGCCGGGATTTATCGCCAAAATGGTCAAAGACAATCTTTTGGGCAACAAAACCCAGTCCGGTTTTTACAAAAAGACCAAGGATGAAAAAGGCGATCCACAAATCCTTGTCATGGATTACTTGAGTGGTTCGTATCGGCCCAAAGAAAAGGTACGAATCGATTCAATCAAGATCGCCAAGAACACCGATGATCCGACGTCTCGAATTCGAAATTTCGTCCAGGCCGAGGATCGGGCAGGCGAATTTGCATGGGAAGTCATGGCGGACACCCTGATCTACGCTGGAATGCGCTTGGGAGAAATCGCCGGGGACATCGTGCAGATCGACAATGCCATGAAGTGGGGATACAACTGGACCATGGGTCCTTTCGAATCATGGGACGCCATCGGCTTTGTCGAAACCTGCAAGCGTATGCAAGCTGCCGGCAAGACACTACCAACCATCGCCCAATCGATCTTGGATGCCGGAGCCGAGAGTTTTTACCAAACCATTGCAGGTCGAAAACACTACTTCGACGCCGCCACCGGCCGATACCAACCAATACCCGCAGATCCAAAGCGGATTGATTTGGCCGGCCGCAAAAACAACCAAAAAGAAATCGCCGGTAATTTGAGCGCTACATTGGTTGATTCGGGAGACGGTGTGCTGGTTTGCGAGTTCCACAGTAAGATGAACACCATCGACGCCGACACCCTTCAGATGATGCAACATGGGTTGGATTTACTGGATCGAGACGATACCTATATCGGCATGGTGATCGGCAACCAGGGCGAAAATTTTTGCGCCGGCGCCAACGTCATGTTGCTTTTGGCAAACGCCCAACAAGGCAATTGGGACGAAGTTGAAAAAGGTGTAAAACTTTTTCAAGACACCAACCTGCGGCTCAAATTCTCGAAAAAGCCCGTGGTGGCGGCTCCTTTCGGCATAGCCATCGGGGGCGGCGCCGAGATATCCATGAGCGCCGACAGAATATGCGCGCATGCCGATCTCTTCATGGGACAGGTCGAATTTGGAGTCGGTCTGATTCCGGCAGGCGGCGGAACCAAAGAAGTGTTGGTGCGACACCTGGAATGCATCCCCGAAAAAGCCCATAACCCCAATCTCACGCCCTTTCTACGCGCGGCTTTCGAGCTGATCGGCATGGCCAAGGTATCCATGAGCGCACACGAAGCCGCTTCCCTGCGTTTTCTAAGATCCACGGACAAGATCATCACAAACCGAGACCATCTGCTGCATACCGCGAAGAACATGGTCATGGCCATGCACCTCGAGGGCTACACGCCGCCCCGACCCAGAAAGCTTTCTTTACCTGGAAAATCGGGATATGACACGTTTAGGATCATGATCGATCCCATGTGGAAACTTCATCAGATTACCGAACACGAGAAACTCATGGCTGAAAAGCTTGCCTGGGTGTTGTGCGGCGGAAACACCTGCATGCGTATCCCGGTTACGGAACAAGCCATCCTGGACTTGGAAAGAGAGGCGTTTTTGTCCTTGCTGGGCACCGAAAAAACCAAAGAGCGCATCATCCATTTTCTGACGAAAGGCAAGCCGTTGCGCAATTGACAATTCGCTATAGTCGGCAGGGGCATCAACCCGTTTGAAAATCTTGTGTAAGGAGATCCAACATGGCCAGACAAGCCGTGATCGTAAGCGCAGTCAGAAGCCCGGTGGCACGTTATAACAAGGGCTCGTTCCGAAACACCCATCCGGTCTACTATGCTTCCAAGGTCGTGCGGGAAGCCATAAACCGCGTAAAAGGCCTCAAAGACAGTGATGTAGACGACGTGGTGATGGGATGCGCCATGCCGGAGGCCGAGTTGGGCATGAATATCGCGCGCCTCATCACAACGGCCGCGGGCCTGCCCGACGAAGTACCGGCCATCACCACAAATCGCTTTTGTTCCTCCGGTCTGCAGAGCATCTCACAAGCTGCCGAACGTATCATGCTGGACGAAGCGGACGTGGTCATCGCAGGCGGTGTCGAGGATATGACCGATGTACCCATTGGAGGCCATAAGCCGGTCGCGTACGGCGGTATTGCCGACACCCGCCCCGAAGCCTATGCTCCCATGGGATTGACGGCGGAAAATGTAGCTCGAAAATTCAACATATCGAGAGAAAGACAGGATCGGTTTGCGCTGCGCAGCCATGAACGAGCCCTGCGGGCCATGGATGCAGGTTGGTTTCAATCCCAGATACTACCCATAGAGACCGAAGTGCTCGAGCGAGGTCCTGACGGCAACCCGGTAGC
>JBFFBT010000156.1:0-13677 GCA_041560255.1 Myxococcota bacterium | reverse complement strand
GCTCTCGTGGGCTTCCGCCAATGACATGCAGGCCTGTTTGAGCAGGTAAATCGTCCTCTCCGGATGTATCGGTCCGAAACGTGTTACAAATGACTCGAGATCCAGACCATCCAGCAATTCCATCGCGTAATAAAATGTGTTTTCATCTGTTTGGCCGTAATCGTACAGTGCGACGGTATGGGGTGATTGCAGGGAAGCAGTCGCGCGGGCTTCGCGTTCGAAGCGCAACAAGATCGTGTCGTTTTCGGCCTCGTCGTGATGGAGGAAACTCGGATTGATAATTTTGACGGCCGCAGGCCGGGCGAGCAGGCGGTGCACCGCGCGCCAAACCTCTCCCATTCCGCCTTTACCTAAAAGCTTTTTGAGTTGGTAACTGCCGAGATCGCGAGCTTGAACAACTTGGCGGTTGAGCCCATAAATGATGCGGGATCCAAAAACCGCCAGAGCTACGCAAACGCCCGGATAGATGGATACGCCGAGATAATCCGCCGGGTGGGTTTTGACCAGCTCGAAGCTGGCCACTACGTACACGCCGAAAGGCGCGGTGGCCGCGGAAGCCAGGGCCGTAATCAGGGTTTTCAATGGCGGACTTGGAACAATCAT
Organism: Myxococcota bacterium; assembly: GCA_041560255.1. Taxonomy (GTDB): domain Bacteria; phylum Myxococcota; class B64-G9; order B64-G9; family B64-G9; genus JBFFBT01. The sequence goes on along the minus strand of JBFFBT010000156.1, from coordinate 13,074 downwards.
CGGATAGACCGCAATCACCAGGGTGGAAAGATTGATGGCCGCAAAGAGACCGTAGGATTGGCCGGTAAACCAGTTGTACATGATCGATACGATCAAGCAAAAGACAAATTCATACAAAAGCCCCAGGTTGAGGATGGTGGCATGCCGATACCTGTGACTGCGGGCTACCAGAAAAAGCGCCAGAGATAGGACAAATATGCCGGCTTGCATGATGCGTACGATAAAAATAGCGGATTGGGGGGTAAAATCCTGCCAAACGGGTCGGGAGATCAAAAAAACAACCAAAACGATACCGGTCATCAGCAATGAAAACTGTGCCACCCGCGCGCAGGCTTTGGCCTGAAGATCCGGGGGCAGGCTGAAACGTGTTTTTTTTCTTGTGGTTGCAGGATCGTATGTTGTTCGATGCAATAGAGTGATACGATTGGTTTTCATCATGCCGGATGGTATCGCAACTCGAAAAAATCGCCAAGAGATAAGCCCGTTTGTTTTGGCCCTCGCAAACGGGTGGGGCGGTCTTCTGGATGCTCGTAAAAAATCTATGTTCTTCTACGCAACCATGCCAAACCGAGTAGTATCATGATCATGAAAGGGTAGCCGGATTCCGAAGGGTTTGCTGTCGTGCATCCTCCCTCGTTTTTGGGGCATCGACCCTGATCATCGAGCCGGCCTTCACATCCGTCGAGCTCGTTTTGATTGCAATCCTTCCAGCCTTCTTCGCACTGTAATCCGCACAGCCCGGTGGTGCAGACAGAGGTTGCATGGGCTCTTTTGGGGCATTTTTTCCAGCACTTGCCGCAATGCTCGTGGTTTTCTTGTAGATTGGTCTCACACCCGTTTGTGGGGTCGTTATCGCAGTCTGCGTAACCCGGATTGCAGGCCAGGGTGCATTGTGCCTGGGTGCACAGCGGTTGTGCGTTGTCCGCGGCTTGGCACGCATCCCGGCACCGTCCGCAATGCAATGGATCTTGACTAGTGTCGATTTCGCAGCCGGATTCGATCGACCCATCGCAATCGAAAAACGGAAAATTGCACACCATATGACAGGTCGCGTCCACGCAGGATCCGGTTGCATTGACATAAGGACCGCAGGCCTGCTCGCAGGCTCCGCAGTTGTCCGCATCCGTCAATACATGTATCTCGCAACCGTTGTCCGATTTTTTGTCACAATCCACATAGCCCGGGTGGCATATCTGAATGCAACTGCCCAAAATGCAGTCTGCTTGGGCGTTATCCTCAGAAAGACATTGTCTTTGGCATACGCCGCAATTTAAAAGATCCGAAAGAATCGCGGTTTCACATCCATTTTTGGGATTTTGGTCGCAATCTTCAAACCCGCTGATACACGCGCCCATCTCGCAAACTCCATTTTCAGGATCGGCGCAGATGCTTTGAGCCAAGGGAAAGTGGCATAAATTTCCACAATTGCCGCAATTGAACCTATCGGTTAAATCGGATTCGCAACCATCTTCTTGGCGTTGGTTGCAGTCATACCAGCCCGGTTTGCATTCCAATGTACAATTGGCGTTGAAACACACGCCCGTAGTTCCGGCCACGTTGGCCAGATCGGTCACATCCATGAGAGAGCAGTTTTTACCACAACCTCCGCAATGTTCTGGATCGGTATGGGTATTGACCTCGCATCCGTCTTCGGATGATGAATTGCAGTCTGCAAATACGAGCGCGTTGACCGGGTCGTCTCGACACATGATGATGGCGCAGGATCCCTCCACGCAACCATGATGTTCGACGTTCGGCAGATCACATGCATTTTGGCAGGTCCCGCAGTGGTTCGGATCATCAGCCGGGTGGATTTCGCATCCATCGTAGCTTTCTTGATTACAGTCGGCATAGCCCTCGAGGCAAGTCATTTTGCTCGAGTCGCATGCGCCTAGGTTACAGACAGCCCCGGTGGCGTTGTTCGAGCATACATGCCCGCACCAGCCGCAATGGAGCGGATCCGTGCGGGTGTCGATCTCGCAACCCGCTTGGCCGGTTTGACTGTCGAGATCGCAATCGGACATGCCCGGCGGGCAGGACTCGTGTTCGTTACACCAGGAGAAGGAATCTATGATGATTCCGAAATCATTGATGATTGCATCCTGCGACATGAGGTTGACGACCACATGATCCACGTTCAATATAGGCCCATCGAACCCGCCCCTCGGACCGGAGAGGTAATCCAGAATACTTTCGGTTTTGGGATCGTACAACACGATATAATCCCAATCGAATTCGGTGTCGAACGCCTTGAAGTGGGGTATGAGCAGGGTGGCTTTCGGTTTTTTGATCTCACCGATGGTCTCGAAGGTCGTCAGGGGATAGGGATGCTCGGTTTCGATCGCAGGTTCAAGCTGTTGCCAATTCATAGCCAGGATGGTGGCGACGTCCGGGCTTGAGACCTCGGTTTGAGTAGAAACCTCGAGGATTACTTCATAACTCCCGCATACATCGGGGACGAACCGGGCAAGGCTGCCGTCAATCTCCAGTTGGGCTTGGGAGCGATCGGGTTTTTTTAACTTCCAATCGAAGCCGGTCACGGCGTCTCCATTGGGATCGAAAGAGCCGCCCGCGTCGATTTGCACCGATGCGCCCACCCGGACCAATTGATCTCCCCCGGCCAGAGCGACCGGAGAGAGATTTTGTCCCCGCGCCAACATCAAGGCCCGGTGCAAATTGATGCGTCCGGCGCTCTGGATTTTTTTCTGGAGTCCGGGGATGGAATCGACAGACAAAAACAACGTATCTCGAAGTCCTTGATAATCATAGGCGGAAGAGCCGGTTTCAGCGACCAGATCGGGTTGTTGTTGCAGCAAGGTTGCGATGGCTCCCGCGACGATCGATGAAGATGCCGAAGTGCCCGATTTGATAGCTGTTGGTGGATCGGAAGGCTTCTTCCTGCTCGAGGTGGATAGGATATCCACCCCGGGCGCCGCGATATCCACCGAGGCTGTTCCCCAATTGGTAAAAGAAGCCGGGCGGTCGAGATTATCTGTGGCGGCTACGGAAATCACGTTGGGGTTTTCGTATTCGGCCGGGTATACATCGAGGTTGTTCCGGTCGTTGTCGAGTCGATGATCTCCGGCTGCCGCAACCACCACGACACCTTGATTTTGGGCTGAGGTGATGGCTTCTTGCAAGGTCTTCGACTTTTTCCCCTTGGTCCACCAAGAACAGTTGATGATTTTTGCCTTCATTTTTACAGCATAATCAATAGCTTGGGCGGCATCCGATACAAAGCCATGGGATGCTTCAGATCCTATGATACGCACCGGCATGATTTTGACCTTGGATTTCCAGGCCACACCCGTCACCAGCGCTTCATTGTTCCCTGTAGCGCCAATCAGGCCGGCGCAATGGGTTCCGTGGTTGTTTGTGTCCGAAACATCATTGTTTTTTTCGACAAAGTTCCAACCCTGAAGGTCGTCTATGAACCCATTTTGATCATCGTCGATTCCATCCAGGCCTTCTTGTTCGGGGGTATTGTTCCAGATGTTGGCGACCAAATCCGGGTGCTTGGTGTCAACCCCGCTGTCTACCACCGCAACGATGATTTCTTCCAGTTGGTTTGATGCCAGATCCCAAGCCTCGGGTGCGTCGATGTCCGCATCCTCGCGGCCGGAGTTCTGGCCCGTGTTATGCAGATGCCATTGTTCGGCGAACATCGGATCGTTGGGATGCTCGAGCAACTCGATACGCCAGTCGGGCTCTGCAATGTCGATCCGCGGATCTTTTTTGAGACGGTCGGCTGCCTGCAGAACGTTTTCGTCTCCGGTGATCTTGACGACTTCGATACCCGAGGAGAACCGCACGAGGCTTTTTTCGATCCCCATCTCGGCCATGGCCGCATCAAAGAAAAATTTGTCGGCTATAAGTCCATGGTTTTCAAACTTTACCAGCAACACCCCCGGGCGGTAGGCCGGGCGGCCTTCTCTGGCGGGGTTGGTTTTTCCTGACAATACCTTGGAGTTGATAAGGTCGTTGTTCGGCATAGCCGGTTGTGTCTCTGGTTGTTGATTGCATGCAGGACCTGCCAACAACGCGAAGACAACCCCCATACATCCCCATTGGATTAGCCTGGATATCTCCATCGGGCATACTCCTTTTGAAATGGATCGCCTTTTCAAAGGATGATTTTTATAAAAATACACAATTTATCCCTTTCGCGAGATAAAAAACACATAGATATCAAATATGTGTAATTTATGTCAATGTTTATCGGATATTTTATAAATTAGTTGAAAATTTATTACCTTTCCTATAGTATCCGCAGTCTTTGGAGCAGAGAAGGGTTGATTTCCATCAAAAAAGGAGGATTGAGGATGTTGAGAGAGGTTTCAAAATGGGTCACGATCTTTGGAGTTTGTTGGTTCTTGCTTCCTGGATGCGACGAAGAGGAAGAGAATGGATGCAAGGACGAATGTACAGCCGGCACAGGTGTATGCGAGAACAATGCATATCGTAAGTGCGGAAACTTTGATGCGGACGAATGCTTGGAGCTTTCTGCGGATTTGGAGACTTGCGCGCGTCAAGAGCAGTGTCAAACGAGCGGTTGTGTCGAGATCTGCAAAGACGAATGCCAAGAAAAAACATTGCAGTGCGCAGGCAACGGTTACCAGGAGTGTAAAAATGTAGATCCGGATCCGTGTTTCGAGTGGTCGGAGACGGTTGCATGTGGTCGCAAAGAGCTTTGCGACCAGGGAAAATGTGAAGTCGTCTGCGCGGATGACTGCTTGCTGGGCCTCAAACAGTGCGCCATAGGCGCCAACGCATATGAAGTGTGTGATAATTTTGACGTTGATCCGTGTTGGGAGTGGGGCAAATTTGGAGACTGTTCGATTGAGCAGATTTGTGACGATGGCGAATGCGGGCCGGAGGGTTGCGTCGACAAATGTAATTTGCAAGGCGCCATCCTGTGTACGCAGGAAAACAACGGCTTTCAGGTATGTGGCGATTTCGACCAAGATGCATGTCTGGAGTGGGGAGACTTACATGTCTGCGACGAGGGTCAGCAGTGTGGGGAAAACGGATGCAGCTGTGAGGACGAGTGCGAGCAGGATGCCCGTAGATGCCTGACGGGAGAAATCGCAGGGGTGGAGATTTGTGGCGATTTTGATGATGATACCTGCCTGGATTGGATCAAAGAACCTCTATTGTGTGATGACGGTTTTCTGTGTGAAGAGGGGGTATGCAGCTGCGAGGACGAGTGCGAAGCGAAAAGCGCCCAATGTGCGCAGGACGGACCGGCCGCGAGAATCGTATGCGGTCAAAACGACGGCGATGCTTGTTTGGAATGGAGTGAGCCCGTCCTGTGTGGTGAGAACAGAATCTGCGAATCAGAGACCAATGCTTGCTTTGTGAAAGGACCGTATGGGAATGAGCTCAACAACACCATCTACAATATCGTTCTCGAGGCCGGTGATTGCGACCTTGATGGGGACCCGTTCAATCTAGGTGATTATTTGGATGAAAAGCTCACTTTGGTGACATTCCATACCGGGTGGTGTGGGTACTGTAAAGATCAGATGGAACAAGGTGAGGCCTATTATCAACATTTCAAAGATCGAGGCTTGCGCATTATACAAGTATTGTCCCAGGATCATGAGGGCAGCTCTGAAAGCGACGATCTTCACCGGTATAGTTGTGCGGAAAGAAATCTATTCAAAACAACCTTTGAAATGGGCATCGATGTAGGAGGTGTTTGGACGGAAAAAATGGGAATCGGAAGCTTACCTACCCAGGTGTTTGTAAATGGAAACATGAAGATCGTATATATACTAGAAGGTTATGCAAAGGAAGAAATGTATAAGATAACCGAGAGTCTGTTAAAATAGCTTCAAGCCTGGCAATTTATGTGCGAGTCGATATGACCTAAGCTTCGACATCGCTGGATAGCGAATGACCGATGGTTGAGTATGTCGCTCCAGGCGTCACTGTGATGGCGAACGAGTCTTACAGTAGATGGTGATAGAGGTTTTAAAGCGATCTCGAAAAAAGGGTAGCTTGACATGAGAAATTGTATCGTTTTTTTGGTTTTGGAGCTTGTGCTTGCCTGCATGCTGGGTTGCGGGCCTCAAGAAGAAGAAAGGGGCGACAATTCTGGTCCATTGCCTGGGTCTTGTTTGGATGGAGCAGGTGGAGATATCTGTGGCCAGAAATCTCTAGAGGGTTGTTATTGTGACGATCTTTGCGAACAATACAAAGATTGTTGCAGCGACAAAAAAGAGATTTGCGATACGCCTGCACCGACTCCAACTCCGGTGGTCATACCGAAATCCTGTGAAAACCATTGCGGAGAGAAAAGCCCGGGAGGATGCTGGTGCGACGAGCTTTGCACTCATTACGGTGATTGCTGTGAGGACCTCGAAGACCAATGCAGCAGTCCTACTCCAGAACCCACTCCTACCCCGCAACCCTCTCCATCGCCGACTCCGGATATCTTTCCTGAGCCCGACGATTGCTTTGCCTGTCATATCAATGCGCATTACCCTGACGAGCACTGCACGGGTTGTCATGAGGACGGGTGACCTGCTTGACACAAATAAAAACCAACGCGTGCCGTTGGTCAAACCCGACTCCAACAACCGATTCAGCCGATGAGACAAACAAGCCGAAGTAACCCTGGTATGAGGGGTTGCTTCGGCTCGAGATAACTGCCCAGGGCAGGTGTTTCTTGAGGATCTCAAAGCCGGATGGATGCGTATACGATTTGATCCAGCACTTTTCCAGCTTTCATCACGCTCGCTTTTTTGATTCCTTCCCGGACATACCCGGCTTTTTCCAGCACCCGGATGGAAGCCTGATTGGTGTGGTACGGCTCGGCCGAGATCCTCGTAAGCCCGAAGTCGTCAAACGCGTAATCCGTGATTTTTTTCACCGCCCGGGAGGCGATGCCCTGGTTCCAGAAAGGCTGTGCGATCCAATATCCGAGCTCGGCCGTATACCGGTGAACGTCCGTCCCCAGGACGAAACCGATGCTTCCTATGGCTTCGTCGCCCGATACGACGGCAAAATAGGTTTGAGGTTTCATTTCCATCGCCATGGAAATGAATCGCTCGGCGTCCGAAAGTGTATAGGGATGCGGAAACCCATCCCGTAGGTTTTGCCAGATGTTTTTGTTGTCGGCATAGCGCGCAATCGAAGGTGCATACTCCATACGCCAATTGAGGATTTGGAAGCCGGATTTCATGTAGTGGGATCCTTGCCTGCATCCATTTTGGACACGGGTGTCCCTTGTCGCATGATAGCATTTGGATTTGAGTGCGCGCTGATGAGTATGGAAGCGGCGGGATGAAGTTTCGGGTCAATCCAAAGGGTATTCTTTTTGCCAGTCTTCCCGATCTTCGAAAGCGGGTTGTTGGCTTTTATCGAAAAAGTCGTTGCCGATGACCAGGTAGTCCATTTCGGTACGCATGAAACAGCGATAAGCGTCTTCGGGGGTGCAGACGATGGGCTCTCCCCGGACGTTGAAGCTGGTGTTGACGATGACTCCGTAGCCGGTGAGCTTTTTGAATGCATGGATGAGCTCCCAGTATTGGGGGTTGGTGTCTTTATGTACCGTCTCGACTCTGGCGGAGTAATTGAGATGGGTGATGGCCGGGATGTCGGATCGAATATGGTAGAGCTTCTCTTTCAGAGGAAGCTCGTGGTATCCGGGTGGGAAGGGTTTTCTTCGGTTTTCGACCACGTCCGCGACCAACAGCATGTATGGGGATTCGGTATCCATCTCGAAATATTCAGAGACGTCTTCAATGAGCACCGAGGGTGCGAAGGGGCGGAAGGACTCCCGGTATTTGATCTTGAGGTTGAGGCGTTTTTGCATGTCGGGGTTACGCGCGTCTCCGATGATGCTGCGGTTTCCAAGCGCTCTGGGACCCCATTCCATGCGGCCTTGGAACCATCCGATGATGCTTCCTTGATCCATCAGTCGGGCGACTTTTTCGCATAACTGGTCGAAAGAAGCATGCCGTTCGTAAGGCGCATGGTACTTTCTGGCCAGGCGTTCGGTCTCCAGCGGGCCGAACTCCGGTCCCAGGTAGGATCCGCGCATGGCGTCTTTGCCGTCGGGGCTTACTCGGCGCTCTTTTTCGGCCGCCAGATGCCAATAGGCCAATGCCGCGCCCAACGCCCCGCCGGCGTCGCCTGCCGCGGGTTGGATCCATATGCGATCAAACAGGCCGGATCGCAACAGCTTTCCGTTGGCGACACAGTTGAGCGCCACGCCGCCGGCCATGACCAGGTTTTTGCTTTGAGATACTTTTTGAGCTTCTTCGGCCAATCGCAGCATTCCGTCTTCTGTAACCTGCTGGATGGCGTAAGCGAGGTTCATATGGGCCTGGGTGAGCTCGGATTCGGGTAGTCTGACCGGAAATCCGAACAATTGCTCCCATTTTTGGTTTTCTGTCATTCTCAAGCCGACCGGGTAGCTGAAGTACTTCATGTTCAGCCAGAGCGAGCCGTCCGATTTGAGATCGATGAGCTCGTCCCGAATGATGGATTCAAACCGCTTGGTCTGATCGGCCTCGGGATTTCCGTACGGCGCCAGACCCATGAGCTTGTACTCGCCGCTGTTTACCTTGAACCCGAGATAATAGGTAAAGGCCGTATAGAGCAACCCCCATGAGTGGGGAAAGCATAGCTCTTTGTAAATGGTGATGTCTTTGCCTTTTCCGTGTCCGATCGTGGTGGTGGCCCACTCTCCCACTCCATCTACGGTAAGCAGCGCCGCCTCCTCGAAAGGCGATGGGTAGAACGCGGAGGCCGCATGAGAAAGGTGATGCTCGGTGAAAAAAATCGGGGGGATTTTTTTGGCCGAGGGCTCAATCTCCTGGAGCTTTTCGCGGATGAGCTTTTTGGAAAAAAGCTTTTCTTTCACCCACACCGGCATGGCTTGAATGAAACTGCGAATGCCCTTGGGAGCAAAAGCGTAGTAGGTCTCCAACAGGCGTTCGAATTTGAGGATGGGTTTGTCGTAAAAGACGATCGCTTCGAGATCGGATGGCCGAATGCCGGCTTGGTTGAGACAAAACCGCACAGCCTGGGTAGGGAATGAAGGATCGTGTTTTTTTCTGGTAAATCGTTCTTCCTGGGCCGCGGCGGTGATGGCGCCGGCTTGCACCAATGCGGCTGCGGAATCGTGGTAGTATGCTGAAATTCCGAGGATATTCATGCGATAACCCGTAAGCTCAGATTAGAAAATGGTGTAGATGAAAGGAGCGACTGCAGAACCGCTGGTGAAGACGATGAGCGTACCCATCAGCAAAAGCACCACAATCATAGGCAACAACCAGAATTTTTTCCTGGTTTTCATGTAGCTCCATAAGTCTTTCAAAAAGTCCATCCAAATCTCCTAGAAAGGGGACATCAGGTGCTTTTTCTCGTATCGGGTGTTCTTGGGGATAAAAAGGCTGTCTTTTTCGTTGTTTAACTTGAGAGGATTTTTGTGGGATTTACGATGCAGTATCGCGATGGGGGTCAGGATCAAGAAGAAAATGCTGCCAAGCAGCACCCGGGTGCCGATAAACCCCAGCACCACCGACAAACCGAACCAAACCTTGCTCATCCAAATAAACGGGCGGATCCATACCATCGCAAGCAAGGTCGCCACTGCCGCAGCATAAAACCAGGCCGAATGTTTTGTTACCAATCCAACCAGGACGCATATAAAAATTATAGCGAATCCAGTATCTTTGGCTTTGTGCAATTTTTCCATCGTATAGAGACCGTTTTATAGCATAGTCAATCGTTAAGCAGTGACCTTATTTAATGTGGGTAAAAAAAGCAAGTGAAAAATGAGATTGCTATGTAGAGAGGTGATAACCGGTGGTGATGTAAGGGTTGTTGCGGTGGATAACGAAACATCCCATTTTTTATGAGGAAGAATCTATTTTTTTGCCAACGCGTTGTCTTTGGCGTGATCCAGCATGTGCTCGCCGATGTATTTGGCCATCAGGTCCGCCGGCATGGGCACCAGGGTCATGTTGAGCTCTTTACTGGAGCCGTGTCTTTTGATGGTGCAGGTGACGGTTTTGCCGGGTTGTTTGACTTTGTTGATGGCTTCCCAGTTCTTTTTGGTAAACCGAATGCCGTTGAGTGCGTACAGGATGTCGCCTTCTTGGATGCCGGATTTTTCGGCCGGACTGTCTTGGACGACTTTGGTTACCGTCAGGGTTTCTTTGTCCTTGGAATCGAGCTCGACCCCGATGAAGCCGGTGCTTTTCAGTTTGGCCACCATTTTGTTCAGGCAATCTTCGACCGTGTGGGTGCATTTGCCGTGATCTCCGGCCAAAACGGGTACAACCGGAACTACCAATAGAATTGCCAACGAGAGGACAACGAGCGACAACTTTTTCATTTCTTGTCTCCTTTTTTCTGAGGCCGCCTGGTTCGTCGGTTTTTTTTTGAGGCGGCCTGTGTTTGTACAACACCGTGAATGTTGCCACGGCCTTGGTTTCTTTTATCGATTGTAGAATTTTGGACTGTAAAAGTCCTACCTGGATGGGTAAAATGATGTAAATCATGTAAACAACTTGTAAAACCACCTCGAAACTGCTCTTGGTTGTGTGCCATACTCGGTAGATAGAGGGTATGGTGGAGCATGAAAAAACTGGTTGCTATGCTGAAGAACAAATCATATTGGGTGGGCGTGTCCGTCGTTTTGGTTCCGCTGGGCTTGCTTCTGGGCTTGCAAATAAACTGGCTCAACAAGCTGGAGAAAACCTCTGCGGTCGCCTACCAAACGGTACTGCAAAACACGCTTGAGACGGTCGCCACCGAGGTGGAATATTTCTACCGTTCTTTGTCCGAAAGGGTGCTCAATGTACCTTCGGCGATCCTAGAGCCGAAAAACCTGTCCAAGGTATCCGAACATTGGTCGTCAAAGTCCTTGGATGGGGTGCAAAACATGTATTTTGTCGACTACACCCAGGTGCCGACCGGTAACTTTTACGAGTACAGCCGAAAGATGCGGACCTTGAAGCCGTCTACCGCTTCGGAAGAGTCCCTGGCTTTGGTGATTGCCTGTCTTCCTTGGCAGGCCCGCGTGCTGGCTTCGTCCATCGACGAGTTTGGCGGATTGTATGTCAACGAGCAGGAGCCCAAATATCGCATCGTGCTCAATCCAATATCGGATGGGTTGTCGCGTACCGTGGGCATCGCCGCCATGGTTTTGGATCAAAACTTTTTTTCGAAAAAACTTTTGCCTCGCATGATCGAGAAAATTTTGTGCTCGCATTTTTCAAAAGAAACCTGTCGCAATTTGATGGTGGTGGTGCGCAATCAGGACGGCAGGATCGTTATAGGCAAAGATATACAGTCTGGATTGAGGCCGGCCGCAGCATCTCGTTTTCATTTTGTGTTCACTGATTGGACCTTGGATTTGTTCAATTTGGGGGTGACTCCCAAACAGTGGGCCAAGAAAAGCTTTATCATCAACATTACCCTGGCGATCTTGCTGGCGTTGGTGCTTTTTGCCGGTATCATGCTGACTTTGCGGGTGGCCGGCCGGACCATGCGGCTGTCACAAATGAAATCGGATTTCGTGTCCAACGTCTCACATGAGTTGCGCACGCCGCTTGCATCCATTCGGGTGTTTGCCGAGTTTTTGCGCTTGGGCCGGATTTCTTCGATCCAGAAGGCTAAGGAGTATGGTGAATACATCGAGATCGAAAGTCGAAGATTGTCTCGTCTCATTGATAATATCTTGGATTTTTCTCGGATCGAATCCGGCCGCAAGGAATACCGATTTGAACTCACCCGGTTGGACGAAGTGGTGCAAGCCGTGTTGAAATCATACCTGGTGAGCTTGGAACAAAATGGATTTGGGTTGACATTGGACTTGCCGGACAATCCGCTCCCGCTCATAAAAGCGGATTCTGATGCCGTTGCCCAGGCGTTGCACAATCTTTTGGATAATGCCGTCAAATATTCTCCCGAGAAAAAAAGCATCGTTGTACGTGTGTTTTTGGATGGCGACTTTGTGGTACTGTCCGTCCGGGATCATGGTTTAGGAATATCCAAAGAGGAGCAAAAACGCATCTTCGAGCGTTTTCACCGCGTGGGCAGTGGGTTGGTCCACGACATCAAGGGCAACGGATTGGGTCTATCCATCGTGCGTCACGTGGTCGAGTCCCACGGTGGCGAGGTGAAAGTAGAAAGTGAATTGGGACAAGGGAGTACTTTTTCCATCCGCTTGCCGTTGCATAAACCTAACGGCGGCCATTGATGATCCGAGTGCGGATTTTAGGGAGGCAGCGTTATGGTGAAGGTGTTGATCGTGGAAGACGATGATTCCATGGTTACGGCATTGAAGGATGGTTTCGAGTACGAGGGCTATGCCGTCACACTGGCGAAAAACGGAGCACAAGGTTTGGAGCTGGCCACAAGCCGCATGCCCGACATCATCATATTGGATGTCATGCTTCCAAAAATGAGTGGTTTGGATGTGTGCAAAAAGCTACGGAGTGAAAACATCAATACTCCGATTATCATGCTGACCGCCCGGGGACAAGAGATCGATCGGGTGCTTGGGTTGAGACTGGGGGCGGATGACTATATTACCAAACCGTTCAGTTTCATGGAGCTTATTGCCAGGGTGGAGGCCGTCTTGCGCCGCACGACCCGAACCGGACAGGAAAAAATGACGGACAAACCCTACCAATTTGGAGATGTGGTTGTGGATTTTGGGAGGTGTGAAGCTCGAAAAGGCCGGCGTTCTTTGGAGCTTTCGGCCAGGGAGTTCAAGCTGTTGAAATACTTCATCGAGCACAAAGGCGAAGTCATCGAACGGGATACCCTGCTGAATGCGGTTTGGGACTACAACCAGGCGCTGTTGACCCGAACGGTGGACATGCATGTGGCCAAATTGAGGAAAAAGCTCGAAGACGATCCCGCCGATCCCCGTTATATCGTGACCGTTCATCGGTTCGGATACAAGTTTGTCGGTTGAATCGGATGGCGACCTATCCTACAGGTTGCCCCGCTGATTGAAAACGGGGAACTCAGCATGATTGGATACATCACATACTGAGATTGTCTAGGCGCCTAATGAATTCTTCGATAACCAAATAATACAAT
>JBFFBT010000155.1:0-13916 GCA_041560255.1 Myxococcota bacterium | reverse complement strand
TGAGGATTGTCAATGTCTTCCAGCATGGTTCGCTCGATGTATTTTATGATGCTGATAAGGATAAAAAAGAGTTTTGTTTTTGGTGCCCGGATGACAGGTTTGTCGCGATAGTTCTTTCTTATTTGAATGTCGTTTTCCGATAGTGAATAGGCCTGTAGCTCTAGAGTGTCATCTAAGAGTCGGATCAAATCCAGTGATTCGGAAACATGAGCGACGTGAATGTTTTTTTGTTGCGCTGTGATGACGTTATTTATTTCACTAGCTTTTTCAATTACTCTTTCGATGTCTGATTGCATGCTGGAGAATTCATTTTTCAAGGTACTTTCCCACAACAGATAGTAATCGACGAGTTTGTGACTTCTTTCCTCCTGGCTGAAAAATGTGGTTAAATCATGTCGGTTTTGACACAATATTTGATTGGCTTTATGGATGTTTTGAGCTCGACTTTCTCTTAGTGTTTTGTCGACCGATTGAGCGGATACATTCAGGCTGTTGAGAAGATTGCCGACAAGATGCAAAACCTCATTGGCGACATCAGCCATTCCTGCGAGATGAGCTCCTCGGACAAGCTCGTCCTTGACTTTTTTCAGTTCGTCTAAGGTGTTTTCCAATGCTTCCTTTTGCCTTTCGATTTCATCGTTGCGTTCGGCGAGCTCTTGGGTTCTTTGTTGTACCTGTTGTTCGAGCTGTTTGCTGTATTTTTGGATTTGTCGTACACGCAGCGTGTAGATCAATATAATCATACCAATCAACGCAACGACAATCATTGAAATAAACCAACCGGTTTTCCAAAACGGCGGCAGAATCTCGATCTTGATCTTGGATCCCTTGTGATTCCATACTCCGTCACTGTTGGCTGCCTTCACTCTAAAGATATATTTGCCTGGTGGGAGGGTCGTGTATGTAGCCCTGCGTCGATTACCGATATGATTCCAATCTCGGTCGAATCCCTCCAATTTGTAGGCATATTGATTTCTCGCGGGATAGGAAAAATCCAACGCTGCAAATTCGATGGAGAAAACATAATCCAAGTGGGTGAGCTTAAGTTGCTTCGTGAACGTAATTGCCTGATGCAACACGATGCGTTCGTTGTATTTCTTACCGATTTCAACTTGCCGATTGAACAATTGGAGCTCTGTAAATACTAGCGGTGGGGCTTTGTTGTTGCTAAAAATATCTTTTGGATAGAAAGAGGTAATGCCTTTCGTTCCGCCGAAAAACAGTTGACCTTTCCGGCTACGAAAACAAGAGTTTCCACTGAATTCTGTATTGGACAATCCATCGTCGATTGTGTAGTTGGTAAAAATATCATTGCTCGAATCATATTTCGTAATCCCTCGATTGGTGCTGAACCATATGTCTTGGTTTTCGTCTTCTAAAATACAATATATGACATTGTTGGCCAATCCATCATGATGGTCATAATGCATAAAATGAGAATGATGTCGATCGTATCGAACCAGTCCTCGATCGGTTCCAATCCAAATAACTCCGGCCTGCGTTTCTGTGATGGTCATCGAGTTGAGAAACAAGTTTGATTTTCCATCCGGTCGATATTCTATGGGTTTAAATTTTCCAGTATCTTTTCGATATACGAAGAGACCGTTTCCCAAGGTGCCGACCCAGAGGTCTCCATGTCGATCCTGAAGAAGCTTGTACACATAGTCATTGGTTGATCGGTTTTGTGGATTTAACCTGTAAGTATGGTGCTCGAATCGGTTTTCATTTTCTCGGAAACTGTTCAATCCACCCCCGCGTGTTCCAATCCACAGAACGTTGTGATCGTCTACTGCCAGAGTGTAAATATAATCATTGCTGAGACTGTCCGGGTTTTCGGGATTATATTGAAATCGTGTGAAATTTCCGGATGATTCCTCAAAACGATTGAGACCGCCCCTTTCCGTCCCGATCCAGAGCCTGTTGTCGTGATCTTCGAGTACGACTCTTATGTTGTCGTTGCTGATGCTGTTTGGATCTTTTGGATCATGCCGATAAACACGAGGAAAACGGAAATCAAGGTTGTCAAAACAGTATAGCCCGTCTCCGATTGTTCCAATCCAAAATCTGCCTTTTGTGTCTTGAAGCACGGGAAAAATCACATTGGCGCCAAGCTTGCCTTTGGGAGTTGATTTTATATCATGTTGTCGAAAATTTTTACGTGGATTGCTCTTGTATATTCCGGCTCCCTTTGCGCCCAGCCAGAGAACATCAAAACGATCCACCCAGATCGATAATATATCGTTGGACAAATCGATCGAGTTTGCAGTGGCGCTGTGTATCTCGACCCAATCGTCAAACTGTCGATGATATCTGAAAAGATCTCCTCTATTGGCTCCGATCCAAACCCGTCCGTGGCTGTCGTGATATAGACAGTTGATGATGCGATCGGACAAGTGGTTTGGGATATTGATATGGATTGATTCTTCGGGCTTCTCATGAATATTCAGAGTATACAACCCTGATTGGGTTGCAATCCAGGCCGTATGATGATCGTCGATCAGCAAATCGAAGACCTGATTGGCAGGGTGGGACGAGCTTTTGCTATGATATGCAATTTGTTCGAATCGTTCGGTTGTAAGATCTAATCTACACACTCCATTGTTTCGAGTGCCCAACCAAAGATTGCCCCACCCATCTTCGTCGATAGATGTGATGTGATTCTGACAAAGGGAGTGTGGATCGTCCGGATCGGCACGAAATCGTTTCCAGACAGCGGTGACCGGATCAAAGCGCAGAAGACCTTTCTCCGTGCCCAGCCAAATGTGCCGGTTTGGCTGTATGTAGATCTTGTTGATCCTTTTTTCCCCCAATCCATAAAGATTGGTTGGATCCGAATCAAAAATCTCGAAGGATTCATTGGTGGGTTGAAACCGCAGTAGACCTCGAAGGGTGCCCAGCCAGACGTCACCACGATGATCTTCAGCTATGGAGGAAATATACGTGCTGACGGGTGTGGTCGTGGCATTGCTGCGGGGATTGAAGGAGGTAAATTGGTACCCGTTGTAGATATCCAATCCATCTTCGGTGCCGAAAACCATGAAACCAATATTATTTTGCAGGATGGATAAGGCGGAGTTTTGAGATAAACCGTCCGTGCTGGTATAGCGGCTGAAATGAATATATTCATCGCGCGCATGAACAATTACGGATTGTATGAGTATCAATGCGATCCAGGTAGTATTGATATTCGCGATCAAGCTTTTCCGACCAATCTACCCATGGACGATACAGTCCCTAGAGGTGTTCAGCTCGTCATTGCCAGAAAAAATGTGTAATAATTCTTCAAATTTTACAGTATGAAACTACAATACCAGATCTGGGTTCGTTGAACAACAACTCAAAACTTTTGGTGAGCGGTCCTTTGAATGATCTCTTCCTGTAGCTCGGGTGTGAGGTCCACGAAATAGTCGCTGTAGCCGGCTACCCGGACAATGAGATCGCGATAATCGTCCGGGTTTGCCTGGGCTTTTTTGAGGGTTTCGCAGTCGATGACATTAAACTGGATGTGGTGTCCATCCATTTTGAAGTAGCTGCGTATCAAGTGCACAAGTCCTTTGATACCGGTTTCATCTGCAAGGACCTGGGGTAAAAATCGCTGGTTGAGCAGCGTACCCCCCGTGCGGATGTGATCCAGCTTGGAGGCCGAGTGTATTACCGCCGTGGGTCCTTGCCGGTCCATGCCTTGTACCGGTGAAATGCCTTCGCTCAAGGGTTGTCCGGCTTTACGACCGTCCGGCAAAGCGCCGGTTACGCTTCCGAAATAAACGTGGCAGGTGGTGGGAAGCAAATTGATGCGATGCATACCATTGCGGGTGTTGGGTTTGGCTTCGACCGCCCTGAAAAACGCGTTGAAGATCTCGACGGCGGTTTCGTCAGCGGTTGGATCGGCGTTTCCCCATTTGGGTGAGTGGTGTAACAAGATCTCCTGCAGCTTCTGGCGGCCTTCGAAATTATCATCGAGGGCCTGAATCAACTCGTGGATAGAAAGATTTTTTTTCTCGAAAACATGTGTTCGAACAGCCGAAAGCGCATCGACGGTGCTTCCCAAGCCTACCCCCTGGATGTATGAAGTGTTATATCGCGCACCGCCCGCGTTGTAGTCCTTGGCGTTTTGGATACAGTCATCAATCAAAAGGCTCAAAAAAGGCACCGGTAGATAGCGCGCATAGAGTTTTTCAATGATATTGTTTCCGCGGATTTTGACTTTGGCGAAGTATGCAAGCTCGGAGGAAAACGCATCGAAAAGCTTTTCGTATGACGTAAAGGTTTCTGGATGATGCAAACCCGTGCCTACCTGCTGTCCGGTGCGCCGATCAAATCCGTGGTGCAGGGTGAGCTCGAGGATTTTCGGCAGGTTGAAGTATCCGGTAAGAAAGTAGGCTTCTTTGCCGAAGGCGCCCATCTCCACACATCCACTGGCTCCTCCACAACGCGCATCTCGGATATCTTTTCCCTGCCTCACCAATGCCTGAACGATAGTGTCGGTGTTGAACACCGACGGTTGTCCGTATCCCGTGCGAATGATTTCAATGGCGCGCTTGAGAAATCGATCCGGGTTCTTTTTGGATATTTGTACCATTGAAGACGGTTGCAGCAGGCGCATTTCTTCGATGACATCCAAAAGCAGATAGCTCAGCTCGCAAACCCCGTCTCGGTTGTCGGAAGTCAGGCCGCCCAGATTGATGAGTGCGAAGTCGACATAGGTATTGCTTTCTTGGGCTGTAACTCCCACTTTAGGTGGGGCGGGGTGGTTGTTGAACTTGATCCAAAAGGCCTGCAATAATTCTCGAGCCTTTTCTCGCGTAAGGCTGCCGTTTTGGATCTCTTGTTGGTAAAAGGGAGAAAGGTGTTGATCGAGTCGGCCGGGATTGAAAGCGTCCCAAGGGTTGAGCTCGGTAATGACACCCACGTGTACAAACCAGTACATCTGTAATGCTTCCCAAAATGTCTCGGGTTTGCTCGCAGGCACCTTACGGCAGATACGGGCCATCTGTACGAGCTCGGATTTGCGATTGGGCTCGCTTTCTTCCGCTGCGGCTGCGTCCAGAGCATCTGCGTGTCGCCGGGCAAAGTGAATCAGCGCCTCGATACAAATACGCATGGCCCGCAATTGCTCGGCTTTTTCCAACGCCTCGGGGTCATTGAAGTAATCCAGATTACTCTCGGCCCTCTCGATCTCGGTGTTTAGATCCAAAAACCCCTTACGGTATATTTTATCGCCCATGGCGGTGTGGCCCGGGCAGCGTTGCTCTTGAAACTCGGTAAATACACCTGCCTGGTAAGCCCGCATCCATTCGGGAGACATATGTGCAAAAACTCTTTCACGCATTGTGCGTCCCGACCAGAAAGGAATGATCTGATTTGCATATACTTCAAAGGTCTCGGGTGGTACTTTGTAGGGCACCTTGCTGCGTTGATCCAAGGTTTGTAAGTCATGGATGCTGTGCAGGCAGATCTCCGGATAGGTGGGCACGGCCTTGGGCGCCGGGCCGCGTTCGCCGACGATGAGCTCGCCGGGCAGAATGCAAATCGATTTGTGCTCCATGATATACCGAAACGCCAAGGCCCGTTGGATCACCACCGGTTCGTGTTGGGCTGTGCCGCTTTGGTAAAAACGGGTTATCAGACGGGCCCGTTCATCCGAAATGGTTACCGGAGCGTTTTTACTCTTACGCAGAAGGTTTTCGATTCTAGGGTTCATGAAATTCCCTCTATATTGACGGCCAGGCCGAATTCTTGGTATTTGGATCGGATCTGCTCGATTTCGGTTTGGGATGGGTAAGGTTTGAGGTTTTTCGAAAGCGGTTTGCCCAAGCTGGCATATTTGTGCTCGCCGATCCTGTGGTAAGGAAGCAAATCGACCGGCAGGCTTCGGCGCTGCCCGCCCACCATCCGGCCGATCGCCTGGATATTGTCGTCTGTGTCGGTAATACCCGGCACCAGGGGCAAGCGCACCCTCAAATCAATGGATTGGTTGCATGCGGTCTCAAAATTGCGAAGAATGATTTGATTGTCCACTCCGGTATACATGATATGCTGGGGGCCGTCTGCCAGCTTGAGGTCGAAAAGAATGAGATCGGTCAAGCCTGCCAGTCGATCGAAAACCTTTGCCGGTGCATATCCACAAGTATCCAACGCCGTATGAATCCCGGCCTTTTTGCACACCGTCAGCAATGCCTCGAGCAAATGCGGCTGGAAGAGAGGCTCTCCGCCCGAGAAGGTCGCTCCGCCCGAGGATTGATCATAAAAGATACGATCCTGTTCGATTGCTTGCATGATTTGCTCTGCAGACATGCTCTTACCCACGATCTCCGGTCGTCTCAGTTGCATGGTCTGAGGAGCCGGATCAATCCCTTCGGGGTTGTGGCACCAGATGCACCTAAGTGGGCAGCCCTTGAAGAATAACGTGGTCCTAATTCCGGGTCCGTCATGCAAGGCAAACTTTTTTATCCTGAATATCGTACCGCATGCCATACAAAATCATACCCCGGGCGATGCCCCCTGGCAACCCGCTACAAGTTTGGAAATGCAAAGAAAATCTTGGCTAAGGTCTATATAAAATTGCAGAAAAGGTGTATACTTTTAATTTTATTCAACAAAACCGAAAGGAGTATCGATATGGTGAGGAAGTTGGCAGTGCTGATACCGGTTGTTTGGGTGTTTGCAGGCTGCGGGGGTGGCGGTTCCAACCCCGATCCGTGTGACGGCGTATCCTGCTCAAATCACGGCACCTGTATGGAAAGCGCAGGGGGGGCCTATTGCGATTGTGATGCGGGTTACATCGATGAGGGGCTTGCGTGTGTCAGCAACGTCATCGTTATCGAAGACGATATCACCGAACCCACCACCTGGATGACGGGGTATGTATACTACATCAAGGCATATGATTTTTATGTCGAAAACACGTTGACCATCCAGAAAGGCGTGGTGGTCAAATTTCATTCCCAGGATGGACCCTACCTGATGCTGGGAAGCGCCGGAACCATCGTAACCCAAGGAACCTCCACGGATCCGATCATCTTTACATCCTATAAAGATGACGAGCACGGAGGAGACACCAACCAAGACGGCACCGGCACCACCCCGGCCGCGGGCGACTGGGACGGAATTGCTACCAATATGACCAACGGCTCGGTTTTCAATTACTGTCATTTTTATTACGGCGGCGGAAATGATGAACCGACCCTTTCTTTGTCGGGCTCCATGGCAAGTGTGACAAATTGTGTCTTTGCGCACAATCTGGGAGGAAAATCTGGTGGGCATTATTACGGCGCCTTGGATGCCTACAGTGCAAAGGCCGCGACGGTCATTACCGGAAACACCTTCTACGACAACCTATTGCCGTTGAGTGTCGACATTACCTACTCGATGGACGACAGCAACGTGTTTCACAATCCGTCCAATCCATCACAAACCAACCAATACAACGGCATCTTTGTCGAGACGGTGGATGAATTCAAAACTGCGATAAGCTGGGCCGAGACTGAAGTCGCGTTTGTCATCAATGATAATGATCTTATCGTGGAATCAGGAGCCTCTTTGACCCTGGCGAACAATGTTGTGTTGAAATTTACATACGCATCGAGAATAAAGCATTTTAATAATATCATCAATTATGACGGTACCGGAGTTGCGTTTACGTCTTTCAAAGACGATACATTAAAAGGTGATACCAACGGTGACGGCGATGTGACTGATCCGAACTACCTTGACTGGGATGGTATTGGAAACGAAATAACGGGCTATGATGAAGACTGGCCCAACATTTATTACGATTAGAGAAAAACGACCATAATATATTCGTAAGCATTCAGGGATGACGGATCACACCTGAATGATTGTGGGAATTCAGTTCGTTATTTCGAAAAGCTGTCCTTTGATCCTAATAATTATAATAAATTTCGCAGAAACCAAGTATAATAGAAAATGATTGCGTTGACAGGGTTTTGCTCGGATGGTATAGTTGTCACCTATCATTTTGACTTGTTTGTGTTTTTTTGGGTTTATCATGAGCAAGTACCATGTTTTGATCTACATACCTGTATTATTCGGCCTGTTTCATTTGTTTGCGTGGTTTGCTTGGGGCCTTCAGGCTTGGTTTTCACAGTTTGTCTATCTTGAGATCATTGTTGTCAAGTCCTTGTCATTTGTGGGATTTTTGATTGCGGCCAGGTCGTTTGAGTCGGGGGATCGGATGCATCGGGGTTGGATGTTTATGGCCTGGAGCATTCTGATGCATGATTTGAACGATATTTTATCCAGGTCTTTGATACCAGGGTTGCTGGGGGATGATTTGGCGATTTGGTTCAGGGCCTTGTTGTTGGTTTTGGGTAACTTGTTTATGATTATAGGCGCTTGGATCCTGGCCCGGACTTGGGTTTCTTCGGGGCTTTCCTATGTGGGATCAGGCTTGAGGAAGCATGGATTGGTTTTTGGCTCGATCTTTTTGTCTCTGGGATTGGCGGGGCCCGCGGTGTTGCAGGGCACCCAGGAGGTTCTTTCAGGAACCCCGACGATTTGGAGCGTCATATCAATCATTTCGGGCATGGGGGATACGGTTGCGTTGAGCTTGATCGGGCCCACGATGCTTACCGCGCTTACCCTGAGTGGATCCCTGCTTCGCTGGCCCTGGACATTTTTATCTCTGATTCTTTTTTCATGGTTGTTGACCGACGGGATGTTGTCCTGGGGACCGGTTGTCGGCCTGTCGGAGCAACTGACCCGTAATAGCTTTGAATTCTTCCGTATTTTGGCTTGTATGTTCGGCTTGTCCGCCGGATTGGCACAACGAATGGCCTTGCGGGATATACAGTCGCGGGCCACCGGGATGCGGACCGCGACCTAGACACATAACTTTTCTAAAGCATCTTCATGAAAATCCATTTCCGATGTATCCCGGGTGGCTTTTTGCGGGATTGTCTCGGTTGTGGTTATCATTATCTCCAGTGTAAACCATTCACAGGTTCGGGGAGTCTATATCTATGAGCAAACCGCTTCGGAGTTCGAAGAAACCGAAGACGCGAGGTGATAGCATGAATGTTGCGACCGGTGCATCAGAAGCGGACCAGACGCGGATTGAAATCGAACAGGTTTTTTGGAAATTGGTCACCGAAGAGAGAAATCGCGCTATTGCGCTAGCCTACCATATCGTGGGAGGTGATCTGCAGGCTGCCGAAGATGTCGCCCAGGAGGCTTTCTTGAGGGCATACAAGGCGCTGCCCGGGTTTAGGGGACAGGCGAAGCTTTCAACCTGGTTTTATCGGATTCTCGTAAACCGTGCAAAGAGTCACCGCAGATGGTTGTGGGTATCGGGATTGAAAAGCAGGTGTCTGGAAGAGAGATTTAAACAAAACCCGGAGCGGCAACGGCCGGATGCACACCCTGTTAGTTATGTGCAACACCGGCGGATGCGGGCACGAATCAGGAAAGCGATGGGGAGGCTTTCTTTGAAACAACGCGCAGTATTTGGGATGGTGCATCTTGAGGGGTGCAGCCTGGAAGAGACGGCCATGCAACTTGCGATCTCGATCGGTACGGCCAAAAGCCACCTGCACCGGGCGCTTTCGAAGCTTAGACAAGATCTGAAAGATCTGGAAAGGTCGATGTCATGACGGCAGGCAGAGAGAAAGATCTCGTACAATGCAGTACGGATCAAAAGATGATAGACCAGATTCGATCCGGTTGGGCCATGCCTGCATACACATTGCAACAACAAGCGGTGTTTGATGATCGGTTGAAGCGAAAAATCGAGGCCGGACGAGAGTGGAAGCCATTTCCTGCCTGGTTGGTTGCGCTGGGCATTGCCGGGGTTATCGCATTGATTTTGTCCGTGGGATATCAATATTCCGGGGGTTTGGATAGCTCATCCGGACCGGACATTCAGTCCGATCTGGTTGCAGAAACCCAACCTGATGGGTGGATAGATTGGATGGATGCAGTGTTCGAGCCTCAGGACGAACAAATGTTGGTTGCCCGATTGGGTTTGGAGTATCAAGCCTTGGACGAAGTGCTTTCGACCTATCTGGTGAAGAAGTAACAAAAGGAAGCGCCAAAAGTTTTGGCAATCCGTGAAAGTTGACTTTTAGTAAGTTACAGGAGGTGTAACATGCGCGAAAAGAAGACTCGTATGGTAAAAGCTTTTTTGGGTAGCTTGGGATTGATGCTGTTGTTAGGCGGGCAGGTCTATGCCGGTTCCAAACATGGCATGCATGGCGGAATGTTCGGTATGGGCTTTCGTATGGAGATGATCGAGAAATTTTCGACCGAGCTCGGTTTGGAAGGCGAGACTTTGGACAGGCTCAAGGAGCTTGCCCACCAGGCCAAGAAAGAATCCATTTCTTTGAAGGCCGATCTGAAGGTTCTGTATCTCGATCTCAAAAAATCCATGCATGCGGACAGCCCTGATGAGAAACAAGTCATGACCTTGGTCGAAAAGATAGGTTCGCTCGAGATACAGTTGAAGAAAAAACACGTGCGTCTCTTGCTTTCGATCCGGAAATTGCTGACCCCCGAGCAACGTGAGAAAATGATTCAGTTGATCAAAGAACATCGTAATAAGCATATGCATGATCGCGGGGAAAAACAGCATAGACGCCGTCATTAAATCCGAAATCCGATCAAGCTCTTGCCGCCCGCCGGTCTAGGTGTTTGTACTCTACCTGAAAAATACAATCAATACCTGGTTGCCAAAGAACATCGTTGATCCGAGATGATGAGACCGTGACCCCGGGGGTAGCTTTTGGAGATGTTGATGGGCAACCGACCTGTGATGGGATTATGCCCGCAAAGGGCATGGGCTGCAGCTTTTTGTACCGAAGGCAGAAAAGAGTAGCAACACAAATACGCGGCTACCTTGGGAAAATTTCTCAGATAATAGGGTGATCCGAAAGACACCGCCAGAATCGGCGTCTTGGTTTTATACTGCAAGCGTTGCACCAGCCAGGCATGGTAGGCGTTGACTACGGCTATGACGACCATCCGATGTTTGGCGGCCATCGAGGTCAATTGCTCGAGAATTTGGTTTCTGCGTTTTTCCGACGGCACCATGTCGATCTTCAGGATGGTGGCTTGGGGTTGTAGCTTCTTCATTTCAACTAAAAATGATCTGAGCGGTCCTGTCACCAACACGTCTTTGCCCGAACAAACCGGAACGATGGCTGTTTGGTTGCGCACCAAGGTGATGCCGCGTTGGGCGATGGTTTGCATGACAAGCTGATGGTAGGAGTTGGGAAGTGGAGGCGGCGCGCTTCCCGGTTGGGATTTCCAGGCATCCAGGGTGCCGCGTTTGGCCTTGAGTAAAAGAACACGCCGTACCGATTGATCCAGCCGTTTGATGGATATGATGCCTTGGTTGACGGCCCGTTCGAGTGCAGCTATCGCCCGAAGCTTGTTGCCGGTTGCCCAGATGACCATCACGATATCGGCGCCCGCCTGAATTGCTTGCACGGCCGCCTGGCCGATATCCGATTTGTCGGCCACGGCGCGCATTTCGAGATCGTCGGTGATCACCAATCCATCGAAATTGAGCTTCTTTCTCAGTAGGCCCGTAATCACTCGTTTGGAAATCGAAGCTGGAATCGGATCGGGCTCGACCGAAGGGATGTTGATGTGGGCCGTCATCACTGCATCCAGACCACCCGCGATGGCCACCCGAAAGGGTTGCAACTCGATGGTTTCGAGCTGTTGTTTTGAGATTTGCAGAGTGGGCAATGCATAATGCGAATCACTGGATGTGGTTCCATGGCCGGGAAAATGTTTTGCCACTGTGGCCATACCGGCTTGTTGTTGGCCTTGGATAAACCACACCCCCAGCTGGGTCACCAAATTGGGGTGATCCGCCAAAGCGCGTATGTTAATGACCGGATTGTGCGGGTTTTGGTTGATATCCAGAACCGGAGCAAGGTTCATGTCGATTCCCAAATGGCCTAAATCATATGCGTTGGCTTGACCCGCCAGATATGCCAGCACCGGATCCCGGGTGGCGCCGAGCGTCATGGCTCCTGGAAGTACGGCGACATCCGAACGGATCCGAACTACGTTGCCCCCTTCTTGATCAATGGCGACAAAGGGTTGGATCCGGTTTCGCATCAGTTGCCGGATTTGTTGAACCAACTTGGCAACCTGTTGGTTGTTACGTATGTTGCGGCGGTACAAAGAGACCGATCCAAAATGATGATCCGAGAGAAACTTGGCGGTTTTGGGAGTGAGCTGGGTACCGGGAAAACCCACCATGATCAACTGCCCAATCTTTTCCCTGAGGGTCATCTTGGCGAGCAAGCCTTCCACCCTTTTCTCTACCAATTTGAGCTCGAAATCAGAGTTCGAGTCCGAATGCGTGGGTTGAGACAACGCCAGGCTCAAGATGAAAAGACCGAGCATCATCCGTTTTCTTCGCGATCGGCTTGCACCGACGCCGTACAACGATCGGTTGCCAGGGGAATACGTTCGAGTTGATTGAGCCAGGGTGTGATGGCGGATTTGTATTCTTCGAGCTCCGGTCCAGGCACAGGATCGGTGGGCGGAAATTTCTGAGAGAAAGGATTTACGTTTTTACCGTTTTTCTTCATGCCGTAGTGGAGATGTGGACCGGTAGACAGACCAGTGGAGCCCACGGTCCCGAGTACCTGCATCTGCCGAACCCGGGTGCCGTTTGTTATGGATTTTGAGATGGTATGTAGATGCGCAAACGCGGTCTCGTATCCGTTTACGTGTCGGAGCACCACGAGTTTTCCATTGTAACCCTTATATCCTGAAAAGGTAACCAGACCGTCGGCCGGGGCCCAGACGGGCGTGCCGACCGGGGCGGCCAGATCGATGCCGGCATGCATTTTGGAAAAGCCCAAGATGGGATGTACACGTGTTCCGTAACCCGAAGAAATATATGTGAATTTAAGTGGAGATTTCAGAAAGGCTTTTCTGAGCGAGTTGCCCTGTTGGTCGTAATAACCATCCGTACCATCTCGGGTTTGGTAACGAAAAGCGCGATGGGTGCCGACCAAGCCATGATACTCTGCCGCCAAGATTCTTCCGTATTGAATGAATTCACCATCAAGCTCTTCTTTTTCCACCAACAAACGTATGGTGTCTCCGGCGTGCGTGTCGATGTAAAAATCGATATCCCAGGCGAAGATATCCACCAACATCATCACCAAGGCCGGTGACTCTCCCGCCTCGGATAGAGATGTGTACAAAGAATCATGGATACGAACCGAAATCGGTACAGTTTTGGTATGGGTTGCTTTGGATATCTTTTGTCCTACCAAGTTGCCGGATATATGTTCGACCAGGTAGGAGACCAAAGGTGATTGGCGGTAGGTGAAACGTTCGATCTCACCTCTGGGAGAGAGCCAAAGCTCAAATCGCTCACCTGTACGTATGGTTCTAAAATCCAGCTTGTCTTCCAAGGCGGTGATCAACGACGATGTTTGTACCGAGTCTAGGCCGCTTCGCACGAGCGCGGTGGAAAACGTATCGGATTTCTCGATTTGACCGGCGATACGTTCGCACCATTGTTTGAGGGTTCGAACCCCACTGGGTGCATGGGCTTTGTTGAGATCGTACTTGGACCGGTAGGATTGGTATGTTTGTGCGAAATTGCGGGATTCGAGGTTGCGTACTCCTGCAATGCCCTGCATCTCTTTCACGTTTGCGTTGATGACATCGGATTGCAGCGAAGGGCTTTGCTCGATAGCAGTAGGCTCCATTTGCACCCTTTCTTGCTGGGTGAAAGAGATGCTGCCCGAGAAAAACAGATATCCGTTGGTGCCGATCAACAATGTGATGAGCAACACCCATCCCGGTTTTCTTCTCTTGCGACGATGCTGGCGGGATAGAATGGGATTGTTTATCGGATAAGGTCGCAACACACTTCCATCCTATCGGTATTTTTGATAAAGGTCAAGAAAATCATCAAGATA